>CAJBES010000253.1 GCA_903952145.1 uncultured Opitutaceae bacterium | reverse complement strand
TTCATAGGACCCGCGGGAACGTCGGGCGCCGGCAGGGAGACAAAATCCCCCGGCACGCCGGTTCGCAGCGCCGGGTAAGGCGCTCAGCCGCCGCCATCGGCTGCGTAATCCCATCCCCAAATAGTGGCGAATCCGCCGCGCACCAAGCCATGGCAATCATTGATATTGGCTCGAAGACCGCCCTGCGGTACTCTCGCCCGATCCCACACACGGGCACCACTGGTTCGGCAATGCGGAAAGCTACTTTCTGATTGGCGATGCGCTGGGTGAGGGAATGAAGAGGCTGTTGAAGAAATAGAGAGAAATTATGATAAGAACATTGATTGAATGGAAGAAATCTCGTGGCACCGCCGCGAAAGCAGGCGGAAACAATCCCCTTGTTCCCGCCCTCCGGTCCGGCTTTAGCGGGCGTAACAACGCGAAGCACCCTCAACGGCCCTCATCCCAACGCTATTTGCTGGCATTGACGCTGTCGGCTTTGACGATGGCTCTCCCAATGAACCGGGCTTGGGCCGCCGAGACGGCAGAACTGCAGAAAGTGCTGCCTCTTGCTGGAGAAGTCTTCAAGGTCGATGGTCGCACCGCATTCGTCATGCTTCCAGCGGCTGAGAACCTCCACCCGAACCGCCCCACCCCGTGGGTGTGGTATGCGCCTACTTTGCCCGCCCTTCCAGAAGCGCGTGAAACCTGGATGTTCAAACGGTTTCTGGCGGCCGGCATCGCCGTGGCCGGCGTGGACGTCGGCGAATCCTATGGCAGTCCGCAAGGGCGTGCCCACTTCACGGCGTTTTATCAGGAATTGATTGGAAAGCGCGGGTTCAGCCGCAAGCCCGTCCTGCTGCCACGCAGCCGCGGCGGGTTGATGCTCTACAACTGGGCCGCCGAGCATCCGGATTCGGTGGGCGGCATCGCCGGGATCTATCCCGTTGGCAATCTCCGCAGTTGGCCCGGGCTGGATCGCGCCTGCGGTGCCTATGGCCTGACCGCAGCGCAACTCGAAGAACAACTCGCGCAACACAACCCGATCGACCGCCTCGCTCCACTGGCAAAAGCCGGCGTGCCGATTTTTCACATCCACGGCGATGCGGATGATGTGGTGCCTCTGAAAGACAACTCCGCCTTGCTCGCCAGTCGTTACCGCGAGCTGGGCGGCTCGATGCGGCTTAGAATTCCGCCCGGGCAAGGCCATAATGTCTGGGACGGGTTCTTCCAATGCCAGGAACTCGTGGAGTTCGTCATCGCCCACGCCAGCCCGGCGGCGAGTCGCGAACCCACGGCGGCCTTGTTCCGGGATCCGCCGATGGAAGCGCGGCCCGGCGCATTCTGGGACTGGATGAACGGCAATGTGGATCTCGAACGGATGACTTACGAACTCAAGGAGATGAAGGCCAAGGGCATGTCCGGCGTGGAGATCTGGGACATTGGTGTGATCCATACCCATCCGGAGGAGAAGGTGCCGGCCGGGCCCCCTTTCCTCGGTCCTGAATCGCTCAAGGCTGTCAACCATGCGATCGAACAGGCGGACCGCCTTGGGTTACATCTGGGCATGGTGGCCTCGAGCAGTTGGAATGCAGGCGGAAGCTGGGTCAAACCGCAG
>CAJBES010000252.1 GCA_903952145.1 uncultured Opitutaceae bacterium | reverse complement strand
CAGATCGTGCAGGTCGCGGGCGATCTGGGCGAGCAGCGCATCGGTGGGCAGCCGGGCCAGATCGGGCGCACGCGAACCGCCGGCGAAGACGGTGAGACCGACCTGCCCTTCCGGGGCCCGGTTCGGAAACAGTGTGGATGAGAAAAGAATCCCGAGGACAGAGCGATGTTCCACGGCGGGCACCAGTCCGCCAAAGCCATCCAGCGGGTGGGTCACCTGCTCGCGACGGTAACCGAGGAACAGCGAAGACACGGGTGGCTGGATAATCTCATCGAGGACGGCGAGCGGTCGTTCGGCGCCGGAGCCGATGACCAGCTGGGCCAGGGCCGTGGCAGGCAAGGCAAGGACGATGAGGTCGAAATCGCCGGTGGCCGTCTGGCCATATTGACGCCAGGCGATGCGGTGCGGACGCCCGGGAATGACGGTTTCAACTGCGGCCCCGCAAAGCACGGACCCGGCGGGAAGTTTGGCGGCCAGCGTATCGGTGAGGGATTGGAGTCCGTCTTTGAACGATACGATGGAGGCCGGGCCGGATTCGCCACGGGCTTTCCGGGCCTTGCCAGCGGCCATCATGCCGCGCAGCAGCGAGCCATGGGAACGCTCCGCCTCCCAGAGCATGGGGAAGGCATGGCGAACGGAAAGCATGGCGGGATCGCCCGCGTAAATGCCGGCGATGAGCGGGTTGAGCGCGTAGTCGACCAGTTCCTGGGTGAAATGCGTGCAGACCAGTTCTGCGAGGTTGAGATCGGCCGTCCGCTCGCGCCGGCGACTGAGCAGCTCGGCGAAGATGGCCGCCTTGGTGCGGAAGGAGAACAACGGGGTGGAGAAAAATGAACCCGGGCCCATCGGCACGGGGACAAATTTCCCACCGCGGACGATAAACCGTTTTTTGGCCGTGGCGCCCGCGACCTGCATCGCCGGCTCCAGGCCGATATCCTTGATCAACTGTTTCACCTCGCTGGCGCCGAGTTGCAGGGTGTTGGGGCCACCCTCGATGAGATAACCCGCTTCCCGGTAGGTGCGGATGGAACCGCCGGGATGCGCGGCTTGCTCGAACACCTTGACGGCGAAACCGCGTTGGTGGAGCCGGAAAGCCGCGGTCAGGCCGGTGATACCGGCTCCGATGACGGCAACAGTGGGGAGGGATGAATGAGTCACAGGATCTGCAATATAGCCTGAGGGCGCCGAGCCGTCTGCGCATTTCTTGCGCGTTATTTGCCCCGGATTAGCGCCAGCCGCTGACCGTGTCCACCAAGGCCGCCATGCACTCAAGTTTGGCCTGCGGGGTGATGCCGTGGCCAAGATTAAAAATGTGGCCGGCGGTGCCACGCATGGATTCAAGCAGACGACGGGACTCGCGCCGCACGATTTCCGGAGTGGTGCACATCAGGACCGGGTCGAGGTTGCCTTGCACGGCGACGTTGGCGGGCAGGGTGCGCCGGACAATGGCGAGGTCGCTGGTCCAGTCCACGCTCAGCACTTTCACGCCCGAAAACGCCTGGTCGGTGAGCTGGGGCGCGGTGCCCTTGGCGTAGAGGATCACGGGATAATCCCGCGGCAGGGCCGCAACGATCCGGCGGATCCACTGGAGCGAGGCGGCCTCGTAATCCGGCCCGGCGATGATGCCGCCCCACGAGTCGAAGATCTGAATCGCATCGGCGCCCGCGCGGATCTGCAGTTGAAAATAGGCGATCAGCGCGGTGGTGAGTTTCTCCAGCAGGGCGTCGAAGGTGGACCGGTCAGTGTAAAAAAGCTGCTTGATGCGCTCGAAGTCATCCGAACTGCCACCTTCGACCATGTAGGTTGCCAGGGTCCACGGCGAACCGCCGAAGCCGAGCAGGGCCTTTTGACCGGCCAGTTCCTTTTTCAGGCTCACCAGTGTTTCGGCGACGTAGGCGAGGCGCTCGGGCACCGCCTCGGCCGGGGCCAGGGCCTCAATCTGGGCCCGCGTTTCCAACCGGTGGGCCATGGCGATACCACCGGTGTCGCGAAAGGTGTAACCTTGGCCGAGGGCCTCGGGGATAACGAGGATGTCCGAAAACAGGATGGCGGCATCAAGAGCGAAGCGACGCAGGGGCTGGAGAGTGACCTCGGTGGCGAGCGCGGGCGTTTTCACCATCTCAAGAAAGGATGACTTCGCCTTGAGGGCGCGGTATTCGGGCAGGTAGCGGCCGGCCTGGCGCATGACCCAGAGTGGAGGACGGTCGAGCGGGGTGCAGGCGCAGGCGGCGAGAAAGCGTTCGCGGGAAGTCATATTTATGTGCCGCAAATTGACGCTAAATACCGCTGATTGGGAAGCCTTTCAATCTATTGGCAGCAAAAAGTTGGCAGGGATTGACGGTGCATTCGTTGGCGCCAATCGCTGGGTTTTAGGAAGACCTCGCCAAACCGGGCTTCGGGCGAATCGGGTTCCGGCTGCCAGAGGCAGTCCCAGCGGACCAAGGGCGGGAGGCTCATGAAGATGGACTCGGTGCGTCCGCCGCTCTGCAGGCCGATGAGTGTGCCGCGATCCCAGGTGAGGTTGTACTCCACATAGCGGCCACGCCGGTAGAGCTGGCACTGGCGCTCACGGTCGCCATGGGGCGCACTGTATCGCGGAGTGCCTTCCTTGCATCTTCAGTGGTGTGTGGGCTACTCTTGGGTGATGATCCTGTCGACGATGATCTGGCGCATCTCTGGGGAAAGGCTCGCGAAATACGCGCTGAAACCGGTCACCCGCACCACGAGATCTGGATGGGTGCTCGGGTCTTTGTGGGCCTCGAGGATCGTCTGCTTGTTGAGAATGTTCATATTGATTTGCGTGCCGCCCATCGCGAAGTGGCCCCGAATGAGTGCCATCACTTCGTCAATGCCCTTGCGCGATTTTGCCATGCCGGGATCAAGTTCGATATGCATCGGGGCGGTGTTGCCGAATCCGGGCTGAACCGCCGCCACCGTCAGCGCCAGGGCGGTCGGTGCAGCATCTCGCCGGAATCCAGGGTCGGGATTCGGACCATGGGAGATCGGACTTTGGGCCTGCCGCCCGTTAGGTGTGGCACCGACATCCTTCCCCATGGTGATCGTTGCTGCCCAGGAGAAGATGCCGGGGATCATGTTGAAGCCGTGCGGTGTCGGCTTCTCTTTTACGATGCTCGTGAAGGTCCGGACAACCTGGACGCCGAAGAAATCCGCCCGCGAGCCGCCGCTGCCATACCGTGGTGTGCTCTTCATCATCAGGCGCGCCTGTTCTCCCTTTGTGCCGGCCCAATCCGTCTCGAGTATGCGGCCGAGGTCAGCCCAAGTAAGATGTTCCTCCCGTTCAATTCTCTGTTCCACCGCAGCAAACGAGTCTGCGACGGTAGCGAGGCCGGCCCCATCAATCCCCAGATTGTAGAACTCAACGCCGCCATGGGACGCATCACGGCCTTTCTCAATCGGACCGTAACAGAGCAGGTCGAGGTGAAGCTCGGGGAAGACCCGGTGCATATGGTCCAGATGGAAATCGAGACTCTGGGCAACTGTGCCGACACTGCAGCGGAGATGTTTCACAAAGAAGCTCCAGAGCGTTTCGACACTTGGTCGGGCAGCCGGGTCGGCCAGCATGTCCTTGAGGGCGACTTCGAAGACGGCGGCCAGGTTGACCTTGACGCAGTCGTTGACGGTATATTCCCGCCCCGGAATTCCACACCAGTGGCAACCGGAATAGGCCCGAAGCCGGCCCAACTCGATGGGGTAATTGTTCCGGGCGAAGCCGGCGCTCGTGTTGTCGACGCCGAGGAATTTCGGCATGCCGGTCCGGTCTTCGAAGAGAATCTCGACCCCCCGCCGCAGGAGCTGCGGATCGACGTTCTGACCGACGCTCACCCCCACGTTTAACGGAATCCTGAGGCGGTGTGCGGCTTCAAGCACGAGGTAGGAAAGCTCGTTGGTCGTGTCATTGCCCTCGGCGTCGGGGCCCCCGAGCTGGGTATAGCTCGTGTCCATGACGAAATGGCACGCCAAGTGAAAGATCGCCTCTTCATCCGTCAGGAGACCGCGTTGCTTGTCCGGCGCATAGAAAGGATAGAGAAACTGGTCGATTCGGCCGAGTGAGCCGCCCATGTTGTACATCTTCCCGGCCAGCTGGTAGTAGAGCATCCACTGACACGCTTCCCGAAATGTCTGCGGGGGAGCATTGACCAGCCGTTCATTGATGGCGGCGATCTCCATCAGGTTCTGGCGCAGTTGCGGGTGCGTTTCGTGTTCTGCCATACTTGCTGCGGTTGCCGCGTGGCGGCTGATCCAGTCCTGCAGCCCAAGCACCATGTGTTCGAGTCCGTCGTACAATTCCTGTGCTTCCGCATCCAGGTTCACCGTGCGGTAATGTCGTATCCGCCCAAGGATGCCGCCCCAGCCTTGGGTCAGGCCGATCGCCTCATCTTGGCAGAAATGCTGCACGGCACCGATCCCGTGCAGGAGTTTGTACTTCCGCTGATTCTCGTGCAGATGGGAGTAGTCGAAATCCGGATTCCATGCGGGTTGACGGTACGCCGTGAAGTGCGACATGTATGCGCCCGCCAGTGAGCTCAACGGGTCGACATACGGAGGATGCAGGTCGAGCAAGGCCCGGATATTCTCCCCGCACGCTCTGGCGCCAAAGATGCCGCCGCTCGGGTGGTTGCTCTTCGGGACGTAATCCTTGAAAAGCGCATCAAGGATCAGCACTCCTGACCCGTTCACCACGCGGGCCATTTTTCTGGATTCAGCCGGCGGCAATATAACGGGCAGATCGTCCATGTCGGACGAGCCAAGCTCCCGCAATTTTTCCTGCGTGTGCCGCAGCTTGGTGGCGCGCAGCCGGTCGATGCGGTCTTGGTAGGTGAGTTGAGGTACCGTCGGATGGGTCATTGTTTTCCGTTTCTAATGTCACATCCCATTGCCTTGCATCAGAGTCTCCATGCCTTGGCCCCTCGCCGCATCAGCCAGCTCGGCCATTTTTGCCTTTGAGGGGGGATCGATGGCCGCGGCTTGGTATTCACGCCCAAGGCTGGCGTATTTGCCGGCCGCAAGCCTGTGAAATGGCATGATCTCGTATGTGATGGCTGCCGTCGCTCCGCCGTTCCTGGTTCGTTGTTCCTCCAGCTGGCGGACAAAGCTGGCAATGGCACGGATTTCCTCCGCCGAATCATTCACCGAGGGCACGATGGGGGTCCGGAAGATGACGGGTGTGGTGGTGGCGGCGAGGCGCCGGGCGTTTTCAAGGATGCGCTCGTTCGATTGCCCCGTCGATGCCCGGTGTTTCGCTGCATCGATGAGCTTGATATCCATCATCATTAAATCTGTATGCGGCAGCATTGCTTCCAACGCGGTCCAGGGAGCCTCCCCGCAGGTTTCCACTGCGGTGTGAAGACCGTGTTCCTTGCACTGCCGCAGTATGTTCCGGGCAAAATCCCGGCTCAATGCGGGCTCCCCGCCAGAGAGCGTAACGCCGCCGCCGGAAAGCTCATAGAAGAGCTTGTCGGGCAGGATCTCGTCCATGACCTCCTGCACAGTCATGCGGCGGCCTTCGAGTTCAAGTGCGCGCGGGAAGCAGGTGGCAACGCACTGGCCACTGAGCTCGCACCGTTCCCGGATGAAGGTGTGGATGCCGTCGTTAAGTTCGTGGGCGTGATTCGGACAGGCGGCGACGCAGCTGCCACAGGCAATGCAACGATCAGGGTAGTAGCGAAGTTCCGGTGCGGGATGCTGGCCCTCGGGGTTGTGGCACCAGAAGCACTGCATGGTGCAGCCTTTGAGGAATACGGTTGTGCGGATCCCCGGGCCATCATGAAGGGAGAACCGCTGAATGTTGAAAACAACGTTACTCGCAGTCATGGGGCTGCAGTGCTGGCGGTATCTGCTTATGCGGTGGAGGCATTCGACGGAGGGGGCTTGTCGCTGTGCGTTGGGTGATGAGCTCAACGGATGCGCCGAAAAAAGAAACTGAAAACCGCGCCACCTTGGCGCGGGCAAACGCCACCTCGTTTTTATAGACCGCACCCTCCGTCAGGATGCACGTGCGTCCGTCGCCATCGGGGCGTTGCCGGAGGTCCTCCCGGAAACCGGTGGCGCCGTCTTCACCCGCGAGGGTGGGGCAGAGGCGGTCCTGCAAATTGAACAGGTAGCGCGGATGGCGTTGAAGTCGGGAGCGTCGGACATGCGGCAGGGTGAACGGGCCTGGAGAACGGCAAAGCGGAGGGAGAACGGGTGTGTTTGGCCCGGCCTTGACGACTTTGCTACAGTTCACATTCGACAGCACTGCCGGTGACAGGATTTGCTGCCGACAGCAGCTGCACCTCATGAATTACCCAATCCTCACGACGGTCGCCTTCACCGGCTTCACGGTGGCGTTTTTCCACGCGGCCATTCCGACGCATTGGCTGCCGTTCGTGCTGGTATCACGCGCCCGGCGCTGGAGCCGGGGCAAAACCCTCGCAGTCGCAGCCTTGGCTGGGTTGGGGCATGTCCTCCTTACCAGCCTGCTCGGTCTCGGGATTGCCTGGTTCGGGTTTCAACTTGATGCCAGCCTGGGTGAAATCTTCATCCGGGGCACCGGTGTTGTTTTACTGGCGATCGGCGGATTCTACGGCTGGCGGCAACTGCACGGCCACGGCGTGCTGCACCACCATGCCCCGGGTGGCCATCACCAGCCCAGCGAGGAGTGCGAGCATGAACATGAGCGCAGCCACTGGGACGAGGAATTGCAGGACACCGAACTCGTGTCCGACAAGGCCGGGGACTGGGCGGCGATCAGCGGACTCTTCATGATGCTGACGCTCTCGCCCTGCGAAGGCTTCCTGCCAGTTTACCTGTCGGGTGTGCAGTTCGGCTGGCGCGGCTTTGTGGTGCTCAGCCTCATTCTCGCAGTCGCCACGCTCACCGGCATGCTGGCCTTCACGTGGCTGACGCTGGTGGGCTTTGAGCGTTTCAAGCTCAAGAGCTTCGAGCAGTTTGAAGCCGGTCTGCTGGGCATGATCTTCATCGTGCTGGGTCTCATGATGCTCCTGATGGAGCACGGTCACGCCCACTGAACGGAGACGCGGTCCGGCGTTTTGGGCTGATTCTGGCTTACTTTTTCGGAATCGAGAACTTGATGGCCGGGGTGTCGGTCGTGCCGGTGGGGGGGGCCTTTTCCACGGGACTCAATGGGGCGTGCGCCACCGGGGAGGCGGCGGATGGCAGGGAAGCGGCGGGCGGCGTGGCGCCCAGGGACGGAGAGGCGAAGCCTTTCTCGATCAGTTCGGCCATCTTGATGTCACGGGTCTTCCGGTCGGTCGAACCCATGATGACGGCGATGATGCGGCGGTTGTTACGCTGGGCGGTGGCGGCGAGGCAGAAGCCGGCGCCGGCGGTGAAGCCGGTCTTAAGTCCGTCCACGCCGGCGACGGCCCCTAACAGATGGTTATGGTTGCGCATGTCGATGCGACCGACGGGCTGGCCGTCGCGGAACGGGCGGACCTTGATCGACGTATATTTCAGGATCTCCGTCCTGAGCAGCAGGTGACGGCTGAGCAGAGCGAGGTCGCGAGGGGAGGTGAGGTCGCCTTCGCTGATCCGGCGGCTGGCGGGTGGCAGGCCGTGTGGGGTGCGGAAAGTGGTGCGGGTCAGGCCGAGTTCCTTGGCCTTGGCGTTCATCAATTCGACAAAGGCGGGCACGGTGCCGGCCGTGGTGCGGGCGAGGGCATAGGCGGCGTCATTGGCCGATTGGATCATCAGGGCGTAGAGCAGTTCCTCGACCGGGAAGACTTCGCCTTCCTTGAGCCAGACCTGGGTGCCGCCGATCTTGGAGTCGGCGGCGGAGATGGTGACGGGGGTTTGCAGTGATAGCGTCCCGGCTTGGATGCGTTCCTGCACGATGAGGAACGTCATCAGCTTGGTGACGCTGGCCGGCGGGTTGACGACATCCGCGTTGTCCTCGAACAGCACACGGCCAGAGGCGGCGTCCATGATGATTGCCCCCTTGTATATCTGCTCGACCGGCTTGGCCTTCGCGGCGAAACCGGCCGGGGCGATGGCGGCGGAGATCAGGAGGAGAACCGAAAGGCGGCGCAGGCAATGCATCCGCGTGAGCGAGTGAACTTTTGGCGGCGGAGCGAGCGAAAAGCGCAGCATATAATTCCAGGCCATGGCCTGAAGGTGTGCCCCATGTTCTTGGCCGGTCTGCTACCCATATCCCAGGTTCATGCCAATTGCGCCGGCATCTCGTTATCAGCTTGGAGTTCCGCGAAAAGCGCCGGGTCGTTGAACGTCTGCGCCGCCAATGCCTGTTCGAGATGTGCGGGGGTGCGGCCACCAACGAGCACCGAAGCCACATCCGGCTGATGCAGGGCCCACGCCAGCGCAAGGTGCGCCTGACTGTGACCGGTGCGGGCGGCCACCAACTCCAGCCGTGCGAGCCGCCGTTGCGCTTCGTCGTGAAAATAGACATCTTGATGACCCGGCACCAAATCAAAACGCGAGCCGGGCTGCACGCCACGCCGATGCTTGCTGGTCAGGAAGCCGGCCCCCAGCGGGCTGTAGGTCACGATGGCGATCTTGCGTGCGGCGCAAAACTGTCGATACTCCGTGCTCACGTCGCTCACGGCGAGGTTGTGGTTGTTTTGCACCACGCTGAAGCGCTCAAGTCCGTGCTGCTGCTGCAACGCCAGCGCGATTTCGAGCTGTTGCTGGTTGAAGTTGCTCGCTCCCAGCGCGCGGACTTTGCCTGCCCGCACCAGGGAATCGAGCGCTGCGAGCGTCGCTGGCGCTTCTGCGGTCGCATCCCAGCGATGGAGGTAAAGGAGGTCAATCACCGCGATGCCGAGCCGCCGCAACCCCATGCCGACGATGTCGGCCAGACGCGCTGGCTCATAGGGCGGCAGAATCTTGGTGGCGACCGTCACCGTGCCTGCGGCAGGACGACGTGAAGTCAGCCATCGTCCGATGATGCTTTCCGATGCGCCCTGTGCATAAGCCGAAGCGGTGTCAAAAAACGTGACCCCGCGTTCGCAAGCATGGTCGAGCAGGATATGCGCGGCGGCTTCGTCGATCTCGCGTCCGAACGTCACGCAGCCGAGTCCGATTGTGCTGACGCGCAGCTCTGCGGAAGTGATGACGGTGGTTTGAATTCTCTCTCTCCTCCTCTTTCTGTTCGCCGTTATGTTCGCTTCTGTGGGCGGCAAGCTGAAAGGCCGGCCCCCGGTTCAAGCCGTCACGGGAACGGACCATTATTTTGCCAGTTTCTCGTAGGTCAGGACCGCGGACCCTGGACGGGTCGCGATGGTCAGGTCAAGTCCGGTTTCCATCAAGACGCGGCCCGAAATCTCACGCGGCTTGTCCGGGTGATCCAAATCGGAGAGGCGATAGGTTGCAGCGGCCTCGAGTCCGCGGAGCTTGACCAGCGCTTTTTCGTAGATGCTCTCCGCGCGGCGAAACGCCTGCACGACTCCGCGGCCGGCCTCCGGCCGGTCAAATTGCCAGACCAGCCAGACATCCGCGCCCAGACTGCAGGGCGTGAGCGGATAGAAATCGCCGGAGTAATTCGCCGCATACTCCCGCCATTCGCGCACGGCCCGGCGCAGGACGGCGTAGGGCAGGGTGCGATCACGCAGGTCCCAGGTGGGGATGACAAGCGGGCAGGTCATGTTGCTCCGCAGTTCGTAAGCCGTAAACTGACCAGGACCGGTGGCGGTGCCAAAGAACGGCAGCCACAGGGCGAGTCCGTAGCTCTGGCATTGGTTGGATACGACATCCAGGCTGTAGTCGGAACGCCAGAAGGGCAGGGCCCGGCGCATGGATTCGAGGTCGATGCGCGAACCGCCACCGGCACAGGAGTCAATGAGCAATCCCGGGTGCCGGCGTCGCAATTCGTCGAAGAAGGCAAGGTAGCCGACCAGATGGTGATTCTCAGTTATGCCTTGGCGGTCCTCAGCGTCATTGCTCCGCCAGATTTCAGCGGGCTCAAGGACATTGAAATCCTGCCGGTATACATCGATGCCCTCCGCGGTAATGGCTTGGCTGATGGTCTCGGTCAACCAAGCCCGGGCGGCGGGATTGTCGAGATAGAGGAGCTTGGAAAGTCGTTTGGAGATGCGGTTGGACAGGAGCCATTCGGGATGCTGCTGATAAAGCGCATTGCTGGGCATCACCCGCTCGGGTTCGAACCAGACGATCGACTTGATGCCGGCCTGGCGCGCATGATCGGTGATGGCCCGGAGTCCGTGCGGAAACCGCGCCGGGTCGGCTTTCCAAATGATCGGCTCCTGCCAGCGGCCATTGTGCACATACCAGCCCGCGTCCATCCACCAGTAG
Source organism: uncultured Opitutaceae bacterium (assembly GCA_903952145.1). GTDB lineage: Bacteria > Verrucomicrobiota > Verrucomicrobiia > Opitutales > Opitutaceae > UBA2377. The sequence continues at coordinate 33,036 of CAJBES010000252.1, read as the reverse complement.
TCGATCGGCAACTGCTCCTCGCGGTAGCGGTCGATGAACTGGAGTTGGCTGGCTTCATCCGCGCGGATCATTTCCCCGAATTGCGCGCTGCTGGTGGCCGCGAGGATGGGCCGCGGGGGCTGCCCGTCAGGCCGGGGCAGGTTGTAGGCGAGCATCCAGCGGCGCCAGATGTTCTGCGCCAGGATCCAGTCGCCGTGCCAGAATTGCAGGACCATGAGCGGCGAGCGGATTTCCTCACCGGGCCGCAACCGCAGATGGGTGAGCTCCTGTCCGGCGGTGACCCGGATGCCGGTCTGCTCATCGCGGACAAACTCGGCCGCCCAGGCCCCGGGCCAACCCACCACCACGATGACGCCCGCATGGCCGCCCAGTTCTAGGTTGAAATATGGCATGACATCGGCACACGCCCGGCCCTTGTTCGGCACAAAGCGTTTGCGCTGCCCCGGGGCAAGCCGGCTCTCCTGCGGCATGAAGTCAGTCGGCGAGTTGGGATAGAAGGTGCCGAAGGCATGGTGCAGGAGAAACTCATCCGGTCCCTGCCGCTCCCAAACGGTGTCAAGCGCCTGCAGGTTGGCGATGATGGGAGTGTCTGCAGTACCCGTGTTCTTCAGATAAACCGTCCACTCAACCGTGGGGAAATCACGGTAACTGACAGCGACAACGCGCACCTCCAGGCCGGTTTTCGGATCAGTATGGGCTATGACGCGCTCCTGCCTCAGTGCATCCAGATCGCGTTGAGTGTGCCTTACCGACCAGCCGGACATGAGTTCCCCGGACGAACGACCGTCATAGGTAAAAGAGATTGGGAGGGGGGCCTGGGCATGCGTGGAATCCGACGGAAGGAATTGGTCAAACCACAGACGGGCCTCGGCCTTTCCCGGCGGTGGGGTTTTGGCCAAAGGCGATGCAGGCTGGGCCGCGGCGGAAACCAGACCTATTCCCCAAAACAGGAAGAGAGTGAGGCGGGACATGCTGCCAGACTGCAGATCACTGCCTGTGCTGACAAGCCGTGGACTGAGTAGGTTTTCATGCGACACCCCGCATTCGGCTGGCGGCAGTCGGCAATCCGGAAAGGAATCCCATCCAGACCCTGGCGAATTTAGTAAAGGGTCGGCCTACACAATTGTGGTCAGCTTGGCGTATTCGGTATTTCCGACCTTGCTGCGCCGCAGCCGGCCGACATGCACGCGCACCGTCTCCGGCCGGCCCATGTGCAGATGCGCGCTGTTCCAGCCGTTACTCGCCTGGGTGAACTCTTTGTGCCGTCGCGCCGCCGCTCCGGCGTTATAATTTCTGATGCGTCAGGAAAAACCCGGCCGGAGTCTCGCGTTGGCGGGACGCCGCAGGCTGAACCCTTTGGCAGCATGGCACCAAGGCTGGGACCGGGAGGGAACGGATCAAAGCGAGAGGATGCGGCGCCAGACGGTGCGCACGGCCGGGCCGGTTGTTACAGCCCAGGCCACGCGGTGCGGCCCCTTGGCGTCGGGGGCAAACCGCGTGTGGGCGAAGGTCTCAGGGGCGAAAGACACCGTCACCCGGCCGCGTCGCCACTCGAACCATTCCGGGCGCAACAGGACGGCCACGGCCATGGGATCAAAGAGATGGGGCATGGCCGTCTGACCGGGAGTGTATTTGGCCTTGCGCCAGAGCCGCACGGCGCGGGCGAGCAGCCGGCCGGTGGGCGTGCGCTGCGCGAACAGGTCGTCGAGCTGCAGCCGACTGATCGTGCACGTCATCCCGATCTCCCACGGAATGACTGCGATGGGGATGCCGCTGTCGAAGACACACGCGGCCGCGACGGGATCGCAGCGCACGTTCCACTCCCACTTCGGGGTCTTGAACTCCCCCGCCATCACAACGAGCCGTGGGATCGTTTTTTTCAGCCCCGGGTAACGCAGCAGCAGCGTGGCGAGATTGGTGAGGGCACCGATGGCGATGGGGATGGTTTCCCCGGAATGTTCCCGCAGGTGGGTGGCGAGGGCGTCCACCCCGTGTGTCGGCGCAAGTGGTGGCAGCAGGGCGGCCGGCCGGGCACAGGCCAGCTGGGCGATCGGCGCCCGGCGCACGGGGCCGTTGGGCCAGAACGGCTGTTGGCTCATCCACGTGTCCATGGCGCAGTTCATCTCATGGCCACAGCCTGCGCTGACGGGGGTGCGAAGGGCCGAACTTCCAACGGTGGCGAGAAAGGTCTGCGCCAGGCGGGCGCGGTCGCGGGTTTGGCCGAACACGGTGCTGATGCCGGTCAGGGTGAGCTCGGGACTGGCGCAAATCAGGGCGAGGGCCAGCAGGTCGTCGGTGTCGTCGCCGATGTCGGTGTCGAGCCAGACGGATTGGGCGGCGGCGGCGGATTTCATGGTGCTTCAGGCGATCCAGAGGGTCTTGGAGTTGACGAAGGCGCGGATGCCGGGGAGGCCGAGTTCGCGGCCGTAACCGCTCTGCTTGGTGCCGCCGAAGGGCAGGGTGGGGTCCGAGCGCACAAAGTCGTTGATGAAGACCATCCCGGCCTCGAGCTGGTGGGCAATCTCGCGGGCGCGGGGGCGATCCCGGGAGAAAATCGCAGCTCCGAGGCCGTAAACGGTGTCGTTGGCCACAATGACGGCCTCCGCTTCATCGCGCACAGGGATGATGGCGGCGACCGGGCCGAACAGTTCCTCGTCGTAGGCGGGCATGCCGGGTTTGACGTTGGTCAGGACAGTCGGCGGATAGAACCACCCGGCGCCTTTCGCCGGCCGGCCGCCAAGCAGCACCCGGGCGCCACGGCGCACGCTTTGTCTGACCTGCCGGTGCAATTCATCGCGCAGATCGTGCCGGGCCAGCGGGCCGACGGCGGTCGCGGGATTGAGCGGGTCGCCCATGCGGCGGGCAGCCATGCGCGCCACCAGGCGTTTTTCGAATTCGCGGCGGACCGCGGCGACGACGATGAAGCGCTTGGCGCTGACACAGCTCTGGCCGGAGTTGACGAGACGCGAGGCGGCGCAGACCTCGGCGGCGAGGGCGAGGTCGGCATCCCCGAGGATGAGATAGGGATCGCTGCCGCCGAGTTCGAAGACGCAGGGTTTGAGCGCGGACCCGGCGAGGGCGGCGACCTGCCGGCCCGCCTCCGTGCTGCCCGTGAGTGTGACGGCGCGGATGCGGGGATCGGCGATGAGCGCCGGCACCTCATGGGCGCGGATGAGGAGTGCCTGGCACAGGCCGGCCGGCAGTTTTGCGTCGGCAAAGATCCGGGCGATGGCGAGGGCGCACCCGGACACATTGGAGGCGTGCTTCAGCACGAGCGTGTTGCCGGCCATCAGCGCGGGGGCGGCGGCCCGGAAGAACTGCCAGAACGGGAAATTCCACGGCATGATGGCGAGCACGGGCCCGAGCGGTTCATACACGATGCGGGCGTTTTTCGGGGCCCCCGCCGGGTGTTCGTCGGCGAGATAGCCGGCGCCATGCCGCGCGTAGTAGTCGCAGACCATGGCGCATTTCTCGATTTCAGCACGGGCCTGTGTGATGGGTTTGCCGACTTCCGCGGTGATGACGCTGGCGAGACCGGCCCCTTGGGCGCGCAGCGCACGGGCGATGTTGCGCAGATGCCGGGCGCGGAAAGCGGGCGCGGTCTCGCGCCAACCGAGGAAGGCGGCGTGGGCGAGTTGCAGGGCGGCGGCAATCTGGACGGAGGTGTGGGGGCCGTGGATGTGGAGGCGCCGGCCCGTGGCGGGGTTGATTGAAACCAAGGACATGACGTGAGCGTGGGCCGACGGCCCGTGACGGCCAAACAAAAATCCCAACATGACGGCCTCACCCAGAGGGCGTATTGGATGAATCCGGCTGGAACGGAGGTTGCCACGCGGGCGCTGCCAGCCTCTGCTGGGTCCAACCCAACCTTCCCCTTAATTATATGAAACCACCCCGAATTGTTCTCATTCCCTGCCTGCTCGTTGCCACTGGTGTGGCGCTGCTGCCTGCCGCCCCAGTTGCGCTGACCGATTTCCAAGCCTCGGCAGCCAAGGCCAAGGCCTCGCTGACCCTGCCAGTTTATCCCCTGACCTCCGAGGAGGTCAAAGCCCAGGCTGAAAGCGCCATCAAGACGGCCGATGCTGCACTGGCCGGCCTTGCCGCCCAGGATCCCGCGAAACTTACTTTTGCCAGTACCTTTGGCCGATATGATGCCATTACGGCCCGGGTGACTGATATCTATCTGGTCATCAGCACGCTGGCCGAGTCGAGCACCGACAAGGCCCTGCGCGACACGGCCAACGAGATTAACGTCAAGCTGCAGGAATGGAGTGTGGGGCTGGATTACCGCGAGGACATCTATCGCGCTCTGAAGACCTTGGCGGACAGCAAGCCCGCCCTCGACCGGGAGCAGCAGCGCCTGGTCGACGAGCAGATGCGCACCTACCGCCGGGCCGGCCTCGCCCTACCACCGGCCGAGCGCGCCGAGGTGGAGAAGCTCCGCAAGGACCTCGCCGGCCTGAACACTGAGTTTGCGGTCAACATCAACGGGGCCCGTGCTCCGCTCGACTTCACCGCCGGTGAACTGGCCGGCCTACCCCAGAGCTTTCTGGAAAGTCCGGGGGTCAAGCAGCCCGACGGCCGCTACCGGGTGATGGCCAATGTCACCTGGCACGCCTCCGCCATTGCGGAAAACGCCGACAACGCCGACGTGCGGCGCCGCGTGAACATTGCCCGCAACCAGCTCGCCCGCGAAACCAACATTCCCGTGCTGGCCAAGCTCGTCGCGCTCCGGGCCGACATCGCCCGGAGACTCGGCTACGCCACTTGGGCCGACTACCAGATCGAGACCCGCATGGCCAAGGACGGCGCCACGGCGGTGAAATTTGAAGAGGGGCTTGTGGCCGGCCTGCAGCCAAAATACGCCACCGAGATGGAAACGCTGCGGGCGCTCAAGGCCGCGCACACCGGTCAAGCGGACGCGAAGATCGAGCCGTGGGATATCGGCTACTACACGAACAAGCTCCTCAAGGAACGCTACGCGGTCGATGCCGAGAAGCTCCGCGCCTACTTCCCCTACCAGGCGACGCTTGATGGCATGTTCGCCATCTACCAGAAAATCTTCGGGCTGAAGTTTACCGCGGTGGAGCCGCCCTACGTATGGGCCCCCGGCGTGCAACTCTACGTGGTGGCTGACGCCGGCACCGGTGCCCCGATGGGGGCGTTCTACCTCGACATGTTTCCCCGCGAGGGAAAATTCAACCACTTCGCCTGTTTCCCCCTGAAAGCGGGCGGCGTGATGGCCGACGGCCGTTACGACCTGCCGGTCGCGGCGCTGCTCTGCAATTTCCCCGCGCCGTCCGCCGACAAGCCCTCACTTCTCAAGCAGAACGACGTGGTCACGCTCTTCCATGAATTCGGCCATGTGATGCATGCCATGCTCAGCCGGTCGCGCTACGTGGCGCAGGGCGGATTTACCGTGCCGCAGGACTTCGTCGAGGCCCCCTCGCAGATGCTGGAGAACTGGGTCTGGGACAAGGCGGTGCTCGACACCTTTGCCGCCGACTACCGCGATACCTCCAAGAAAATTCCGGCCGAGACCATCGCCGCACTCGTGGCCGCCCGCCAGGCCACGGAGGCCTATGCCACCCGTCGGCAGCTATCGTTTGGCCTGGTTGACCTCGCCTTCCATCACCGGCCCGCGACCGAAGCGGCCAAAATGGACATCGTGGCCATCAGCAACGCCGTGCTCGCCCGTGTCGCGGTGGCGCCTGCTTCCGACACCGCCTTTGTGGCCTACTTCGGCCACCTCGCGGGCTACGATGCCGGCTACTATGGCTACCTGTGGGCCAAGGTGCTCGCGATCGACATGGCCAGTGTTTTCAAGTCGGCACCCGGTGGCTTCCTCGACGAACAGGTCGGTCGCCGTTTGCGCAACGAAATCTACGGCGTGGGGCACACGCGCGATGTGACGGAGTCGGTGGAGAAATTCCTCGGCCGGCCGCAGTCACAGCAGCCCTACCTCGACTACGTCGGCATCAAAAATTAAGGGAAGGCCAAGATAAACCCCCGGCCGGCCGGGGGTTTTTTGCGGGGTTGGTATCCGTGCTGCCCACCTCAGCCCGATACGGACTCATGCAGCCTCCGCCATAGGCAGCGAGCTTGCTCGCGCACCGAGGAAGCGCCCGCAAGCGGGCTGCCTACCGTGACACCATTTGGTTTGCGCAACTTCGAGATGATCCGAGTATCCGAGTGCATGAACTGACCTCAGGCCTTGTCGGGCCAGGGCGGCGGCGGCGGAAGGGTCTGGCCCTTGGTCTTGAGTTCCTCGAGGATGACCTCGATGGCTTTGTCAAGCTGCTGGTCCTCGCCCTTGAATTCACGCGCCGGGTCGTTGTCCACCACGAGGTCGGGATCGACGCCGTGCCCCTCCATGATCCAGTTCCTGCCGTCCCTGGCGTAGGGAGCGAATTCGGGTTTGTTGAGCGTGCCGCCGTCGGTGAATGGCAGCGAGCCGGAGATGCCGACCACGCCGCCCCACGAGCGCTTGCCGACGAGCTTGCCGAGGCCGCTTTCGCGGAAGCGGTAGGGGAAAATGTCGCCGTCCGACGCGGAGTATTCGTTGAGCAGCGTCACCTTCGGGCCGAGCAGCATGTTCGCGGGGTTGGTGGCGGGTGTGCCATTGCGGCGGAGGTTGATCATAATCAGTTCGCGCCGGAGGCGCTCGATGATCATGGGCGAGACATTGCCGCCGCCGTTGCCGCGGACGTCGATGACGAGCGCCTGCTTCGTGAGCTGCGGGTAGAAGCGTCGGACAAACTCGTTGAGGCCCTCGGGGCCCATGTCGGGGATGTGCAGGTAGCCGGCCTTGCCGCCGGTCTTTCCCGCGACGTAGGCGATGTTCTTTTGGACGAATTGCTCGTAATAGAGCGGGGCCTCGTCGGCGATCGGCACGATGGTGACGTCGCGCGCGCCCTCGTCCACGGGCTGGGCGTTGACGCGGAGGACGACCTGCTTGCCTGGCTTGCCGATGAGGGCGGTGTAGAGGTTGTCGAGTTCGCGGACCGGGCGGCCGTCGACGGCGAGGATGAATTCGCCGGCGCTGACGTTGACGCCGAGCTCGGTGAGCGGCGAGCGGGTCTTGGTCTGCCAGTTTTCGCCGTGAAGAATCTGGTCGATGCGGTAGGCGCGGCTGACGGGATCGCGTGATACCTCGGCCCCGAGCAGGCCAGTCTTGATGCGCGGGGTCTCGGGGCGGTCGCCGGTGCCGACGTAGGCGTGGCCGATGTGCAGCTCGGCGATCATCTCGCCGATGAGATAGGTGAGGTCGTTGCGGGTCTGCACGGCGGGGAGGAGCGCGGCGTATTTGTCGCGCTGGGCGGGCCAGTCGACGCCGTGCATGTTGGGCGCGTAGAAGAAGTCGCGCATCTGACGCCAGCTCTCGTGGAAGATCTGCGTCCACTCGGCCTGGCGGTCGAGGCGGACCTCGAGGCCGGAGAGGTCGAGCTTCTGCTCGGGCTTCAGCTCGATCTTGCCGGCGGGCGTGTCGATCAGCGAGTAGTCGCGGCCGCTGCGCACGAGCATCTTCTTGCCGTTGTCGTTGATGTCGAAGCTGTCGAAGTTGCCGAGCTCGGTCTCCTTCTGTTCCTTTAGGTTGTAGACCGCGAGGACAGAGCGGGTGTTGCGGCCGGCCCCAAAGCCTTCGCCGCCGCCGCCGCCGGTGACCGGGCCGCCGGGCACGCGGCGATAGTAGAGTTTTTCCCCGATGAGGCGGAGGCTTGAGTAGTTGGAGGGCGTGACGGGCAGGCCGATGATGCGGCCAGCGAGACCGTCGAGGTCGACCTTCACGACGATTTTCGTTTTCGCCTTCTCGGTCTTCGCCTTGTCGGCGTCGCCGTTCTTCTTGGCGTCCGTGTCTTTCGCGACCTTGTCGTCGGATTTGTCATTCTTGGTGGCTGCATCCTTCTTGTCGCCGTCCTTGGCGTCCTTCTTGGCCTCGTCTTTTTTCGGCTCGTCCTTGGCGATCTCGACCTCGTCGCTCTTGGGGGCGAAGGGCGAGACCGTGTCCTTGGCGAGGGCGACCAGGTAGACGCGCTCCATGTTCTGGTAGGCGTGGTTCCACTCGGTGTCGGAATAGATCGGGTTGAAGTCGCGGGCGGAGGCGAAGAGCAGCCATTTGCCGTCGTCGCTGAAGGCGGGGGCGCTGGCATCATACCAGCCGTCGGTCACCGCGTGGGCTTTCGCGTCGGCGACACTGTAGAGCATGACCTTGCCCGGGGCGGCGACGCTGCCGTGGACGTAGGTGATCCACTGGGAGTCGGGGGCCCAGGCGTATTGTCGGATGGTGGTCTCGGGATTTTCGGCCACGAGGGTCATGGCCTTGGTCTCGACGTCGACGAAGCGCAGGCGCTGCTGGCGGTCGGCCCAGAGGAGTTTCTTCGAGTCGGGGGACCAGACCGGGGTGAAATAATAAGTGTCGGCGCCCGACGTGAGGGCGGTGGCCGGGCCCTTGCCGTCCTGCGGGCGGATCTGGAGCTCGAATTCGCCGCTGGCGTCGCTGAGGTAGGAGATCCACCTGCCGTCGGGCGACCACGCCGCGTCGCGTTCGTGCACGCCGGTGGTCTGGGTGAGATTGCGGACCGGGCCGTATTTGGCCGGGGCGGTGAAGACGTCGCCGCGGGCGGTGACGGTGACACGCTGGGCGTCGGGCGCAAGGTCGACGCCCTGCAGGAAGCGGCTGACATTGATGAGAGCGGGGCGGGTGGTGGCGGCATCCTCGCGGACGACGATCGGCACGGGGGCGGCCTTCTCGGTGGCGAGGTCGAGGCGCCAGATCCGGCCGGCCTGCTCGAAGACAATGGTGCTGGCGCCGAGCGACGGGAATTTCACGTCAAAGTCGGTGAAGTTCGTGAGCTGGTGCGTCTGCTTCGTGGTGAATTCGTAGCTGAAGAGATTGGCGCGCGGGGTGCGTTCCGAGACGAAATAGATTTTCCCGTTGGCCGCCCACATGGGGAAAATGTCCTGCGCGGGATGGTTGGTGATATTTTCCAGCCCGCCGGTCTTCAGGTCGAAGATCCAGATGTCGTCGGCCATGCCGCCGCGGTATTGCTTCCAGGTGCGGAATTCCCGGAAGACGCGATTATAGGCGATCTTGGTGTCATCAGGCGAATAGGTGGCCCAGCCGCCGCGCGGCACCGGAATCTGCCCGGGCACATCGCCGTCAAGGCCGACCGTGCAGAGCCGGCCCATGAAGGGGTTGAAGGACTGCCAGCGGGAGCGGAAGACGACCTCGTTGGCGGTGTTGCGCCACGCCATGACGATGTTATTCGGGCCCATGCGGTCAGCGAGGTCGTCGCGGTCGAGCGTGGCCGAGGTGGTGAGACGCTTGGGCGTGCCGCCAGCAGCGGGCATGACGTAGACCTCGGTGTTGCCGTCATATTGGGCGGTGAAAGCGAGCTGGGTGCCGTCGGCTGAGAAGCGCGGAAAGATGGCGTAGCCGGGGGTGTCGGTCAGCCGGCGGGCGGTGCCGCCGGCAGGGGACACGGTGTAAAGTTGGCCGGCATAGCTGAAGACAATGGCCTTGCCGTTGGTGGCGGGGAAGCGGAGCAGGCGGGTTTCTTCCACGGATTTTTCCGCGGCAAAGCCCGTGGCAAGCACGGCGACGGAGAGGAACAGGAGTCGGGTCGAGGGGTGCATGGGTGTGGGGGCAAACCTAGGCAGTGGCATCTGCATGGCCAAGGAAAAGCGACGGAAGGGGAAAAATCGGGACCGATGGATCAGCCATGCCTGTTTAAGGACTGGAGATTGGGCCCGGCCTCGCGGCAGGTTGCGCGCTTTAGCTTTGCCGGCGGTTGCAGTGGGTGCGAAGCTGTGCTGTGGCATGAAGCGTATGTTGCTCATCATCGGAATCACTGCGGCCCTCGGTTATGCCGCCGTCTGCGTCATGCTCTTCCTGTTCCAACGGCGCATGCTTTATTTGCCGTCCAGCATGCCGCTGGACGAACAGCTCGCCTACGCCCCTGGGGCGGGGCTGAAACCGTGGCTGGATGCGGCCGGGGCCCGCATCGGCTGGAAGCGTGAGGCGCACGGTCCGGGCTTGTCACAGCGGTGGTTGGTGTTGCACGGCAACGCCGGTCTGGCCGTGCAACGTGCCTACTGGGCGGATGCACTGGAGCGGGTGTCGCCGGGCCGTGCATTGTCGGTCTATGTGCTCGAATATCCAGGCTATGGCCGCCGCGCCGGTGCGCCTTCGGAATCGGCCATCACCGGGGCCGCGCTGGCGGCTATTGACGCTCTGCCAGCGGCGGGGCGGTCGCACCTGCTCGGCGAATCACTGGGCTGCGCCGTGGCCGCACGGGTGGCGCAGGCGAGGCCGGAGCGCGTGGGCGGCCTGGTGCTGGTGTCGCCCTTCAACCGGCTGGCGGAGGTGGCGGCGCACCATTATCCGTGGATCCCGGTGCGTTGGCTGTTGCGCGATGTCTGGCGGTCGGATGAGAACCTGCGCGACTTTCCCGGGCCGGTGGCAGTGCTGGCCGCGGAGCGCGACCAAGTGGTGCCCGCGCGGTTTGCGCAGCGGTTGTATGACGGTTACCCGGGCCGGAAGTGGCTGCATGTCATCCCGGACGAGGATCACAATTTTTTTGTATTCGACCAGGCGTGGTTTGGGGACGCGGTGGCGTTTGCCGCCGCGCGGGAGTGAAGCGGAAGAAAGAGCCGGTCAAAGACCGGCCCCAAGGCGGTTTCACATGCTCTCGAGGAGCTTGTTGAGACGGGCGACCATCGCGGTCGCGTCGTCGAGCAGGCCCGCGGAGATGAGCGCGTTATCGAGGAGTTGCTCGGCGACGAGTTTCGCCTTGTCGGGCGAGGCTGTATGCAGTTCGAAGAGCCGCTTCAAAATGGCGTGGCGCGGATTGATCTCGAGGTTGACGCGGAGCGGCGCCTCGGCGCCATCCTTGTTCATGGCCTTCATCATGCGGCGCATGTGTGGTGACATCATCTTGTCGGCGTTGAGCGCGAGCACGGGCGAATCCACGAGGCGGTCGCTGGCCTTCACCTCGGCCACGCGCTCGCCTAGCGTGTCCTTGATCCAGCCGGTCAGCTTTTTCGTGTCGTCCTCGCTGAGCGCCCCCTCGGGCTTCGGGAGATCCGAGAGCTTCACGTCGGCATGGTCAGCGCCGGTGAGTTTCTTGCCGTCGAACTCGCGGACATTGTTCATCACGTATTCGTCCACGGCCTCGTAGCAGAAGAGCACCTCGAGGTTGCGGGCCTTGAAGCCCTCGAGATACGGACCGTTCTCGATAGCGGCGCGGTTCGGGCCGACGAGGTAATAGATTTCCTTCTGTTCGCTGCCCAGGCGGGTGACATAGTCGGCAAGGGAGGTGGTCTTGCCCTTCTCGGTCAACGAGGACTCGAAGCGGAGGAGCTTCGTGAGCTGGTCCTTGTGGGTGTAATCCATCGCGGCGCCTTCCTTGAGAAAGATGCCGAACTCGGCGTAGAATTCGTTGTAGGCATCGAGGTGGTTTTTAGCCTCATCCTCGAGGAACTTGAGGAAGCGTTTGGTGATGACCTTGTTCAGCTTCTCGATGAGGGCCTTGTCCTGCATCGTCTCGCGCGAGATGTTCAACGGGAGGTCCTCGCTGTCCACGACGCCCTTGAGGAAGCGGAGCCATTCGGGGAGCAGTTGCTTCGGCCTGGCATCGATGAGCACTTTGCGGCAGTAGAGCGCGACGCTCTGCTCAAGGCGGGAGAAACCGAGTTTCTCGGTGTTGTCCTTCGGGACGAAGAGGAGGGCGTTGATGGCGAGCGGGGCGTCAGCCGAGAAGTGCAGACGCAGGCGGGGCTCGTCGAAGGCGTGGGCCTGAAACTTGTAGAATTCGGTGTATTCCTCGGCCTTGATCTCCTTTTTGTTGCGGAGCCAGAGAGCCTGGATGGTGTTGACGCGTTTGCCGTTGAGGGTGATCGGGAAGGAAACGAAGGCACTGTAGCGCTCGAGGATCTCCTTGACCTTCCAATCCGTGGCGAAGTCGGCGGCGTCGTCCTTCAGGGTGATGACGATCTTGGTGCCCCGGCGTTCGCCCTCGCTGGCCTCAATCTCATAGCTGCCGGAGCCGTCGCTGGTCCAGACGTGGCCGGGCTCGGCTGTGCGCCAGGAGCGGGAGTAGACCCGGACGCTTTTGGCGACCATGAAGGCGGAGTAGAAGCCGACGCCGAACTGGCCGATCAGGCTGGTGTTCTTGGCCTCGCCTTCGCCGATGGCCTTGAGAAAGGCTTTTGAGCCGGAGTGGGCGATGGTGCCAAGGTTCTCGATCAGTTCGGCCTGGGTCATGCCGATGCCGAAGTCCTGGATCGTGAAGGTCTTCGCCTTGTCGTCGGTGGTGACGTTGATCTCGAGTGCGAGTTTGTCATCGAGGACCTCCTTCTCGGTCAACTGGGTGTGGCGCAGCTTTTCCAAGGCGTCGGCGGCGTTGGAGACAAGCTCGCGGACAAAGATTTCCTTTTCCGTGTAGAGCGAGTGGGTGAAGATATCGAGGAGCTGGCTGATCTCGGCTTGGAACTCGAATTTTTGCGGCGTGGTGTTGGACATGGGAAAAGAAGGAGGGCCGTCAGTAAAAGAGGACTTGCCGCAAAATCAAGCGGCGGCGCGTTTTGATTGGCGCCCATGTTGAACCCCACAACAGGGAGTTGTTCGTGTAGCGGAGGATAGGTCCGGCAATGGGCAAGGTGGCTGCCTGAGGTTGAATGCCAGCCCGCCGGTCTGCCGAAGCGGCTGAGGGTCCACTTCACCCAGCAGGTCGGAATGCCGCTCAGGGGAAGGGAAACGAAGCAGGCGGTCATGAAGGCGTCGCGGTGGTATTGGGCTGCGAGGCAGGGGAAACGGAGTAAATTGCCGAGACCGACCCTGCTGCCTGCCACCAGAATGATGCCCAGTCGCGAGCCTTAGGCTGCTTGGGTTTTGGCCCTGGGCGGGTGAAGACCAGTGGGCGTGCGGCGGGCAAACCCCAAGTTGGAGGAATAAACCGTGGTGGTTTGGGCTTTGCGTCGCAGCGTCGGCTGGTTTTCATGCGGCTGCGTTGAACACCTACGACCGACACCTGTTGCGTGAATGGCTGCAAATCCTCGGCCTGGTGCTCGTGGCCATGATGGGCCTGCTGCTCATGCAGGTCCTCTATGACGACTTCCGCAACCTCAACGACCTCGGAGCCCGCCGGGCGGATTTCGGCGTGTATTTTTTTGTCACGTTGCCGGGTTTCCTAGCGCTGGTGCTGCCGGTGGCGCTGCTGATCTCGCTCCTGTTTGTCCTCGGCAAGCTTCACCGCGCCAACGAATTCACTGCGCTGCGAGCTGCGGGCGTCAGCCTGCTGCGGATCACGGCCCCGGTTTGGGTGGTCGGGGCGGTTACTTGCGGCCTCACCTTGTATCTCAACGCCAGCGTGGTGCCCTGGTCGGTCGAGGAGTCGCGGGCACTGCGGGAGAGTCTGCAGTATCGCCAGCAGGCGAAATCGATGCCGGAGGACCGCGTCGGGGCGGTCTACAGCGTGGGCTTTGACAACCGGGCGGCGGGACGCATGTGGTTTTTCAACCGCTACAGCCAGTTCACGAAGAAGGGCTATGGCGTCACGGTATCGGAGCTCGATGCGCGGCGGCACGAGCAGCGGCGCATCATCGCCGCCGAGGCCTGGCACGACCCCGTGCGCCAAGGCTGGGTTTTCCGGGAGGGCCGCGAGCTGCTCTTTGAGCCCGGGACGGGCGAGATGGTGGAACCGCGGGCCTTCGCGGAGCTGTTCCAGCGGGATTGGAACGAAGAACCGAAGCTGATGCTCATCATGGACCGCAAGGCCGGTGACCTCTCGTTTTTCGAACTCCGCCGGCTCATCAGCCATTTCAAGGAGACCGGCAACCTGAAGGTGGTGCCCTACGAGGTCCGCTATTTTGGTTTGATCGCGGACACGCTCGGGCCGCTGCTGGTCATTGCACTGGCGGTTCCCTTTGCGGTGTCCGGTGTGCGGGTGAACCCGGCGGTCGGGGTTTCAAAATCCATCGGCCTGTTTTTTCTCTACTATATCTTCATGAACCTCGCGACCTCGCTGGCGACCAAGGGCCTGATGGATCCGGTCTATGCCGCCTGGTTTCCAAACCTCGGCATGGGGGCGATCGGTTTGTGGCTGTTTGTGCGGTTGCGTTGAAGCCGGTTCAGCCGAAGCCGGCCGGCAACCGGACACGCGCTGCCCCCGACGTTGCTCGGCCTGAGCATGACGACCCAGATCACGATGCAGTTGATGTAGCCAAGGAAGACGGCGGCCTCGCCATGTCCAAGTGCGTCCGGATCGAAATCAGGGGCAATGGTGGGGCTGGCCGCGTGGCGGGGCAGTTGCCCACGCGGCCAACATGCAGGAGAAAAATGCAGTGCCGGAGTGACTGGCGAAGCCTGGGCGATGACGGCAAAATCAACGCATTAAGCTTCCCAGTGTGCCGCAGGCTGTTTTTTTGGCAGGAAATGATTCGGTTCATGATTATGGCGACTTGCGTCCTTGCGCCCGTGCTGGGTCAAGAAACCTACCAGCGCACTCTGCTGGTCGAACTACGCCATGTCCCGGCGGCCATGCGCGAGGCGCATGGCGTGGCGGCCGGGTCGGGAACATATTCCTTCGGCTCCTATGATCCCGAACGGATCCTCAGTGTGGTCGGCGACACGGTCCTGATGCTCGCAACGCCGGCCGAGCTTGGAAAGGCCACGTTGGAAGGACTGGAGGCGACGGTGGTGATGGAGAGCGCAGATAAGCTGATGCTCATCAAACGCGCACTCTATGGCCCTACGCTCATGCTGGATGAGATTTATCATAGCTACGACCGGATCGTGCGGCGGGCCGAAGAGCTGGCGAAGGTGCATCCCCGGCTCATCACCCGGCGGATGATCGGGGAGACCACCCAGTGCAAGCGGCCGATTTACGCCTATCGGCTGTCGAACGACGCGACGAAGGCGCAAGCGCGACCGGCCGTGCTGTTCGACGGCTGCCACCACTCCAACGAACTGATGGGCGCCGAGATCGTGCTGGCGCTCATGGAGAAGCTCGTGACGGGTTATGGGCAGGATGCCGCGGTCACGGCTTGGATGGACACGCTGGAAATCTGGCTTGTGCCGGTCGTGAATGTCGACGGGCACGACATGGTGACCTCGGGCCGCGATCCACGCTGGCGCAAGAATCTCCGCGACGTGAACAGTGACGGCGTGACCGGCGTTTATCCCGAGGGTGTGGATGTGAACCGCGGCTATGATTTCAACTGGGCGATGGGCGGGACGGGCGATCCGGACAAGGTCAGCTACCGCGGACCATACCCGTTTTCCGAAGCTGAGAATCGTGCGATGCGGCATCTCGCCGCTACGCGGCAGTTTCTGCTCTCGGTTTCCTACCACAGTCAGGGCGAGGTGATTTTTTATCCGTGGGTGTGGAACGACCTACCGGCGCCGGATGACAGCGTCATCAAACGCATCGCGGCAGATGTGGCGGCGCACATCCCCACCATGGACGCCACGGGCTCATACACGATCGCACCGGGCGGGCCTTCGAGCCAGAGCTACCCCTGGCTTTACGGCCGGCACGGAACCATCGATCTGATCATCGAGACCGGCAAGGGTGCGCAATTTTTCCCTCCGGCAGAGGTCCCCGGAATCATCGCGGCGAATCTCAAGGGCGTGGAAACCTTGCTGAAGCACACGGCCGGGCCCGGCTTGGCGGTCCAAGTGACGGATGCCGCGACCGGCATGCCACTGGTCGCGCAGGTGTGGCTGCCACAGATCGAAAATGAGACGGTGGACCGGCGCACAACCGATGCGCAATTCGGCCGAATGTGGCGGTTGCTCGAACCCGGCCGCCACCAGGTCATCGTTTCGTGCAAGGGTTACAGCACGGTTGCGCTGCGCGCAGTCGAAGTGGGGGGCAAAGGATGGACGCCACTCGAGGTCCGGCTGAAACTCAGCTCAAGCACTCCATAAAACAATGCGCGCGGCCTTATCCCTGGTCGGGGCAATCTTCATTGCGTGGGCGGCTGCTTTTGGTGCTGCGCCACCTCACCGGACGCTGTTGCTCGAAGTGCGGGACATCCCGGCGCACGAACAGGCGGGCCAGGGCCGGTTTGTATATGACGGTTATGACTTGGACCGCATCCTGAACCTTGTGCGCAACACCGCGCACGTGCTGGCGACGCCGGTCGAGCTCGAGGAGCTGCGCCACGCGGGATTCAAACCCACGGTCTTGTTGGAGAGTGATGATCTGATGACGCTCATCCGGCGCGGCAACTTCGGTCCGAGCCTGAAGCTCGATCCGGTTTACCACACCTATGAGCAGATGGTGCAGCGGGCAGAGGTGCTGGCGCGCGAACATCCGCAACTCTTCTTGCGGATGCAGATCGGTGAGACGACCCA
Source organism: uncultured Opitutaceae bacterium (assembly GCA_903952145.1). Taxonomy (GTDB): domain Bacteria; phylum Verrucomicrobiota; class Verrucomicrobiia; order Opitutales; family Opitutaceae; genus UBA2377. The sequence continues at coordinate 16,676 of CAJBES010000252.1, read as the reverse complement.
GTTTCACCGGCCGATCTACGCCTACCGCCTGTCGAGCCATGCCGCGCAGGCGCAGGACCGGCCAGGGGTGCTGTTCGACGGCGGACATCACTCCGCCGAGCTGATGGGGCCGGAGATAGTCCTGACGTTGATGGAAAGACTGCTCGCAGGCTATGGCACGGTCCCGGAAGTGACGGGGTGGCTGGACACGCTGGAAATTTATCTCGTTCCGGTGGTCAACGTGGACGGTCATGGCATCGTGACCTCCGGGGCCGATCCGCGCTGGCAGAAAAACGCCCGCGATCTAAATGGCGACGGCGTGACGGGGCTCTATGGCGAGGGAGTAAACATCAACCGGAACTACGATTTCAATTGGACGATGGGTGGATCCGGTGAGCCCGGGCAACATGGCTACCGGGGGGAATATCCATTTTCCGAGGCGGAAAACCGGGCGATGCGAACGCTGGCCTTGCGCAAGCGCTTCCTGCTCTCGATATCCTACCACAGCTCGGGCGAGGTGATTTTTTACCCGTGGCGGTGGAATGGGAAACCGGCGCCTGACGATGCCTTGATCAAGGGTATCGCCACCGCGGTGGCTGGGAAGATCCGAACGATGGACGGCAAATCCACCTACGCCATCGCGCCGGGTGGCGCGGCGAGTCAGAGTTACGCGTGGTTTTACGGCCGGCTCGGCGTATTCGACATGATTGTAGAGACGGGCAATGGCTCCTATGTTTTTCCGCCGGAGGACGTGCCGGGGATCATCGAGGCCAATCTGCCAGGGGCCTACGAACTGCTGAGGCAGGCAGCCGGTCCGGGTCTGGTGGTGAGGGTGACCGATGCGGCCAGCGGCAAACCCCTGGTGGCCGAAGTGTGGCTCCCGGATATTGAAGACGAGACAGTCGACCGCCGGACCAGTGACGCGGAGTTTGGCCGTTATTGGCGGCGGCTCGGCCCCGGCAAACACACCGTGATCATCGCCTGTGAGGGATATCACACGGTGCGGCGGGAGGTGGAGGTTGACGCAACCGGATGGACACGGCTGGAAATATGTTTGGAACCCGAGGAATAGGACCGGTCCCCGGTATGCTGCTATTTGGGGAACGCTTTCAACCCGGCAACTCCCGCCACGATTAGGACGAGCCAGCTCCTCATCACGGGGAAGCCGGTGCGGATCAGACCGGCCGGAAGACGGTGCGGATCACGGCCGTGCGCACGTCACCGGCGCAGCGCAGGGCGATGCGGGTGGGGTGCGGCGGCTGGGTGATGGTGTCGGTGGAAAGCTCCAGTGCGGCGCCCTCGACCGTGACGTCCGCGATGATCGCGGCCTTCCCGTCGTCCAGGCGGATTTGTGCACCTTCGACCGTGACCTTGCCCAGGGTGATGAGCGCGGACTCGAAGGCGGCGGGTTCGACGAATTCGACGCGGTCGGTGATGGTGAGGGAGCCGGCGCCCCGGCGGTCATAGAGGAACTCGCGCTCGAGTTTGCGCAGGCCGGCCACGTCGTAGGCGCCGCGCAGGTCGAGCACCATGCGGTCGGTGTCGGCGGAGAATTCCTTCGCGAGCACGCGCGTGCGCCACTCCGGGCCGGCTTCCTGCAGGCGCCCGGCGACCCGCGGCACGGGATGGCCGTAGGAGTTGAGCAGCTGGCTGTCGTAGCGTTTTTCGCTGAAAGTGCGGTAGCTGTAGGTCTCGAGGCCGGGATCGAGCACGAGGGTGCGGCCGTCGAGCACCACGGTGAACGTGCCGAGGTCGTTGTGGTTGTGGTTCACGCCGTTGTTGCCGCCGAGCAAGGTGGCGGAGAACCGGCTTGTGGTGGCCGGCGCCGGCCGGCAGATGAGCAGGGATGATTGCTCGAACCAGTTGCGCAGTTCGGGCGGTGTGCTCAACTGCACCGATTTCCGGGGCTCGCGCGTGCGGAACATCCAGATCAGCGCCTCTGTGCCCGTGCCCAGATCGGCGAGGGGATCGATGCCGGCCGCCACCGGTGCCACCGGCAGCTGCGTGGTGCCGATCCGGTTGTCGGGCCAGAGGCGCGCCCAGAGCGGCGGGCACGCATCGATGCCGCAGTCGGCGAAGGCGGGATAGACGCCGGGCTGGATCTCGGTGCGGAGCGGGAACCGGGCGGCGCGGGCCATCTTGGGCTCAGTGAGCAGATCGATGGTGTTGCCCGTGGCGACGCGCAGCAGCTCGCTCATGAAGATGTAATGGCCGAAACCGTAGCCCCAGTAGGACACGCCCTCGGTGCAGAAGCCGTCGTCAGTGAAACTGTCGCGGAAATTGAGCACGTTATTCTGGGCGAAAGCCAGCCACCAGGCGCGGTCGGCGGCGCCGGGCAGGAGGGCGACGGCGGCATGGGCCACGCAGAAGAGGCAGACCGAACTCCAATTGTGCTTCACAATGATCCACCAGTAGAGGTCGCGCCCGGTCTCGATGCGCTGGCGCATCGGCGCGAAGACCCGGCGGTGGGTCTCCTCGCGGATGAGGGTGCGCAGCGATGCGGGCAGGCGGTCCTCGAGGAGGTAGTCGGTCAGCGCGAGCGTTTCTGTGAAATGCACAGTCACGAGGTCGGGCTCCATCGTCTTGAGGTCGTAGTTGAGGCGCTTGAGGTCGTTGCCGGGATGCGTCCAGGTGTTGACCTTGGAGATGGCGTGCGCATCGGACTCGATCACGCCGAGGAACTCGCCGGCGTCGTGAATCGCCTCAGCGAGCAGGAACACCGCCTGGCGTTTGCGGGCCAGCCCGAGCGCCGCGTTGATCTGGGTGACGCTCTGCTGCTCGAGGCTGGCGAGCCAGGTGGTGTTGTTATAGTCGGGGAAGGGCTGGGCGGCGAGTTCGCGCGCGTTTGCGAGCACGCGCTGGCCGAAGGGATCCTGCTGCCAGCGGCCCCAGGCGGCGCGGTCATTCGCCTTTGGGGCAAGGGCGAAGGGCTCCTTGGGCATCAGCGCCTGCAGGGCGCGGACCTGGTCGGGATTGGGGACGAAGGTCTCGTCGGCGGAAAGAGCGAAGTTGAAATCGTAGGCACCCATGGTGCGGACATCATCAAAGCCTGTGGAGGGCGCTGGCAAGCTGTGTTCGTAGGGTGGGCGTGAGTTTTCAGTGCAAGGATTGGCGCGCTGCGCGTTGACATCGCCAGCAACGCGCCGTCATTGGAAGCACGCGTGAGCATCCAGATGGCCATAGATTCCACAGCAGGGGGGGGGGCGCGGGCTGTTTGCCGCAGGCTGTGTTTCTGCCTGGCTGCCCTCGTTGCGACGGGCTCGCTGCGCGCAGCTTCGGCGGAGACCGATGGCTGGCAATTGCTCTCCGGTTACCTTTTCCGCGATGCCTATGATGCGTTCACTCGCCAGCCGGTCAGCGCAGACCGGGCCCGGGCGTTAGGCGAAGCTGCGAGCCTGCTCAACCATCCGCCGGTCACCGCCGGCAAGATTGAGCGGACCGAGGCGCAATTGCGCCAGCTGATCGCGGCGGATGGCACCGACGACACGGCGATGTATGCGCGGCTGTTGCTCGCGCGTATCGTCCACCTGCACCGGCCGGCGGAAATTGCGGAGGTCGAGACCGCCTACCGCGCGGTGATCCAGGCTAACTCCTCGCATCCGCTGGCGCAGGTCGCGGCCGGCAAACTCGCACTCGTCTACCTCTATCAGCGACCGGACCTGAGCGTGCCGCAACGCCTGGCGGCTGCCGCGGAGCTGGCGCCGGTGGCGGGCACCGGCTTTTTACCTGAGACCGCCTGTGCGTATTACCGCGCCCTGGCCGGGGCCGCCCTTTTTTACAATGTGCTCGATGCGCAGGTGCTCGCCTGGCTGCACCGCGCCGACGCGATCGGCACGCAGGATGTGCTGGTGGCTGCCAGCCTGCGCATCCAACTGGCGGAAGCCGCACGGGCGCTCGGGCGACGCGAGGAGGCGTTGGCCGCCTACCACCGTTTTCTCGAATCAATCCTGCCCACGGACAACCGCTTCCGCACGGCCCGGGAGCGCATGGAAGAGCTGGAGGCATCGCCATGACGCGGATCCGTCCGATGACTTTGCTGGCCGGCGTCATACTGGTCGGCTTATTTGTATTTTCGGCCGGCCGCCTTTTCCAGAACAAGGCCGGGGTGGTGGTGTCCCCCGACGTCGAGGTCATCCGTTTTGCGCATTGGCAATTGGAACCCGGGGTGCGTGAAGCCTTCGCGGCCATCGCGGCCGACTACACCGCGCTGCATCCGAAGGTAAAGGTGGAGCAGATGGACATTCCCAGTCGCACTTGGAAGCAATGGCTGCGCACCCAACTCGTCGGCGGCACCCCGCCCGACCTCATCGAACTGGCCGCCTATGAGAATCCCGACGACATGCTGGCGCGCTATTTCACACCGGTCACAGCGTATCTGGAGGAAAAGAACCCCTATAACGACGACGAACCGGATCTGCGCGGCCGGTCTTGGCGGGAAAGCTACGCGGCGGAGCTGATTCCGACTCCGGACGGCATGGGCAGCTACTACAATTCCAACCTGCTGGAATACTATGGGGCCCCCAACACCCTGATTACCGTGCGCATGTTCTACAACCGCAACCTGCTCAAGGCGGCACTGGGCGAGGAACGCGTGCCCCGCACGTTTGACGAATTTGTCACCCTGTGCGAAGCGCTGCAAAGCTATGCAAAGAAAACCGGCCAGCCGATTACCCCGCTGGCGGGCTCGGTCTTCAACATCACCAAGATCACGGATACGCTGTTCTATACCGTCACCCAGCGTCTGGCCATCGAGCTGGATTATAGCCTGAACCTTGAGCTTAGTGGGCATGAATTGCTGATCCAATACGTCCGGCGCAAATGGTCGCTGCACACCCCGGCGGTGCGGGCCAGTCTGCAGACCGTCGAGGCTTTCGGACGTTTCCTCCCGCCGGGCTGGGTGCAACTCGGCCGCGAAGACGGGATGCTCCAGTTCCTGCAGGGGCGGGCCGCGATGCTGGCCACGGGCACCTGGGATGCGGGCGGCATCCTGATGCAGGCGGACTTTCCCGTCGGTGCATTCAAGATGCCGTCCTTCCGGCGCGATGATCCGCGTTACGGCCCCGGGACGCTGGGGCGGACCTCCGAGGCCGCCACGTTCGCTGCCCTGTCGTTCGGGTTGACGCGCGCCTCGAAACACCCGGAGCGCGCCATCGACTTCCTGCGTTTTCTCACCAGCCGGAAATCCAACACCAAATTTGCCCGTATTTCCAAATGGCTGCCGGTCATCAAGGGCGTGCCGATGCCCGTGGAAGCGGAGCCCTTCCAGCCGGTGCTCGACGGCTATATCGGCGGGGTGAACATGCGCGGACTGGGCATGCGCGGAGCCAATGCCTTTCTGCAATACCTGCATCTGCTCAGCGGCAAGGAGGCCAGTGCCGACCGGTTTATTGAAGCAATCGAGCCATTGTGCGACCTCGGGGCGGGCGAGGAACTTGCCCACATCGCACGGGTGACGCTCACCACGCTACGGCAGCGGGATTCTGTGCTGGCGGGTCTTTACCGGCAAAATAATGCCAGCGGCCTGGCGCGCACCAAATTCGACCGGCTGGCCGCGAGCCAACTCGACAGTGAGGCGCAGCGCCTGCAGGGCCTGCGCACGCTGGAAGATAACTGAAAGGAAACCGGAGCGGGCGTGCGGGGATCATAGAAATTGGTCAAAACTGTGCCGCTTGAAAAGGGTGAGGCTGCAGGGGTGAAGTCGCCGGGTGTAACCGCAGAAGAAACGGCGGGTTTTCGCATTGCCGGCGCCCACGGCGAATTCAGCGATGGTGACCCCGCTGACCAGCTTGTGCCCCCTCCCCGATGGGCGGCTTGTCTTCGCGCCGAAGACGCGCCCGCGGGCGGCCTGCAGGCGGCGGAGCTGTTTGAAACCGCCAGACCTGCCGCGGGCCTACTTGCGGCCGGGCTTGAAGAAGGAGTCCAAAATTTTCCGGATCATCTTCGTGGGGTCCTTGCTCAGCGGGCCGGGGTGGCGGTAGGTGGCGGCGGCGATGAGCTGGTTGGTGCGTGCGTCCCGGGCGTAAATATTAAGCTCGATGAGGTAGGATTTGAAATCCCAGGTCCAGCGGTCCTCGTAGGCGATAATGACGTCGATTTTATCGGGAATCATGGTGAGGTGCCCGCGGGAGGCGTCGCGACCGCGGCCGCGCAGGTCATTGACAATGAGCTGATCAATGCCGTGGTCATCGGTGAGCCGGTGCTCGACGTAAAAGTGCTGGAAGCGGCTGAAATCCACCGCCGGGTTTTTGCGCGAGGAAAGCGACGAACAACCGGCGAGGAAGGGCAAGGCTAGGGCGAGGAGGAGAAGGACTTTCATCGGAGTCGGCTCTGTGACGCCGGGGAAGCTTCCCGGTGACATTGCATTTTTGGGAATATCACGAAAACAACAACCGGTGCTGCGTTCGGAAACGGCGCCGGGCTGCCCGGCGCGGTGTTTCAGGCGCCGTTGGCGAGGTATTGGGCGAGCAGGTTTTCAAGGTATTCCTGCCTGCCGGAGCAGGGTTTGGGTTCGCCGAGTTTGGTGAGCACGAGCTTGTTCAGTTCGCGGAAACCAAGGCGGCGTTGTGCGATGTCGCGGCCGTAGCCGGCGTCGTAGCTGGCGTAGCGGTTGGCGACGAACTGCTCCAATTTGCCGTCGGCCAGGATGCGGCGGGCGAGCTTGAAGGCGAGGGCGTAGGCGTCCATGCCGCCGATGTGGGCGTGGAAAAGATCCTCGGGGTCGATGGAGGGACGGCGGAGTTTCGCGTCGAAGTTGAGGCCGCCGGAGCCGAGGCCGCCGGCGCGAAGGATGGAGATCATCGCGAGGGTGAGCTCGCGGACGTTGGTGTTGAACTGGTCGGTGTCCCAGCCGAGGAGCTCGTCGCCGGCGTTGGCGTCGATCGAGCCGAGCATGCCGGCGGCGGCGGCGACCTCGATCTCGTGCGCGAAGGTGTGGCCGGCGAGAGTGGCGTGGTTGGTCTCGATGTTGAACTTGAAATGCTTTTCGAGGCCGTAGGTGCGGAGGAAGGCGATGCCGCTGGCGACGTCGAAGTCGTATTGGTGCTTGGTGGGCTCTTTCGGTTTGGGCTCGATGAGGAACTGGCCCTTGAAGCTGATGCTCTTGGCGTAATCCACCGCCATGTGCAGGAACGCGGCGAGGTGGTCCTGCTCACGCCTGAGGTTGGTGTTGAGGAGCGTCTCGTAGCCCTCACGACCGCCCCAGAAAACATAGTTCTCACCGCCGAGTTGCTGGGTGACATCAAGGGCCTTTTTCACCTGCGCGGCGGCGTAGGCGAAGACGTGGGCGTCGGGGTTGGTGGAGGCGCCGCACATGTAGCGCCGATTGGAGAAGAGGTTGGCGGTGCCCCAGAGCAACTTTACGCCAGTGGCCTTTTGGTGGTCCTTTGCGTGGTCGACGAGCCGGTCGAGGTTACGGTTGGACTGGGCGAGGGTGCGGCCTTCGGGGGCGATGTCACGGTCGTGGAAGCACCAGAAAGGGGCGCGGATCTTCTGGAAGAACTCGAAGGCGGCATCCATGCGAATTCTGGCAATGGAGACGGCGTCGGTGCCTTTTTCCCAAGGACGGACAATGGTACCGGGACCAAATGGGTCGCTGCCGACACCGCGAAAGGCGTGCCAGTAGGCGATGGAGAAGCGCAGGTGCGCCGTCGTGGTTTTGCCGTCGATGACCTCGTCGGGGTTGTAGTGTTTGAACGAAAGTGCGTTCGCGGACTTGGGGCCTTCGTAGGCGATGGGCCTGATCTTCGGGAAATGGGCTTTGGCTTTTTTCATGTGCACGGCATTTCCTACTACGCCGGCCCGGCAAAGAACGAGAAGGAAGTGGGCGAATGACGCACAGTCCGGTAGCCTCCCTGGCTACGTCAACTGCCGTCCGGACTCAGACTGCTGGGCGTGGCTGACGTCAACGCGAAGGCGTTTGCAAGGAGATCAGCGCGCCGTTCGCGCCATTCAGAACCTGACCTCGATGCCGGCGCTGATCATGTGCGGGGCGCCAGGGCGCGGACCAATGGGCACACGGGAGGAGACGTAGGCCCAGTCGAACAGGTTGGTGCAGACGAGCTTGAGCCGGGTCTGTTTCGTCAGGTAGTAGTGGATGGCGACATCAACGAGGAGGAACGCATCCACGCGTCCATACCGGCTGTCGAGTGCGGGTTGCAGGCCGACGGAGTCACTGGCATCGGGATTTACGTGGGCGTTGGAATTGTTGGCCGAGGCCCAAGTGCCCGGCTGGCAGTATGAGTCGAGATAGACCCCCCACTTGCCGGACTCGAGCCCGGTGCCCAACGCGATCTGCCAGTTGGGAATGTAAGGCAGCTGGTTGCCTTCACGACCGCCCGAAAAGATCGACTCGGCGACGCCGCCACTGTTGCCAGTGGCATTGACGTCGTTGCCGAGGCGGGCGTGTGTCCAAGTGAAGCTCAGGTTCCAAGGGTTGCGAGAGGTCCAACCCCGGCTCAAGGAGGGATCATAAGTGAGCGCGAGTTCGACACCGGTGGAGTTGACCGCGCCGATGTTGCTTGTCTGCCCGGCTCCGCCGCCACCGCCGGCGTTCTGCTCTACGATGAGGTTGGTGAAAATGGTGTGGAACGCGATGAACTCAGCGGAGAAATCGCGCCGGTTGTTATATCGGAGGCCCGCCTCATAGCCGAGGGAGGTTTCTTCCTGGAGGCTGGTGCCGGCACTTGTGGGGCCGGGGGGCGAGATACCGCGGTGGACACCGGCCAAAAAAATGAGGCTGTCCGTTTGCTGCCAGGTGGCGCCAAGGCCAGGGGCGACATAATCAATGACTGTGCCGGTCTCGCTGGTGACTTGATTGAGTGTGGCGACAACGGTGTTGCGGCGAATGTCGGTATAGTCGATGCTTTCAAGGCGGAAGCCCGGGATCATGGTCAGTCGGCCGGCGGTGATCCGGTCCTGAATGAAGAAGGCGAGGGCTTCGGATTCAGCGCGGCGGTTGTCCTGGGTGCCGGGCAGGCCTGTAATGGTTTGACTGGCGCTGCCGTCGGCGGACTGCGTGTAGATGTCGTCCCACTGGAATCGATCGACGAAATCCCGATGGTAACGCAGGCCGCTTTCCAGGCGATGGGCGAATTGTCCCGTGTGGAATTCCATTGTTGCGAGTGAATCGAGCCCCTCGGCGCCATAGGTGCGGTTATTGGCACGAACGCGCAGGCGACCGGCGGTGCTGCCCTTGAGGACGTCGATAATGGGTTGGCCATATTGGCCGGCGAGTGCCTCGCTGAGATTAAGAAAGTTGCCGGTGCCCGCACTGGCACCATCAAGTTTATACCAATTGCGGGCAAAATCGTTTCGGTAGGCGGTGAAGCTGACCTGCAGGTTGGCCGAGGGCTGGATGACGTAGCGGGCGGATAGACGTTCCTGCTGCGTGGTGATGTTATCGAAGCGGGTAGCGGCGTAGCGGCGGAGGGGATCGGCGCGGAAGTCCGCGTCGGTGAGGCCGAGATAAGTTTCGTCGGCGGTGATATCAGTGCGACCGGATTTGAACTCGAGCGATTGCGGAACAGCGGTCTTGAAGTCAAAGCGTAGTTTCACCATCGGCTCGTTGCGGCTGAAACCGGTCTGATCGGAGCCGAAGTAACCGCGGCCCGGCGTGACATCGATGGTTTTGAAACCGTTAGTTTCGCGGTAAACGTTTTCCACGAGAAAACCGACGGTGGCCCAAGATGTGCCGGTGCGTCCGCCGTAGTAGGAGTGGACGCGGATGTCGTGGTTCGAACCGTAAGACGCACTGAGGTAGCCGGAGTCTTGTTTTGGGATGGGTGTGGAGAGGTAGTTGATGACCCCGCCGGTGGTCTCAGGTCCGTATTTGATCTGACTGGAACCCTTGAGCACCTCGAGGCCGCTCATGCGGCCGGCGTTGGGCGAGTAGTAAGCGGCGGAATCGGAGTAGGAGGCGGGCGCCATCAGGATGCCATCCTCCATGACGGTGATCTTGCCGTTGCGCGTGGTGGAGACGCCGCGGAGCGAGACATTGGGGAAGAGCCCGTGGCCGTCCTCCTGACGGATATACACGCCTGGGGTGCGGCGTATTACCTGGTTGATGTCATCGTAGGCGAAGACACGAATCTCGCCTGCATCGATAAAGGAACCCGAGCCCGGCAGGCGTTCGACATTCTGTTTTGAGCCAATGACTGCCACATCCGTCAGTATTACAGGAGCTGAGTAATCTCGAACAGTGGTGGTAACGTGACTCGTGCCACACAAGGTTGTTAGGGCAACCGTCGAGAGAATGCTGCAGAGACCAAGGCACATTGTGTATTTGCCTGTAAGTGTGGGCATACGATTAGGCGTATATGAAGCTGAGACGCAGTATCAAGTTAAAAGAATAATTAGTTTCCCCCTACCAAAAGTCGTAAAAAGTGACGTAATTAGCTCAGATTAGGTACTTAATAGAAAATCAAATTACCTTTGAAGGTTCTCGATAATCTTACGTCCAGCGCGCTCTCCAACCATCGCTTGCCACCGTAAACATGCCAATGGCCACCGGTCCGCACCCTTTAGTTCCTCAAAATCCTCTCACCTGCTCAGCCCGGCAACAGGGCTGAGTTTTCAGAGGCTCCTTAACTCAAACCCAGCCGACTGAACTGGTGCCACAGCGTCATGATCCCGATTCGGACGCCCAACTGTCCCCGTAACTCTACTGGAGTTGTGCCAGCTTCAGATCCGCTTGCTGGGTGATCTACCACCGCAAGGTCTGCTCATGTGGCCGCAACCGAGAACGCGATAGCCACCGATGCTATCGGGGGTGATTGACGGGTAGGGGTGACCGCCGGGTGCGCCGTAAGGACATTCGCGGGCGTTCCGTCCCTGCTGAGCTACCGAACCAAAAGTCCAAATGCCTCGGGTTGTTCGGATCAAAGATCTCATGGGTTTTGCCACATGAACTGGATGATAGCCGTTGGACTTTTTTGTGTCATTCTGCCCAGAAAGATCGCCAGTGGGCTTCGCGCAATGGACTGACGCGCTATCGCCGTGGATTTACTTCCGTTGTCAGACTGACGCATGAGCTTCAATAGCCGACGGAAAGCAGGTCATCACCTCAAAGTATCATGCCAGCGGCCACGGTGGTGTTGGCGAATTCGTCGACCAAAATGAGGCTGCCCGTCTGCCGGTTCTTCTTGTAGCTGTCGAAGAAGAACGGGGCCGTGGTGTGCAGGGTGACGCGAGCGAGATCGTTCATCTGCAGGGGCGTGTGATCGGTGCTGCGATGCAGGGTGGTCACATCGAGCTTGTAACGCACTTCCCGCACCAGGCACTTCGTTTCGCGCGAGGTCTGTTGCAAAATATAACGCCGGGAGGGGTCCAGCGGTCTGTCGCCCAGCCAGCAGAGCATGACCTCAATTTCCGTAGCGGCCACCGGCTGGTTGTTGGGCTTGGCCAGCATGTCGCCGCGGCCGATATCCAGAGCGCGGTCGAGTTCCATGACGACCGACATGGGGTGGAAGGCGGACTCCACCTTCCCGGCCGGGCCATGAATGGCGGTGATCCGGGCCGTCAGGCCGCTGGGCAGGTGCACGATTTCCTCGCCGGCGCGGAAAATCCCGCTGGCCACCCGGCCGGCGAGTCCGCGGAAATCTGGCAGCGCCGGATCCTGCGGCCGGATGACAGTCTGCACCGGGAAGCGCGCATCAACGTGGTTCGCGTCGTTGCGCACGTAGACGTTCTCAAGCGAGTAAAGCAGCGGGCTGCCGGCATACCATGGCATGCGCGTGGATTTTTCCACGACGTTATCACCATCCCGCGCGGACATCGGGATAAACTGGATGTCAGCGCCGTCCAGCCGCTCGGCATACTCCATGAACTGTTCATGCACCCGTTCGAACTCCTCCTGCCGGAAAGCAACCAGGTCCATTTTGTTGACGCAGACAATCAGGTGCTTGATGCGGAGCAGGGTGGCGAGAAAGGCGTGGCGGCAGGTCTGCTCGGTGAGACCCTTGCGCACGTCAATCAGGATCAGGGCCAGTTGGGCGGAGGAGGCGCCCGTGACCATGTTGCGCGTGTATTGGAAATGTCCCGGGCAGTCGGCGAGGATGAACTTGCGGTGCGGCGTGGCGAAATAACGGTAGGCGACGTCGATGGTGATGCCTTGCTCGCGTTCCGCGCGCAGCCCGTCGGTGAGGAGCGCCAGGTCGGTGAAGGTGTCGCCGCGGCGCACGCTGGCGCGCTGCACGGCTTCCCACTGGTCCTCAAAGATGGACTTGGTGTCGTGCAGCAGGCGACCGAGCAGCGTGCTCTTGCCGTCGTCCACATTGCCGCAGGTGATGAGTCGGAGAAGGTCCATGGCGGCTAGAAGTATCCCTGGCGCTTGCGATCCTCCATTGCGGTTTCTGAGCGGCGGTCATCGTGACGTGTGCCCCGTTCGGTCTGACGGGCGGCGGCCACCTCGGCCACGATCGCGTCGAGGGTCACCGCCTGGGAGCGGATCGCTCCGGTGCAGGTCATGTCGCCGACGGTGCGGAAGCGGATCATTTCGCGGCGCACGGTCTCACCGGGCTGAAGGGGCAGTAGCGGGGTGGCGGCCAGCAGCGTGCCCTGGCGGAGAAAGACGTCGCGCTCGTGGGCGAAGTAGAGCGCGGGCAGTGGCAGTTGCTCGCGGCGGATGTAGGTCCAGATGTCGAGTTCGGTCCAGTTGCTCAAGGGGAAGATCCGGAAGTGTTCCCCGGGGCGTTTGCGGCCGTTGTAGAGACTCCAGAGCTCCGGACGCTGGTGCTTCGGGTCCCATTGGCCGAATTCGTCGCGGTGGGAAAAAATGCGTTCCTTGGCCCGGGCTTTCTCCTCGTCGCGCCGGCCCCCGCCGAGTGCGGCGTCAAGTTTCAGTTCGGCGATCGCATCCAGCAGGGTGATAGTTTGCAGTGTGTTGCGGCTGGCGTTGGGGCCGGTTTCCTCCGCCACCCGTCCAGCGTCGATGGTGTCCTGGACTTGGCGCACCAGGAGGCGGTAGCCGAAGTCCCGCGCCAGGCGGTCACGAAAAACCAGGGTTTCAGGGAAATTGTGGCCAGTGTCGACATGCAGGAGAGGGAAGGGCGGCCGGGCGGGAGCGTGGGCCTTGCGGGCCAGTGCAGCCAGCACCAGGGAATCCTTGCCGCCGGAAAATAGGATGGCGGCTTGGGGAAACTGCACGGTGGCTTCGCGGATGATATGGATGGCCTCGTGCTCAAGTTGGTCCAGATGACTGAGGTTGAGATGAGGCATTTTCAGTGGGAGCCCAGCTTGTCAGCAGCGTAGGACAGCAATCGGGCGACGCAGGCCTCGGGGCTGCAGGCGCCGGTGTCCAGAGTGATATCGGTTTGGCCGGGGACCTCAAAACGCGAGGAGATGCCGGTCATTTGTGCCAAGCGTCCCTCGCGCGCGCGCGCGTAGAGGCCTTTCACATCGCGAGACTGGCAGGTGTTGATCGGCGCGTCCAGATAGACCAGCGAAAGGGCCTCCGCTCCGATGATGCGGGTGATGAGATCCCGGTGTGACTCAAGCGGGGTGATGAAAGAGGCGACTACCCACAAACCCGAGTCGCGCGCGAGACGGGCCACCTCTGATGAGCGACGCAGATTCTCGGTTCTGGCCTCATCGGAAAACCCCAGGCCTGCGCAGAGGCCGGAGCGGACGGTGTCCCCGTCCAAGGCCAGCACCGGAACACCGCGGGCACATAGTTCAGCTCTGAAAAGGCCAGCGAGGGTGGACTTGCCGGCGCCCGATAGTCCATAAAGCCAGAAGACATGGCCGGATGATGGTGTTTGGGTGGTCATGCAATCAAAGGACGTCAGCGAAGACCGGTTTCATCCGTCTGAAAGTCAGATGGCCGAGAGTGCAGACCAGTAGTCCCGTCAGATAGAGATAGGCCAGATGGTTGTAGTTGATCGGCCTGGCCCAAAGGGCTGCATCGCGGGTGAGATCAATGGCGAGCAACAGGGGGTTGAAACGGAGATAAACCCACGCGGCCGGGAACTTCTGAGCGGAAAAAAGACGCCGCTGGTCCACATCAGTGACATGGAGAGGAATTGCATGACTTGGCTGATATCCCGGAAGAAGACGCCCAGCGCTGAGAAAAACCAGCTGGTGCCCAGCCCCAGCAAGATCAAGGGCGCAATGATGACTGGCAGCCATAGGATGGTCAGGGAGATGCCGTGGCCAAAGAGGAGCAAACTGAGCAGGGCGAGCCCCAGACTGATCAGCAGGTGAAAAACGGCGCCACCCACACTCGCGGCCGGCAGGATGGCCAATGGGAAGACCACTTTTTTGACGAAGTTGGGGTTCGCGATGATGAGCGTGGGGGCGATGGTCAGCACTTCTGCAAAAAAATGGAAAAGAGTCAGGCCGAAGAAAATGCCCAGCGCATAATCGATGCGGGTTTCATCGGGCAGAATGCCGAACCGCCCGCCGAAGATATAGCCAAAAACGAGCACGTAGAGCCCGAGCATCAACAGGGGGTTGAGAATCGCCCAGAGCAGGCCCAGATGGCTGCCACGATGGCGCAGTTCAACCTGCCGCACGGTGAACTGCCAGAGGAGTTCGCGGTGTGGCCAAAGATCGGCAACGAAGGGTGCAACCTTTCGCAACATGAAGGTTGGTAAATCCCAAGGTTGTCCTTCGCTGGCAAGAAAAGGTTTTCCCAGTGAACCAACCGGCTTGTCCGGTGCGGCAATTTGACTGCAGTAAAGCGGCCGCCTGGTCCGGAAAAATATCAGTTTGCAATTCGGGTTGGCCTGCTCGGTTTCTATCCATTCGCCCATTTAGATGAAGGTTACCTCCCAACTCCTTTTCACCGCTGGACTGGCCACCAGTCTGATACTCACGGCAACGGCGGATGACTCGGTAGTCCTGCCCGAGCATATGCTTCCGCAACTGAAGCAGATCATGGCGAACGCCGTGACCCAGTCACCGCGCATGATCTTGCGCAATTTGGATGTGATGGTCGCGGAGGGGGACCTGATCCAGGCCAAGGCCGGGTTGTTGCCCAGCGTCTCGGGTTATTATCAGGTCAGCAAGGCCAAGGATATCCGTGAGGACCAGTCCGGCACCCTCGACACGGACAAAGTCGCATACAATCTTTTGCTCAGCCAACCGGTCTTTCATTGGAACGAGCGGCGCAACAACGCCCGCATTGGTGAACTGCGCAAGCGCATCGCCGAGCAGCAATATGGCGAAGCTTACCGCATGCTGGCGCAGGAGATCCGCAGCACCTACATGCAGCTGATCCTGACAAAAATCCAGGTGGCCAATGTCCGCAACGAGCGGCTGCTCTCTGACAAAGCCCTCAAGCTGGCGGAGGGGAGACTTGCGCAAAAGGTCACTTCCGAGGGGGAGATTTTCCAGGTGCGCATTGCCAATGAGCGCGCGCATCTGGCGGCGGAGTATGCCGAAATGGAACTGCTTCGGATCAAGCAAAGTTTTGCCGCTCTGACCGGGCTGCCCCAACCGGCCGACGAGATCATCCCCGACGAGATCAACAGTCTGCCCTCATCCCAGGCCGGGATTGACCGCTTGCTGGCCGGTTTTCTGGGCCGCGCTGAACCGGTCATCACCCCGGCTCTGATCATGCGCCAGCAGATCGCGGCGGAGGAGCTGGCTTATCAGAATCACCGCCACCGGCTGCTCCCGAAATTTAACCTTGTTGCCGGCGTCATCCAGGACGAGCAGAGCTACTCGGCCAACGTCGGGCTGAAATACGGGGTGCAATCCCGTTACGTCGGCCTGCAGGCGGTCTGGACCATTTTTGACGGTCGCGCCGCGCATGGCGCCGTCACCAGCTCCCTGGCACGCAAACGCCAGCTCGAGGAAAGCTACCGGCAAATGAAGCAGACCCTGGCCCAGGACGCACAGCGTGCCGCCAAACAGGCGGAGCTGGCCTTCCGGCAGATGCAGCTCAACGACCGGCTGCTGGCCAGTGCACTGGAGTTCCTGAAGTATCGTCAGGGCGATTTCCAGCGCGGGACGGCTTCGGAGACCGATGTCGCCGCGGCTGAAGCCGGCTACAAGAGCATGTTTGCCAGCACCATCTCGGCACGCTACCACTACCTCATGCGTGTGACGGAATTTATCTCGCTGGTCGGCGAGGATCCCGTCACGGCCAACCTCCCGCACACCAAGGCCTGATGCCATGACCACATCCCAAAAAATGCTCCTGGGCGCGTTGGCGCTCGGTTTGGCCATTGTGGCCTATGTCTATTTTGCCCGGCCGACCGTGCTGGTGGCCCGGGTCACCAGCGGCACCGCTTACAAAGCCGTGCCCGGCAGTGTGATCGTGCAGGCCAAATTCGAGATGGAACTCAAAAGCGAGGTGTCCGGCCGGGTGGTGAAAAGCGAGCTCGACCCTGGAAAGCCGGTCGCCGCAGGGGACGTGTTGGCCCAACTCGACACCGGTGATCTTGAGCTCGAGATTACGGGCATTCGCGCCAAATATGAGTCGGAGAAACGTCGCATCGCGGTCGGTTCGGCCATTCACCTCCAGTTGCAGAGCGAGCTGGAAACGCTGGAAAACTTTGAGCGGCTGACCAAGTCCGGCAACTATCCTGAGGCCGAACTCATCAAACAACGCCGCCTCGTGAAACGGACCGAGCAAAGCGTAGAGCTGGAAAAGGTGGCCAATCATCAGTTGCTCGACTACTACGAGAACATCCTGAAAGTGAAACAGCGGCAGTTGGGGAAGATGACCATCACGGTGCCGTTCGAGGGTGTGGTTT
>CAJBES010000251.1 GCA_903952145.1 uncultured Opitutaceae bacterium | reverse complement strand
GGAAAGGAATGCGTTCTGCCCATAGAGTGCGGCCACCTTGTCCCAAGCGGCACCATAGTGCAGCAGGTCGAAAATTATCCACCGGCCGAGGGGTTCGGCGGCATAACCGATGTAGTAGCCAAAAACACCGCCAAGCACCGAATAAACCGAACACCAGAGTGCAAAGCGTAGGGAGCGTTTGGGCGCGCCCATGCAGAGGGCAACCAGCAGCACATCCGGGGGAATGGGGAAGAATGAGGACTCGGCAAAAGCGAGAACGCAGAGCGCAGGCACACCGTATTTGGTGTCCGCCCAATGCAGCACCCAAGCATAGAGGCGCTGGAGGAGATTGGGGCGGGAAGTGGGGGTGGCAGGGGAAAGGTTATTTCCTGGGGCAGCCATGGGTATGTAAAAAAAGGCAGGCAGTAGTGACTGCCTGCCTCGGAAAACGAATGGAAGAAATCAGGCGTCGGGCTTGGTCTTGCGGAGTCCTTGCACGCGATCTCCGGCCTTCCAATGCCCGCGTTTCTTGAGCAGATCAACACGCTCGAAACGCTTGAGGACGTTGCGTTTAACGATGATTCCGGATACACCTTGGAGGCTCTTATGCTGTGACATGACGAGATAAATGGATGAGTTTCGGTTGCTAAAGGGGCAGATGGCTAGAGTTGGCCTGTGCCCAAGACAAGTATTTTTCTCCGACATGCTCAGCCCGGACAACGACCCATTCAGGGGTCTCGTAGGGATGGTGCCGGAGGACATGGGATTGGAGGGCCAGCAATTGGGCGGGTAGAAACTTGAAACAGAGGCGGTATTCCTCGGCGCGCTCCGTCTGGCCCCGCCAGCGATAATGGGAGACAATTGGTCCGTCGATCTGGACACAAGTGGCGAGATTGCGAGCAATGATGCCGGCGGCGAGGGTCTCTGCCTCGGGACGGCTGGCGATCGTTGTCCAAGCGATAAGCATGGCGCCATGGTCCGCCGGGACGACGGGGCCGGCAAGCCGGGAAATTAGCCCTTGACCCCCCCGAATCCGGACCTAGCGATACACGATTTTATCCAAGCCAATTGCCCATATGCGTGACGATTACATCAAGCAAGCTCTCACGGTCGTGCCCGATCCCAACATGCTGATCAACGTGGTTTCGCGCCGCGTCAAGCAACTCCGCCGGGGTAACCGCCCGCTCGTGGAATCGTTCGAAAAGCTCTCTGCCGAGGATACCGCCCTGCGCGAGATCATCGAAGGCAAGATCAGCTTCGAATGCGGCCAGAGCTGAGCGCCGCACCTATTTTCGCCTGCTGGCGGCTCCGCGATTGCCGGAGCCGCCTTTTTAATGCACCCTCCTGACATGCCCGCGCAGAAAAAGGACGACAAGCGATACACCGAGTTGCGCAATGCCAAGGCGCACCGCGACTACTTTGTGGACGAACGTTTCGAGGCGGGTATCGCGCTGAAGGGCACCGAAGTGAAGTCCATCCGCGCGGGGCGGGCGCAGATCAACGATGCCTTTGGCCGCGTGGACCGGGGTGAGTTGTGGCTGGTGAACGCGCACATCGAACTCTATGATTTTGGCAACCGGAACAACCATGACGCCCGCCGCACCCGAAAGCTGCTGCTGCACCGTCACCAGGTCCGCAAAATCACGCAAGCCCTCGAGGCCGGCGGCCGGGCGCTGGTGCCGCTGCGCATGTATTTCAAGGCGGCGCTGGTGAAGGTCGAGGTGGCGTTATGCACCGGCAAGAAACTCTTTGACAAGCGCGAGACCCTCAAACGAAAGGTGCAGGACCGCGAGGTGGAGAAAGCCCTCAAATACCGCCGATGAGCCCGACCCCAGACGCGGTCACCGTCCGGGTGCCAGCCAGCACCTCGAATTGTGGCGCCGGCTTCGACACCCTCGGGCTGGCGCTCAACGTCTATAACCATGTGACGCTGACCCGCACGACCGGGGCGGAGGCCAGCCCGGTTCGGGCTGAGGACGGCCGGGCGCAGGCGATGGTGGACGCGGCGGCGGCGGCGTTTTTCAAAGCGGTCAAACGCACCCCGTTTGGTTTCAACTACCGGATCGAGGGTGAGGTGCCGACAGCGCGCGGGTTCGGCTCAAGTGTGACCGTGCGTGCCGGAGTAGTCGCGGGACTGGACGCGTTCGCCGGCACGGGCTTTGACCGCCGTGACATTGTGGCGCTGGTCACGGCGCTCGAGGGCCATCCCGACAACGCCGCCGCCAGTGTGCTGGGCGGCTTTTGCGTGCCGCGCACGAATCCGGCTGACGGGGCGTATATCGACTCCGTGCGCTTCGAAGTGGCAGCAGATCTGGCTTTCGTCGCCGTGTCGCCGTTGGTGCAGATCACAACCAAGGAGTCACGCGGTGAGCTGCCGGAAAAAATTCCTTATTTCGATGCTGTGCGCAGCATCAACAGCGCGGCGTATCTGGTGGCGGTATTTGCGACGCGCGATTATGCGCGGCTGCGGCATGCGGTGGGGGACTTCATGCATGAGCCCTACCGGCTGCCAAAGATTCCCGGCGCACAGTCCGCGCTGGCCGCTGGCGTAGCGGCGGGGGCGCTGACCGGCTGGTTGAGTGGCAGCGGTTCGAGCGTGCTCTGCGTCACGCTGCATGACCACGCGGAGATGGTGTTGGGGGCGATGAGCGCAGTGTGCGGGCAGGCGGGTCTGGGCTGTGAAGGCAAGATCATGCTGGCGGACAATGCCGGTCTGAGCCTCGCCTGAAATGACATGCTGCACATCGTCCTTTTACAGCCGGAGATCGCCCCCAATACGGGCAACATTGGCCGCATGTGCGCGCTGACGCGTTCGCGATTGCATCTCATCCACCCGTTGGGCTTCGAAATCAACGACCGGAATCTCAGGCGTGCGGGCATGGACTACTGGCGGTCTCTCGACGTGCTGGAGCACGCCGACTGGGTGGCGTTCAAGGCATGTGTCCAAGCTCCCCGGCGGCTGTGGCTCTTCACCACCAAGAGCCCGCGGTCATTTTGGAACGTGCAGTTTGCGGACGGCGACGGGCTCCTGTTTGGCAATGAAAGTTCGGGCGCCCCCGAGTGGTTGCATGCCGAGGTGGGCGAAGCGAGGCGGGTCACAATACCGCATGCGAATCCAGACCTGCGGTCACTCAACCTGAGCACGGCTGCAGGCGTGGCCACCTACGAGGCGCTGCGACAAACCGGGTTGCTGGCCGGTTAAAGCTCCCCGGCTCGGATACAGGCGACTTCGCGGTCCCCGAGGACCGTAAGCGGCGGCACGGCGGCCCGGCAGCGTTCCTGCGCATGCGGGCAGCGCGGATGAAAGGCGCAACCGGCCGGCGGGTTCAGCGGCGAGGGCGGATCCCCCGCCAGCACCAGGCGCTGGCGGGTGCGCTCAATGTCGGGATTCGGCGTCGGTATCGCACTGACCAGAGCGCGCGTGTAGGGATGCCGCGGGCGCTCGATGACTTCCACGGCGGCGCCCAACTCGACGATTTTGCCGAGATACATCACGGCGACGCGGTCGGAGATGTGCTTCACCACGGAGAGGTCGTGCGCAATGAACACGAGGGAGAGGTGCATCTGCCGCGTGAGCTGCGACAGCAGGTTCAGGATCTGCGCCTGGATCGAGACATCGAGGGCCGAGACGGGTTCGTCAGCGATGATGACCTTGGGATTGAGGGCCAGCGCGCGGGCGATGGCGATGCGTTGGCGCTGGCCGCCTGAGAATTCATGGGGATATTTCCGCATGTCGCGCGGCGCGAGGCCCACCAGTGTCATGAGCTGGGCAACCCGGGTCGTGATTTCAGCGCGGGGGCACATCCGGTGAACCAACAGGGGTTCGGCGAGCGCGGCGAAGACCGTCAGGCGCGGATTGAGCGAGGCGAAGGGATCCTGGAAGACCATCTGGAGGTCCCGCCGGACGGCCCGGATCTCGGCGGTGGTGCCGGCGGTCAGGTTCTTGCCCTCCAGAATCACCGAGCCGCTGGTGACGGGCAGCAACTGCATGATGGTGCGGGCAAGGGTGGACTTGCCGCAGCCCGACTCGCCGACCAGACCGAGGACTTCACCGGTCTGCACTTTGAGCGTGACGCCATCGACTGCCCTGACCGTGCCGGTCTGCCGCTTGAACAAAAAGCCCTCGTGCACCGGGAAGTGGGTCCTGATGTCGTTGAGTTCAAGAATTGGGTCGGGCATGGCAGATCCAGTTCAGATTTCCCCCGCCTGCACACGCAGGCAGGCTTGGGTGTGGTCCGGGTGTAGCGGCACGAGCCGCGGGGATTCCTGCCGGCAGCGCGCCGCGGCCAGTTCGCAACGTGGGGCGAAGGCGCACCCGGACAACGGCTTGGACAGATCCGGTGGCAGGCCGGGGATGGTATAGAGTTCCCCGCCCTTGGGTTGCAGCGCCGGAATCGAGCGCTGCAGGGCGCGCGTATAAGGATGCCGCGGCTCGTAAAAAAGGCTGCGCGTGGTGGCGGTCTCGACGATGCGGCCGGCATACATGACCTGCACGTGATCGCAGAGACCGGAAATGACCCCGAGGTCGTGGGTGATGAATATCACCGCCATGCCGGACTCGCGTTGCAGTTCCTTGATCAGCTCGAGTATCTGGGCCTGCACGGTGACATCGAGGGCGGTGGTCGGCTCGTCCGCGATCAGCAGTTCGGGTCTGGTAATCAGGGCCATCGCGATCATCACGCGCTGGCGCATGCCGCCCGAAAATTCGTGCGGATAGGAATGGATGCGTTTCGAGGCATCATTAATGCCCACCGCGTTGAGTGCGTCGAGTGCCCTGGCCACGGCATCGCGCCTGGAGGTCTTCTCATGGATCAACAGGGGTTCGATCAGCTGCTCGGAGATCCGCAGGTAGGGGTTCAACGAGGTCATCGGGTCCTGAAAAATCATGGCGATGCGTTTCCCACGGATGGCCCGGACCTCCGCAGGCGAGCAACGCAGGAGGTCGATGCCGTCGAACAACGCGGAGCCGCCTTCGATGCGGCCGGGTGGCTGCGGCACCAGTCCCATCAGGGAGTAACAAGTGACGGACTTGCCGGAGCCGGATTCCCCGACAATGCCCAAGGTCTCGCCGCGCTCGAGCTCGAAGCTCACACCGTCCACGGCCCGATACACGCCGTGACGCGTGTGAAAGTGGGTGCGGAGATCCTGGACGGAGAGCAGCGGCATGCGAAGGACGCTGTAGGAGGGAAGCGGTGTCGCGACCGGGCAATGCTATTTTCCCGGAAGTAAGTCCGGGACCTGTTCGCGCACCGCGGCGATGACTTGTGCCGGTCCAAGGTCGTCAAGCCTGCCGCCACCTGTCGGCGGACAACCTGGCGGCTGGAGGACATGCACCGGGGCGGCAAAAACCGGCCGGGTGCGGACTGGATTGGTCGGACCGAACAGCGCGACCAAGGGCACGCCAAGCGCATTGGCGAGATGCATGCCGCCCGTGTCATTGGTCACGAGCAGCCGGCAGCCGGAGAGGCGGGCGCAATATTCGGTCAGATTGGTGCGTCCGGCGAGATTCTCGACCCGGGGGCCAAAGCCCTCGGCGATGGCGTTCGTGATGGGCAGGTCGTTGGCGGTGCCGAAGAGCACGATGGGAAGCGAGGCGGGTAACCGGGCAATAAGTTCGCGCCAGTGGGCCACGGGCCAGCGCTTTTCAGGATTGTTTTCCGACCCCGGGATGAACCCTAGAACCGGGGCTGGGGAGTGGGGACGGGGGCCGAGGGGCGTTATGTCCGGGGCGCCCTGCAGGCCAAAGTGTCTCAGGAGGTCTGTCCACACCTCCAACTGGTGGTGAAGGCGTTCATCGAAACCGTCGGGCAGGCGATAAGCGTGCGAGAGGAGGGGGCGGCGTTTGCCGGGGCGCACCAGCCCGAAGCGCTGGCGGCAGCCAGTCAGCCAAGCCTCCAGATCACCGCGCAATGAATTGGTGAAAAGCAGATAATTGTCGGGATGGCGTCGGCGCAGATTCCAAAAGAATCGAAAATACCCCGAACTTGGCGGCGGCAATGCAATCAGGTGGTCGGCCAATGCCCAATCTTTGAGCAGGGGAAGGAAAGGCGCCTTGGCGATGAAGGTGAGCTCCGCGTCGGGCCGGGAGATGCGCAACGCGCGCAAGAGCGGCACCGCCATCACCACATCGCCGAGCCAGTTGGGGAGCCGGATAAAAATACGGGTGCGGCGCGGGAGCGCAGCGGTGCCGCGCGCCGCCAGTTCCGCGGCAAGGAGATTGCGCTTGGCCGCCAGCCGGTAGCGCACGTGGGGTATGTCCTGGTTGCGCCAGCGGTCGTGCACCCAGAGCCAGGAGGCGCAGAGGTTGTCGTCGCAGCTGAGCTGCCGCTCCAACTCGCGGTTGAGGGCGAGAGTGACCGCCGCCGAGGTGGGTGCACACGGGATAGGCTGCATCTGCAGTTCCACGCGCCAGAAACCGAGCCGCCGGGAGTGCATACTGTAGACTTGGGCGGAAAATTTCCCCGCCATGAGCCCGGGCAGCTCGCTGGTGGAGCAGACCCGGTCAAACAGCAGGGTGAGCGCACCCTGCAGGCCGGCATTCTGGTCGAAAAGCACGCCAGCGATGCCGCGGCGGCGCAGGATTTTCAAGGACTCCTGAAAGCCCTGCTTGCGCGAAAGCAGCTTGAGGCCAAAGCGCTCCCGGGCCTGTTGCACCCAGGCATTGGCAGCCGCATTGTCCAGTGGACGGAAGGTGACACCGAATTCGGGGAACGGTCCGGGCACGACCAGCGGCATGGCGGATTGAACCTCCCAATAGGCCATATGGGGTGCGACCATCACGACAGGGAAGGGATCGCGCCGGTGCGCGGCAAAAAATGCCAGCATTTCCGGCGAGGCACGTAAAATGCGCCGCAGCCGGTGTTCTCCGAGGCAGGGCAGCGCGAGGGAGAGGAGCGCGGTCTCGAACAGGCGCCGGGAACTGGCGCGGGCGATCCGGCGGCGCCAGGCCGACGACCGCTCCGGGAAGGCGTGGTCAAGGTTGGAAAATACCAGCCGGCGGCGGCGCGGGAACAGCCACAGGGTGATTTCACCGAGAACTGCGGCCAGCGCATGCAGCAGCGGCTCCGGGGTGTGGGCGAGCAGCCAGCCCAGGGTATGCAGAAGCAATTTTAGCACGCGGGAGATGGATTAGCGTTTGATTTCAGCGCGGAAAAGCCATGGAACGTTAGTTACGCGTGGTCAAAAGCAGATTTTACCGCCGCGTCTTTTCATGACCGAGCTCCTTATCATCAAACCCTCCTCCCTCGGGGACATTGTGCACGGCCTGCAGGTGGCGACCTCGCTCAAGGCCCAGTGCGAGGGGCTGCGCATTTCCTGGATTGTGCGGGATATCTTTGCGCCGATCGTGCGCGCCTGCGAAGCAGTCGATCAGGTCTATGTCTTCGAGCGCAACGCCGGCACGAAGGGCTTCCTGCGCCTCATGCAGGAAGTGCGGCAGACCAAGTTTGACTATGTTTTCGACATGCAGGGCCTGCTGCGCACGGGGTTGATGACCTCGCGCACGCTGGCGAAACGGAAAGTAGGCCGCACGGATGCGCGCGAATGGTCGGGTGTTTTCTATGACAAAAGGGTCCCGCTGCCGCCCGACGGCCGGCGCAGCCACGCCCTGGACATCCTGCTGCAGTTCTGCCCGGTGCTCGGCGCGAAGCCGGAATTGCGCGGCCAGCTGAAGTTCCGCGAAGTTGACAAGCTGACCCTCAGCTTTGCTGCCGGCCGCGGGGGCACCATGCCAATCCTGATGTTCCCGGACAGCCGCAGGGCTGAGAAATGCTGGAACGGGTTCAAGCAACTCACCGAGATGCTGCTGCGCGCGAACCGCAACCGCAAGGTCATCTGGGCGGGCAGCAACAGCCAACCCGTCAAGGGCATACTGCCAACCGCCCAGTTTCTCAATCTCACCGGCAATACCAGCCTCGTATCGCTGCCCGCGCTGATTCAGCGGGCGGAGTGGGTTTTCTCCAATGACAGCGGCCCGATGCACCTGGCGGCGGCGCTGGGCGTGCCGACCCTGGCCGTGTTCGGCCCGACTGATCCGCGCCAGTTTGGTCCCTATCCGCTGAACTCGCCGGGCAATCTGGTGGTGCAGGCGCCTGCGGGCGAACTCAAGCTGCTGCCGGCCAAGGAAGTCTATGCGCGTTTCCTCCGGGCCGAGCAGCGGCTGACCAGGCGGCGCTGATATTTTCTCCATGCTCGATCCCAAACTCCTCCGTGAATCGCCGCAGCTGGTGCGGGCGGCCATTGCCAAGAAACACCTCGAAGTCGAACTCGACGCCGTGCTGGCCGTCGATGTGGCCTGGCGGGCGCAACTGGGCGAAGTGGAGCAGCTCCGCGCCCGGCAGAAAGCGGCCAATGCCGCCATGGCGGCGCTGCCCAAAGGCTCGCCGGAGTTTGCCGCGAAAGTGCTGGAGATGAAGGCCGTCTCCACTGCGGCGAAGGAGCGGGAAACGCAGCTCAAGGAGACGGAGGAAAAATGGAAGCAGGCCATGTTGACCCTGCCCAACCTGCCGCACGCCAGTGTGCCAGAAGGCCGCACGCCGGAGGAAAATGTGGTGTTCGCGACGCATGGCGAGCCAACGGCGGTGGGCCCGCACGCCCGGGCACACTGGGAAATCCCGGGGTTCGAGCGGTTGTTCGATTTTGCCCGAGGGGCCAAGGTCACGGGGGCGGGTTTCCCCTTTCTCATCGGCGACGGCGCGAAGCTCTCGCGCGCCCTGTTGCAGTTCTTTTTGGACGAGGACACCAAGGCCGGTTATACCGAGGTCAGCCCGCCGATCTTCGTCAACGCGGCCAGCGCGACCGCCACCGGCCAACTGCCGGACAAGGAGGGGCAGATGTATGAGACGACCGACAAACTCTATGCCGTGCCGACGGCGGAGGTGCCGCTGACCAATTTCTTCCGCGATGAAATTGTCGAGGAAGAGGCGTTGCCCATCCTCCGTTGCGCCTACACGCCGTGCTTCCGCCGCGAAGCGGGCAGCTATGGCAAGGATGTGCGCGGGCTTAACCGCGTGCACCAGTTTGACAAGGTTGAGCTGCTCAAATGGGTCCACCCCGAGACCAGCTATGACGAATTGGAGAAGCTGCGGGCCGACGCCGAGCGGCTGCTGCAAAAGCTGGAACTGCCCTACCGGGTCCTGCTGATGTGCGGCGGCGATCTGGGTTTCGCCCAGTCGAAAAAATATGACCTCGAGGTCTGGGCCGCGGGACAGAAACGCTGGCTGGAGGTTTCGAGCTGCAGCAATTTCGAGTCATTTCAGGCGCGCCGGGCACAGATCCGCTTTCGGGCGAAGGAGGCGGGCAAACCCGAACTCGTGCACACCCTGAACGGTTCCAGCCTGGCCGTGCCGCGCGTGCTCGCCGCCCTGCTGGAAAACAATCTCCAAGCCGACGGCCGGGTGAAGATCCCGGCTGCACTCCAATCGTATTTCGGCAAGGAGCATCTGAGCTTCAATTAGGACGCGGCGCATCCACCATGGCAGGCATGAAAGCGGGGCAGCAGGACTGGATTTGCCTGGCCGGGCGGCTCGCGGAGGCTTGTCCGAAGAACCGGTTGCATCCCGCCGTGCTGGCTCGGACGGAGGGGGTGTGGTCCCGCAGGCCTTGGGTCGTGGGGTTTTCCGGTGGCGCGGATTCGTTGGCGTTGTTGCTGCTGCTTTGGGCCCACTGGCCGGCAGCGCGCGGCCGCCTCCAGGCGGTGCATTTCAACCATCGCCTGCGCGGGGCGGCGGCTGACTGTGACGAGGGGTTTTGCCGCACAGTCTGCGCGAGGTTGGGAGTAACGTTTCTTGCCGGCCGCCGTCGGCGCGGGCAGGCTTTGCGCAATGCAGCCGAAGCCCGGGTGGCCCGGTTCGCCTTCATCGAAGCCAGAATGAAAGCGCTGCGGGCCAAGGAGCTCTGGCTTGGGCACCAGCAGAACGACATTGCTGAAAGCATGTTGATGCGTTTGGCGCGCGGCAGCGGGACAGGGGGGCTCGCGGCCCCGCGGCCCGTGCAAGTCATGCCGGCCGGCCGGGTGCATTTGCGACCATTGCTTACGCTGAAGCACACTGAGCTGGTCGCGTTCCTGCGGGCGGTCAAGGCGCCCTGGTGCGAGGATGCAACCAATGCAACTGACATCCATTTCCGGAACCGCATCCGCGGTGCAGTGCTGCCGGCATGGAGCAGGGCATCGGACCGCGATGTGCTGGCGGGGGCAGCACGGTCGCGCGAACTGCTCGAGGAGGACGATGGGGCGCTCGAGGCTTGG
Source organism: uncultured Opitutaceae bacterium (assembly GCA_903952145.1). Taxonomy (GTDB): domain Bacteria; phylum Verrucomicrobiota; class Verrucomicrobiia; order Opitutales; family Opitutaceae; genus UBA2377. The sequence continues at coordinate 10,591 of CAJBES010000251.1, read as the reverse complement.
GTTGATGCATTGGATCCGCTTACGGCCGGGGGGATGTTGGATGTGCGCAAACTGGGCGCCATACCGCGTGCGGTGACACGCCGGGCTCTCCGTCGCTGGTTGGTCCGGCAAAGCGGAGCGGGTGAACTGTCGCGGCAGGCCTTTGATGCGTTACTCGACGCGACGGTCGCGGGGCGTGCGACCAGACACAGTATTGGGATTAACGGCTTTGCCGTGATCCGAACCGGCCTGCTCCGCTTTGAACCTGCGCGTCCCAAGCGTCGGAAACTGCAGGGTGGGTTATAACACGGGCTCAATTGACTTATAGAGCGGGAACATCCACCTTCAACCTCCAGTCCATTTCCATAATGTCCGAACCCGAAAACAAAAAGAAACGCAGTCCGCTCAAGCACCTGCCCCCTGATCGCTTTCAGCCGAAAGTGCTGCTGATCTGGGTGGCCATCGCCATAGCCGCTTTTACCCTGCTTTATTGGACGCCGGGCCGGCTGAGTTCCCCGATCAACCTCAAGGTGCAGCAAGTCGTTGAAATGGCCGAACAGGGCAAGATCCGCGAGGGCGTCATCCGCCCGGATGCCAGCGGCGGACGCGACTGGGCTGTCGTCACAGGAGAGCTGAAGGAGGCCGTAGCGGTTGCCGCAGACAATCAAGAGAAGACCTTCAAGTTCCGGGCGGCGGGACGGCTGACCGACACCAGTATGGAGCGACTCCAGAAGGTGCAGGTATTCTCCGAGCAGCCGGCGACCACGATGTGGACGCAGATCGCAGCTCAGGTCATTCCCTTCCTGCTGATCATAGGTTTGCTTTACTTTCTCTTTGTGCGCCAGTTGCGGCAGGCCGGCCGCGGGGCCATGAGTTTCGGCAAGAGCCGCGCGAAGCTGCTCACCCGTGACCGGGAAAAGATCACGTTTGCCGATGTGGCGGGCTGTGACGAGGCCAAGGAGGAGGTCAGCGAGGTGGTGGAGTTTCTCAAGGACCCGAAGAAATTCACCAAGATGGGCGGCCGCATTCCCAAGGGCATCATCATGGTCGGACCTCCGGGCACGGGCAAAACGCTCCTGGCCAAGGCTGTGGCCGGCGAGGCGGACGTGCCCTTCTTCTCCATCTCGGGCTCGGATTTCGTGGAAATGTTCGTCGGTGTCGGCGCCAGCCGCGTCCGCGACATGTTTGAGCAGGGCCGCAAAAACGCACCCTGCCTGATCTTCATTGATGAAATTGACGCGGTCGGCCGCCAGCGCGGGGCGGGCCTCGGCGGGGGCAATGACGAGCGCGAGCAAACCCTCAACTCCCTGCTGGTGGAGATGGACGGGTTCGACGCCAACGAGGGCGTGATCATCATCGCCGCAACCAACCGCCCGGATGTGCTCGACAGCGCACTCCTGCGGCCCGGCCGTTTTGACCGCCAGATTTACGTCGATCTGCCCGATCTCAACGGCCGCGAGCAAATTCTACGGGTCCATGCCCGCAAAATCAGTCTCGCGGAAAACGTGGATCTCAGCGTCATCGCCCGCGGCACACCGGGGCTCTCCGGAGCCGAGCTGGCGAACCTGCTGAACGAGTCCGCCTTGCTCGCCAGCCGCCGCAACAAGAAGAAGGTGGAGATGATCGACGTGGATGACGCCCGCGAAAAAGTGCAATTTGGCCGGGAGCGGCGGCGTCTGATGGATGACGAGGAAAAGAAACTGACCGCCTATCACGAGGCGGGCCACGCGCTGGTGCAGGCCGTCCTGGATGACGGTCACATGCCCGTGCACAAGGTGACCATCATTCCGCGGGGCCGCAGCCTGGGCAGCACGATGTTCATCCCCAAAAAGGATGTTCTCACGCATGCGATGAAGCGCATGTTGAACCAAATTGCCATGGGTCTGGGCGGCCGCATCGCGGAGGAGCTGGTGATGGGGGATATCTCCAGCGGTGCCGCAGGGGACATCAAGCAGATCACAAAAATCGCGCGGCACATGGTGTGCGACTGGGGCATGAGTCCGCTGGGCCCGATCGCGTTCGGTGACAACCATGACACGGTCTTCCTCGGTCGGGATATCACCCGCAATGAGAATGTCTCGGAAGAGACCGCCCGCAAGATTGACCAGGAGATTCACCTGATCATCGACGGCCAATACACGCGGGCGAAGGCCCTCATCTCCGAGCGGCGCCCCGCGCTCGACAAGATAGCCGAGGCCCTGCTGGAGCACGAGACCCTTGAGGGCAAACATGTCCTTGAGATCCTCGCGTTCGGTGAAATCCGCTCCCCGATCGTAAATCATCCGCCCCTGCTCAAGGATGACAAGACCGCGGGCAAAAAGCCCGTGGAAAAGGCCAGCACGGCGGAGGAGTCGCCGGCCGATGGAACGGCACCCCAGCCGTCGCCGGCCTGAGCATCAGGCGGCGCAACCCCCGTGGGCGCGGCATGATGCCGCGCCTTTTTTTGCGCCCAAAAACATTCTTGGTTTCCAAGCACAAGCAGGCACGCTGCGTCATTACATGAAAATCTGCTGCATTGGCGCCGGCTATGTCGGGGGACCGACGATGGCGATGATCGCGCTGAAGTCCCCCGATATTCAGGTAACGGTCGTGGACATGAACGCCGAACGGATCGCGGCATGGAACACCGGCCATCTGCCCATCTACGAGCCCGGCCTTGATGCGGTCGTGCAGCAGGCGCGGGGGCGCAACCTGTTTTTTTCCACCGATGTCGTGGGTCAGATCAAGTCCGCCGACATCATTTTCGTGGCGGTTAACACCCCCACCAAGACCTACGGCGTGGGTGCCGGCCGGGCGGCCGACCTGCGCTTCATCGAGTCTGTCGCGCGCATGATTGCCGAACACGCTGAGAGCGATAAGATCATCGTCGAAAAGTCCACGATTCCCGTCAAGACGGCCGAATCCATCAAAACGATCGTCACCTCCCTCTCGAAGGGTCTGAAGTTTCAGGTTCTTTCCAACCCGGAATTTCTCGCCGAGGGCACGGCGATCAAGGATCTGGAGAACCCCGACCGGGTGCTCATCGGCGGGGAGCGGACGCCGGAGGGAGAGAAGGCCATGCAAACTCTGGTGGAGATCTACGCCGGCTGGGTCCCGCGCGAACGGATCATCACCACCAACCTCTGGTCATCCGAGCTTTCCAAGCTTGTGGCGAACGCCTTCCTCGCCCAGCGCATCTCCTCCATCAATTCCATCTCCGCCCTCTGCGAGGCGACGGGCGCCGACGTGGACGAGGTCGCCAATGCGATTGGCAAAGACAGCCGGATTGGCCCGAAATTCCTGAAGTCTTCAGTCGGTTTCGGCGGTTCGTGCTTCCAGAAGGACATTCTCAATCTTACCTACCTCTGCGAGAGTTTTGGTCTGCCCGAGGTGGCGGCCTACTGGGCCAGTGTCGTGGGGATCAATGACTGGCAGAAGCGCCGTTTTGGTGCGCGGATTGTCAAGGAACTCTTCAACACAGTCGCGGACAAGAAAATCACCCTGCTGGGCTATGCTTTCAAGAAGGACACCAACGACACCCGCGAGTCCGCCGCCATCACCGTCTGCCGTGATCTGCTGGCCGAGCACGCCAACGTGTGCGTCTATGATCCCAAGGTGCCGGCCGATGAGATCATGGCGGGTAACCTCAGCAAGGGGCAGATCAATCCCAGGCTTACGGTCGCGCAGGACGCCTACACGGCCTGTGCCGGGGCTCACGCCATCGCCATCATGACGGAATGGGACGAGTTCAAGAGCCTGGACTACACGCGAATCCACGCCGCCATGCCGAAACCCGCGTGCCTGTTTGATGGGCGCAACATCGTGGATCTGGTGGCGCTGCGCAAGATCGGCTTCAAGGCCTTTGGCATCGGCAAGTGACCGCGTTCGGTCTCAGGCGTGGACGAATCACGCCTTGGCTGGGGCCGGCCCAGACTTGAAGAGCGCCAGTTTCTCCACCGGGGAACCCAGCACCGCAGCTGCGGTGCAGCCGAGCCAGTCGGCGAGCACCGTGGCGTAAACCTGGCGAAAGTCCGTGGTGTGGGCCAGATCTTGTTGGCGGGATAAATCAAGCACGGGGGGCGTGCCGGCCAGGGCGCCCTGCAAGTCCGGTCCCATCAGAAAAAGGGGTGCGGCCGTCCCGTGATCTGTGCCGCGGCATTCATTTTCGGCCGCCCGGCGGCCAAATTCGGATACCGTCATGGTCAGAACTTGTCGTTCCAACCCGCGCCGGACCAGCTCCAGCTGAAAAGACTTCAGTCCGTTGGCCAGTGTGGTGAGCAAATACTCATGCGTGTTGGCTTGATTGCCGTGGGTGTCAAAATCGCCGAGGGAAAGCACGTAAACTTGGGTTGGGCGGTCAGAAGCGATGTGGGCGGCAATGCACTGCAAGGAAGCGGCAAAGCCATCGCCCGGCCGTGGCCGGCGGAGGCTGATTGTCGTAGCCGAGGACTGGCGCAGACAAGGCGGCAGTGCCTCTGTCAGGTAAGTGGCAGCCGGCGCAGAATCATCCCGGAGGCCGGGAGTCACAAGGTCCAGATAGCGGCCGAGCCAGCCGGAGGTTTCAAATTCAGGGTTGCGGCCACCGGCGGCCCAAATCTCTGCGGAACGAAAATGGCTCCGGCTGGGTTGGGGGTAGCCGACATTCTGCACGACCGTCATGTTGCCGGAATCGAACAATGAATGCAGCGCCCGGCAGGCGGGATGGAGCCCGAGCAAATCGCTGATGGGCAGCACCCGGGACTTCGCAATGGCCAGGGTGGGGCGCAGGCGGTAATAATTGTCATCTTCGAAGGGGATGACCGTGTTGAGACCGTCATTCCCACCGACCAGCTGAACCAGCACTAAAATGCGTCGATCGGGAGGCGGCAACCCGGCTGCGTGAACGGCTGTGGCGAGGGGACCGGAAGCAATGCGGCCGAGGGCGACCAGACCCAGGGTCTTGCCGGACCAGGCGATGAAGTTGCGACGCGTGGTTGGCGGCGAAAACGGCTGGTGTGGCTCGAGGGAAAGTGAAGGCATCCGGGCTCCGACAGCATCAATTCTTTGGCGGCGTGTCCGTTAGGCCAAGGTAATATCCTACACTCCCAGCGAGGTGCGATAGAGGCGCGGGACGCGCTTGGTCACCGAACAAAGTGTTTCCCAAGGAATGGTGTCGGCATGGCGGCTGAATTCACTGATGGTGATTTCCGTGTCGCCTTGACGGCCGACCAGCACGACTGCGTCACCACACTGCACGCCCGGCACGTCGGTCACATCGACAATGGTCTGGTCCATGGTGACCCGACCCAGCACCGGGCAGCGCTGGCCATGAATCAGAACCTGGGCGCGATTGCTCGCGGCCCGCGGGATGCCATCGCCGTAGCCGGCGCAAAGAATGGCGACAGTGGAATCGCGCTGCAGCAGGTGGGTGCGGCCGTAGCTAATACCGGTGCCCTGGGGTAGTTGCTTCACGAGGCCGACCCGGGTGTGAAAACTGAAGACCGGCTCGGTGTGCACCTGCGCGAGCATGGAGTTGGGGTGAGGCAAAATGCCAAACTGCAAAAGGCCGACCCGCACGGCGTTGAACGGACTGGCGCCGGGCATGGATTCCAAACCGGAACTGTTGTCGGCGTGGACAAATATCTCAGCGGGCCGGACCCCCGCGCAGCGGGCGAGGGCGCTGAGAAAACGCTGACGTTGTTCCGCCGTGAAGACGGCGTCATCGTCAGGACTGGAGAAATGGGTGAAGATGCCGGCCAGCCGCAGATGCGGTGCGGCCAGAATGCGCGCACAGAGTGCCGGGGCTGCTTCGTGCCAGACGCCCAGACGGCCCATGCCGGTGTCGATTTTCAAGTGCACCGCCACCGGTCGGCCGCAGGCGCGACCGACGGCATCAAAGCGGCTGACTTCCTCGGCGGATGACACCGTGGCCGCCAGATCGTATTCGGCGAGACAGCCGTCCTCCTCGGGCAAGAGGGGGCTCAGCAGCAAGATCGGCCAGCCGGGGCCAAGTTCACGGAGGGTGGTGGCCTCGGTCACATTGGCGACGGCGAAGAGATCCGCGCCAGCGTGCATCAAGCGGGCGGCGGTATGGTGCAGGCCGTGACCGTAGGCATCCGCCTTGACCACGGCGACGTAGCGGATGTGGGCCGGCAGGGAGGCGCGGATGAGCCTGAGATTGCGCTCAAGCGCGGCGAGGTCGATCTCGGCCCAGCACCGGTGCGGGCGGATGTGATTGGAATTCTGGTTCATGGCGCGCGATGGATCTGCGGGGTCCAGGTTTTATAACCCGGCTCCTCATGGAGAAAGGCATCCGGTGAATCGGTGGCAGTGAAAAGATCGGCCCGGTCTGCTGCCGCAAAAAGACCGGCAAGTCGGTAGGGGGTCGTGACAACTCCCGGCGGCAGCGCGGCCCAATGACGGAAGGACTCTGGCATGATCAGGGGGCCGAAAAGTTCCGCGGCGGCGACACGCTGCAGGCCGCGCCCAATGATGTAGCGGTGCCAGGTATCACGCCGGGCGTCGGCGATGATCTGCGCTTCGGGGCGGTTGAGCGCATGTGCGACCAGGGCGAGACTGCCGTAGCGGAACATGGGGCGCGGCTGCAGCACGTTCCAGGTGCGCAACGCCATGGCGGCGGAGCGGATGCCCAGAATGGACCCGGGCCCGTCGCAAAAAACCAAGGCCCGGACCATGGCCAGGTCGATGGCAAGGGAGGCGAGGCAGGTGAAGATGCCGATACCGGCCTCGGCTTCGGACTCGGCCCAACGGTCACTCCCGGGTGTGCTCCCGAGCAAGCCGGTCTGGATGCGGGCCGAAGCCGCATCCACCAAGAGCAATGGCGCATGTTCGGAACGAAGCTCAAGCAGGCTGGGCATGCACTGAGACCAAACGCCGGCAATTTCCCGGCTGCAAGCGTGCAGAATCCGGCATTGACCGAGCACCGTCCCGGCGTAGCGTGACCAATTCCTTCCAACAAATCTGCGTATTATCCCCTGTGAACGTCCAACTTAACCCTATTTCCGACACCCGAAAGAACCTTCTGATCACGCTCGACAAAGGCGAAGTCGAGGCTGAGCACCAGGCGGTGGTGGCCGAGTTCATCAAGCTCGCCCGCCTGCCCGGTTTTCGGCCTGGCCGGGCCCCGGCCGCGATGGTGATAAAGCGCTTTGCCAAAGAAATTGCCGAGGAGTTCAAGCAGAAGGTGGTGTCCAAGGCTTATCGCTCGGGCCTCGAGGAGCAGAAGCTCGATGTGCTCAACATCGTCAAAGTGGAGCCGGGCACCATTGAGCCGGGTATTTCCGCAGCGGTCACGCTCACGGTCGACGTACGGCCAGACTTCAAGCTGCCCGAATACATCGGGCTGCCGACGGTCATCGCTTCCACCGAGGCCAGCGATGAGGAAGTGGCGAAGTTCATTGAAGGACTGCGCAGTGAGCGGGCCGAGTTCAAGGTGGCGGAGCGCGCCGCGCAAAAGGGCGACTATGTAAAACTCGCCTATGAGGGCACCATTGAGGGCAAGCCCGTCGTAGAACTCGTGCCGGACAAGCAAATTTACGGCAAAGTCCCGCAGACTTGGGAAGAAGTCGAAGGCGAGCAGGAGGGGGTCATCCCGGGTCTTGGCCGGCAACTGGCCGGCCTCAAAACCGGTGAAAAGAAAACCGTCGAAATCAGTTTTCCTGCGGAGTTTGTCGCAGCTCCCGCGTTGGCGGGCCGGCAGGCGGGTTATGCGATTGAAGTCCAGGAAATCCGCGAGCGCGTGCTGCCGCCGCTGGATGAAGCCTTTTTCAAGTCCCAGCAGGTGGACGGTCTGGATGGGCTGCAGGCGACGGTGCGCAACAATCTCAAACTGCAGAAGGGGCACCAGAACCGGGCCGAGCAGCGCCGCCAGGTCACCGAGGCGCTCGCGAACGCAGTAGATTTCACGGTGCCGGAGTCGCTGGTTGAGAGCGAAACCCAAAGCGTGCTGCGCCAGTTTCTCGAGGAGAACATGCGCCGTGGCGTGCCCCAGGAGCAGTTCGAGAAGGACAAGAAGGAACTCTTCGAGAACGCACGGAAGGCCGCCGCCAAGCGGGTAAAGCTCCAGTTGATTCTCGCGAAGATCGCCGAGGCGGAAAAAATCCAGGTGGCCGAGAAGGACATCGACAGCTTCATCTACCGTGAGGCCATGCGGTCCAACCAGAAGCCCGACAAACTGGCCCGGGATCTGGGCAAGAACCGTGAGGCGCTCCGGTCGGTGCAGCAGTCGATCATATTCGACAAGTCGGTTGATTTTATTGTTTCCAAGGCTACGGTGTCGGACAAACAACCGCCGGCCCAAAACAAGGAATCTCCGTGAGCTATTACGTCCCCATCGTTCTCGAAAACACCGGCCGCGGCGAGCGGTCGATGGATATCTATTCGCGCCTGCTGAAGGACCGGATCATCTTCATCGGCACGCCGATTGATGACATGGTGGCGAACCTCGTGATCGCGCAGATGTTTTTCCTGCAGATGGAGGACCCCAAGAAGGACATCCAAATCTACATCAATTCACCGGGCGGCGTGGTGACGGGCGGCATGGCCATCTATGACACGATGAACTTTCTGCAGTGCGACGTGGCCACCTATTGCATCGGCCAAGCCGCCAGCATGGCGACGGTGCTCCTCGCTGCCGGCACCAAAGGCAAGCGCTTCGCCCTGCCGAACAGCCGGGTGATGATCCACCAGCCTTCCGGCGGTGCCGGTGGCCAGGCGACGGACATTGCGATCGCGGCCAAGGAGATCCTGCGCTGGCGCAAGACGCTCAACGAGGTCATTGCCAAGCACACCGGCAAAACCGTGGACCAGGTTGAGAAGGACTCGGACCGCAACTACTTCATGAGCGCAGCCGAGGCCAAGACTTATGGCATTGTGGATCATGTGGTTGAATCCACGCGGGACGTCCAGTCGCTCGCCGTATCAAGTGCGGCCTAAGCCTGCGGCGGCCCAAAACTCCCTCGACAATTCACGCTGGCGCGGCGCTCTTCATCCATGGCCAAATCGTCCCGCATGACCCTCTGCTCTTTCTGCGGCAAATCGCAGGCGGAGGTGAAAAAGATCATCGCCGGTCCGGGCGTCTACATTTGTGACTCCTGCGTCACCGTCTGCAAGACGATCATTGACCGCGAGGTGAAGACCACGACGACCGAGACGAAGCCGGCGTTCCGCCTGATCAAACCCGCCGAGATCAAACGCACTTTGGACGATTTTGTCATCGGCCAGGACCACGCCAAGAAGGTGCTCTCCGTCGCAGTCTACAACCACTTCAAGCGGCTCAATTTCAATGCGGGGCAGCCGGGCAAGGAATCGGTGGCACTCTCGCCGGAGTTCAGCGAAGTCGAGGTGGAAAAGAGCAACATCCTGCTGCTGGGCCCGACCGGTTCAGGGAAGACCCTGCTGGCCCGCACGCTGGCCAAGGTTCTGGACGTGCCTTTCGCCATCTCGGATGCGACCACCCTCACCGAAGCGGGCTACGTGGGCGAGGACGTCGAGAATGTGGTCCTGCGGTTGCTCCAGAATGCAAATTACGACGTCAAGCGCGCCGAGTGCGGCATCATCTATATTGACGAAATCGACAAGATCGGACGCAAGACCGAGAACGTATCCATCACCCGCGATGTCTCCGGCGAGGGCGTGCAGCAGGCGCTGCTCAAGATCCTGGAGGGCACGGTATGCAACGTGCCGCCGCAGGGCGGACGCAAGCATCCGAACCAGGAATACGTGCAGATCAACACCGCGAACATCCTCTTCATCTGCGGCGGCGCCTTCGTGGGGCTGGACGGCATCGTCCAGCGGCGGCTCGGCCAGCGCAGCCTGGGTTTCGCCTCGATCAAGGCCCAGCAGGAACAGACGCTTGCGCCCGAAAAGATGATGAGGGCGATCGCGCCCGAGGATCTGGTCCGTTTCGGCATGATCCCGGAATTCATCGGTCGTCTGCCGGTCATTTCGGTGCTGGACCAACTGCAGATCGCCGATCTTGAGAAAATTCTCCTGCGCACGAAGAACGCGATGGTGAAGCAGTATTCCAAGCTCTTTGCGATGGACGGGGTGCGCCTGAAGTTCACGGCAGATGCCGTCAAGGCGATCGCGCAGAAGGCGATCGACCTCAAGACCGGGGCGCGGGCGCTGCGCTCCATCATGGAGAATATCATGCTGGAGGTGATGTATGAGCTTCCGCAGCGCGACGATGTGGTCGAGGTGGTGGTGGATGCCGGCGCCGTAGCCGGCCGCCACCAGCCCATGCTGCGGCGCAGCGGCCATAGCGGCAAGACCGAGACCAAGGAGAACGCGGCCTGAGCAGGCTGCATGCCGGCGCACAGGCGACAGGCATGCCGGCGGCTTGTTCACCGGCGCCGCCGTAGCACCGGTCCTGGAGAAATTGTTGGCCCGGTCAGGGATTTACCCCGGTGTGCGAAATTGGAGTGCCGCGGTCACCAGTTGAATGATTCGTCCCGGCCGATGGACTTGGCGAAGGCCACCAGCAGTTGCACGCAGCGCTCCACATCCTCTAGATCGACCACCTCGCTCGGCGTATGCATATAGCGCAGGGGAACGCTGATCAGGCCGGTGGCGACGCCACCACGGCCCATCTGGATGGCGCGGGCGTCGGTGCCGGTGGGGCGGGGATCGGCCT
>CAJBES010000250.1 GCA_903952145.1 uncultured Opitutaceae bacterium | reverse complement strand
GGCATTGGTGGTGTAGGTCGCGACCGTGTCGCCCTCGGCGACGCGGCGCAAAGCGGGGCATTGGCTATCCTTGGTGCATGCGGGATTCCCACAGGGGCTACTGTTCACGAGAAGGTATCGTTGCCAGCGAACGCCCGCCATGCGCTCTTTGTGTAACGCCGCAAAACCGCTGCCCCACCGGGCATTGTGCTGGAACACCATGCGATCATTGAACCATGCGTCGCTCCGACCCTCGAGCAGGGCGCGCAGGCTATGCCCGTCGAGCCCCGGGGCCTGCTTTTCAAGATCGTGCACGCCGGCCAGATCCGCCAGGGTGGGCAGTACATCAAGATGCGCCGTGAGCGCATCCACATCGCGGGGGCGCCATTTTGCGGGCCAGCGCCAGAAGGAAAAGGCGCGGGATCCACCTGGCCAGGCCGTGCACTTGCACCCCCGCATCCCGGCATTCCAGATATCGATCCCCTGGGTGCCTCCATTGTCGTTCATGACCACGACCACGGTGTTCGTCGCGAAAGGCTGCCGATCCAGCCAACCGATGATTCTCCCGACATTCTTGTCGATGTTCGAAACCATCGCCAGGAAGCGGACCGTGTTGTCGTCATACCCCATTCCGCGGAACTTGGCCATTTCATCTTCGGGTGCATCCTTGCTGCTGGCCATGTGGGGAAACCAGGAAGCGAGATAACAGAAGAACGGTTTGCCGGCCGCAGCGCTCGAGCCCATGAACTTGATCGCCTCATCAAACAGCCGATCTTCGCGAGGGCGGCCCGGATTTTTGACCTGGACATCGAAGCCGCGTTGCTTCGGATTGTATGGGTTCGTATCCTCCATATCGCCGCCAAGGTGCCATTTGCCTACGCAGGCGGTCGTGTATCCGACGCGCTTCAGCAACTGCGGCAACGTGGTCACCTGCAAATCCATGTTATGACGGGGGCTGATCGTGTGGGTGACCCCCACCCGCAAAGGGTATTTGCCGCTCATCAGGGCAGCCCGGTTCGGCGAACACGACGACGAGACGCAAAAGTCCGTGAACCGCACGCTCTGATCCTGAAGCCGATCGAGGTTCGGGGTCTTAAGCACGGGATTTCCGTGCCGGCTCATATCTCCGTATCCCTGATCATCGGTCAAGATGAAGAGAATGTTGGGCTGAGCCGCAGGCTCGGTCCGGGCATCGGCAAAAACGGCCCAGCCAGCCAAGATTATGACCATGGCGTGGCTTACGGAAAGAGTTTGTGTGTTACGCATGCTAGGTTCTTCCTTTCGTGTTTATGCTGGGCATTGCCAGCCTGCCCGCCCGGCTTGAGGCGCACAAGAAATGGTGGGCCGGCTTTTGGGCCGAGAGCCTTGTTGAGATTCCTGACAAGGTGATCGAGCGGCAGTATTATCTGGCCAACTATCTGTTCGCCAGCAGTTGCCGCGACAAGGATTTTCCGCCAGGCATCCTCGGCTCCTGGTTTTGCACCGACAGCCCGGGATGGGGCAACGATTATCACCTCAACTATAACTATCAGGCCGCGTTCTACAGTCTCTATGCCTCCAACCATGTCGCCATGGGCGAGG
>CAJBES010000249.1 GCA_903952145.1 uncultured Opitutaceae bacterium | reverse complement strand
TTCCCGATTTCGTTTCAGGCGGTCACCTCAGCCGGATCCATTCAGTTGAACCACGAATGAACACGAATTGATACGAACGGAAACTGAGCTGTCCGCACCTGGTTGCTGGGCCCACCGAACAGCGGACGGTTTTCTTTCCTCTCCTTTTCCCCGGGCGCTTCCGCATTGGTGTTCATTCGTGTCCATTCGTGGTTTCCAAATGCATCGTCACGGCTCAGCTGGAGTCATGCAGTCGGCGGTAGGGCCAACACTTGCGGTGGGCCGGTTTACGATTGGGAAAAAGGTCCGGCTCAGAACTTGAATAAATCCTTTATAGATCACCCGACCCAAGTGCGGGCGTTGTAGAAGAGCCGCATCCATGGACTATCCTCGGGCCAGTCCTGCGGCGACCAGCTCATGCAGGCGCTGCGAAAGACCCGCTCGGGGTGGGGCATCATGATCGTCACGCGGCCCGTGGTGGTGGTGAGGGCGGTCATGCCGCAGGGGGAGCCGTTGGGGTTGAGCGGATAGAGCTCGGTGGGCTGGTGGTGGTTGTCCACGAAGCGGGCGGCGACGAGGCCGGACCGGCTCATCGTGGCGGCGGCGGCGGAGTCCGGAAACTCCGTGTAGCCTTCGCCGTGCGCGACGGCGATGGGGAGGACCGAGCCCTCCATGCCGGCAAAAAGCACGCTGGGACTCTTTTCGATTTTCAAGGACACGAAGCGGCCCTCGTAGCGCTCGCTCTGGTTCTGCACGAAGCGTGGCCAGAGGGCGGCGCCGGGGATGATGGTCTTGAGGTTGCTCATCATCTGGCAGCCGTTGCACACGCCGAGCGCGAAGGTGTCCGCGCGGGCGAAGAATGCGGCGAACTCGGTCCGGGCGCGCTCGTGGAAGAGGATGCTCTTGGCCCAGCCCTCGCCGGCGCCGAGGACGTCGCCGTAGCTGAAGCCGCCGCAGGCGGCGAGGCCGCGGAAATCCTGGAGCGACACGCGGCCGCTGAGGAGGTCGGTCATATGGACATCGACGGCCCTGAAGCCGGCGCGGGTGAAGGCCGCGGCCATCTCGACCTCACCGTTGACGCCCTGCTCGCGGAGAATGGCGATGGGGGGGCGGGATTTTGAAGTAAGAAGATTGAAGGAAGAGGGAAGCGGTGAAGTTGTGAGATCGAAGGTGAGTATCGGGGTGATGCCGGGGTTGGTCGGGTCGATCCTCAGCCGGTGCTCGGACTCGGCGCAGGCAGGGTTGTCGCGCAGGGCGGCGATGCGGCGGGTGACGTCGGACCAGATGGCACGCAGGGCGAAGAGGTCCTCGTCGAGCAGCGTCTGGCCGCCCTGCCGGACCGTGAAGCGGTGGGTGCGGTTCGGCGTGCCGATGCGGGAGACGAGTGCCTGCAGCCCGTGGTAGTGGAAGGTGCGGGTGACGTGATCGAGGTCCGCCGTGCGCACCTGGATGACGGCACCGAGTTCCTCGGTGAAGAGTTGGGCGAAGACGGAAAGCGCGCTCATGCTCTGAGTAGCGCCAGCAAGCTGGCTGCCTGAGGTGAGATCCAGATCGACGCCGACGTGACCGGCGAAGGCCATCTCGACCGCAGTGGCTAGCAGGCCGCCGTCGGAGCGGTCGTGGTAGGCGAGGAGTTTCTGCTCGCAGCCGAGTTGCTGGATGGCGTTCCAGAAGGCCTTGAGGTCGGTGGCGCTGTCCACGTCGGGCGTGGCCTCGCCCATCTGGGTAACGACCTGCGCGAGGATGGAGCCGCCGAGCCGGTTCCGGCCGCGGCCGAGGTCGACCAACAGGAGGACGCTATCGCCGATTTTTTGTAGGGGCGCACCCTGTGTGCGCCCACGGGCGTCGACCAGCGACACCCCTACGTCGGAGAGATCGTAGCGCAGTTGGGGCGTGAGGGTGAGGCGGATGTCGGTGACCGGAGCAAAGGCGGAGACAATGAGCGAGATGGGGGCGGTGATGCGTTTCTGCGCGCCCGCAGCCCCATCTGCCCCTTTTTCCTCCCACACTGTGGACATGCTCATCGAGTCCTTGCCCACGGGGATGGTGATGCCGAGGGCGGGGCAGAGTTCCATGCCCACGGCCTGCACCGCGGCGTAGAGGTCCGCGGCATCGCCAGGGACGGCGGGGGCGGCCATCCAGTTGGCGCTGAGGTTGACCTTGCCGATCTCGCCGATCTGCGCGGCGGCGAGGTTCGTGAGGGCTTCACCGACGGCGAGACGCGCGGAGGCGGCGGCATGGTTGACGGCGACGGGGGTGCGCTCGCCCATGGCCATGGCCTCGCCGGTGCAGACGTCGAAGGTGGCGGCGGTGACGGCGCAGTCGGCGACGGGCACTTGCCACGGTCCGACCATCTGGTCGCGGGCGATGAGCCCGCCGAGCGTGCGGTCGCCGATGGCGATGAGGAAAGTCTTGTCGGCGACGGTGGGGTGGGTGAGGACGCGGCGGACCGCTTCCCTGAGGGTGAGGGCGGACAGGTCGAGCGGTGATTGGGGGCGGACCAGGGACGTTTCCTGGCGATGCATGCGCGGCGGTTTGCCGAGCAGGACCTCAAGGGGCAGGTCGATGGGCGTGTTCTGGAAATGCGGGTCCTCGACGACGAGTTTCCGCTCGGCGGTGGCCTCGCCGACGATGGCGAAGGGGGCACGCTCGCGTTCGCAGAGCTGCCGGAAGGTGGCGAGGCGGCCGGCGGGGACGGCGAGGACGTAGCGCTCCTGCGACTCGTTGCACCAGAGTTCGAGCGGGGACATGCCCGGCTCGTCGTTGGGGAGGGAACGCAGGTTGAATTTGCCGCCGCGACCGCCGTCGTTGACGAGTTCGGGGAGGGCGTTGGAGACCCCGCCGGCACCGACGTCGTGGATGAAGGAGATGGGGTTGTCGGCGCCGAGGGCCCAGCAGCGGTCGATGACCTCCTGACAGCGGCGTTCCATCTCGGCGTTGTCGCGCTGCACGCTGGCGAAATCGAGATCCTCCTGCCCGTGGCCGCTGGCCATGGAGCTGGCAGCGCCGCCGCCGAGGCCGATGAGCATGGCAGGGCCGCCGAGGACGACGAGCTGGTCGCCGGGGTTGATTTTGCCCTTCTGAACGTGGTCGGCGCGGATATTGCCGAGGCCGCCGGCGAGCATGATGGGTTTGTGGTAGCCGCGGAGTTCGGTCGCGGGGGCGAGGTCCGAAGCGCGAGCAAGCTCGTTGCCTACTGCAGCCGGCACCGCCTGCTCAAAAGTGCGGAAGTAACCGTTGATGGCGGGGCGGCCGAACTCGTTGTTGAAGGCGGCGCCGCCGAGGGGCCCCTCCAGCATGATCTCGAGCGCGGAGACGATGCGGTCCGGTTTACCGTGATCCTTTTCCCACGGCTGGATGGCGCCGGGGAGACGGAGATTCGAAACCGAGAAACCGACGAGGCCGGCCTTCGGTTTGGCGCCGCGGCCGGTCGCGCCCTCGTCGCGGATCTCGCCGCCGGAACCGGTGGCGGCACCGGGGAAGGGCGAGATGGCGGTGGGATGGTTGTGCGTCTCGACCTTGCAGAGGAGATGGATTTCCTCGTCGCTCGTGACGTAATCGTTGGTCCGCGGGTCGGCGTAGAAACGGCCGCCGCGGGTGCCGGTGAGGACTGCGGCATTGTCCTTGTAGGCGGAGAGGATGCCGTCGGGGTGCAGCTCGTAGGTGTTCCTGATCATCTGGAACAGCGAGCGGCCCTGCGCGGAACCGTCGATTTCCCAGGTGGCGTTGAAGATCTTGTGGCGGCAGTGTTCGGAATTGGCCTGCGCAAACATCATCAGTTCGATGTCGTGCGGGTCGCGGCTGAGCTTGGTGAAGGCGCTGACGAGGTAGTCGATCTCGTCGCCGGCGAGGGCGAGGCCAAGCGTGGTGTTGGCGGCAACGAGGGCGGCGCGGCCTTGGGCCAGGACGGGCACGGTGGTCAGCGGCCGGGGCGGTTCGTGGCGAAAGAGGCTGGCGCAGGACTCTAGGTCGGGGAAAACGACCTGGGTCATGCGATCGTGAAGGCGGGCGGCGAGCGACTTAAGTTGTTCGTCGATGAAGGCGGAGGCCGGACCGAGGTCCGGCCCTACATCGACCGTGTAGGCGATGACCCGCTCGATGCGCCTGACGGGGGCAAGACCGCAGATGTGGGCGATGTCGGTGGCTTTGGAGGACCAGGGGGAGATCGTGCCGGGGCGGGGGGCGACAACCTGCACGACGCCCTGGACGCTGGCGGCGGTGCGGCTAGGGCCGTAGGTGAGCAGTTTTTCCAGGATGGCATGCTGCGCGGGGCTCAGGTCGCCGTCGATTTCCGCCACATGCACAAACGCAGCGCTGAGGGCACGGGCGGGGAGGCCGCCGGCAACCAGGCCCTCGAGGAGCTTTTGGAGCCGGAACTGGGAGAGGGCAGGCGAGCCGCGGAGAATCAGCATAGTCGGGGCAGAGCGATGTTCCCCAACATCACCGGCGCGTCAAGGAGGCACAAACCGGCGCACGTGATTTAAGACGCGCTGCGTGGAGAAAGCCGTTGACGATTCGTCGTGGGTGCACGGAATAAATCCTTTTGACGCCCGTGAGGACCTCTTCCCATCCCAAACCCAGGTTGTGCCGTTCCGCGGGGACGGCGACGGAGCCGCGGGCACCCTTGGCATGAGCGACCGGATCACCCACGAATGCGGCGTCGCCCTCGTGCGGTTGCTGAAGCCGCTCGCCTACTACCAGGAGAAATACGGCACCCCGCTGTGGGGCTTCACCAAACTTTTCCTGCTCATGGAAAAGCAGCACAACCGCGGCCAGGACGGCGCCGGCGTGGCCTGCGTGAAACTCGACGTGCCGACGGGCAAGGCGTTCATGTTCCGCGAACGGAGCGTGAAATCGAACCCGCTCGGCCGGATCTTCAAGACCCTGCTGGCCCAATACAATGCGCAGGTCGACGCGGGGGTCATCCACCCCGAGTTTCCCGACACCGTGAAGCAGTCCTTCGACTATGGCGGCGAACTGCTCATGGGCCACCTGCGCTACGGCACGAGCGGCGGTTACAACCTGTCGTCGTGCCATCCGTTTTTCCGCCGCAGTCCGTGGCCGACCCGCAACCTCGCGCTCTGCGGCAATTTCAACCTCACCAACACCGCCGTGCTCAACGCGTCGCTCACGGCGATGGGGCAGCACCCGATCCACGCGACCGACACGCAGGCCATCCTGGAAAAAATCGGCTTCTTCCTCGATGAGGAACACGAGGACATCTACCGGTTCCTGCGCAAGCGCGAGCTGACGGGGGCCGATCTTTCCCGCCGCATCAGTGACGACCTGGATGTCACCCGCATCTTCACCCGGGCCACGCAGAAATGGGACGGCGGCTACACGCTGTGCGGGCTCATCGGCAACGGCGACGCCTTCGTGGCGCGCGACCCGTCCGGCATCCGCCCCTGCTTCTGGTTCCAGAATGACGAGGTCGCCGCCTTCGCCTCGGAGCGGGCGCCGCTCATGACGGTGTTTGACCTAGCGGCCGAACAGGTGAAAGAGGTGAAACCGGGCCACGTCGTGGTCCTCAAACGCGCCGGCACCATCACGGAAAACCAGTTCACCGCGCCCCTGCCCCGGGCCGCCTGCTCGTTTGAGCGGATCTACTTCTCGCGCGGCAATGACCTCGACATCTACCGCGAGCGGCAGGCGCTGGGCGGCGGGTTGGCCGACCAGGTCATCGCCGCCATCGGCCACGATTGGGCCAACTCGGTCTTCAGCTTCATCCCCAACACGGCGGAGGTCGCCTACTACGGCCTCATGGCGGCGTTGCACATCCGCCGCCGCAACGAGGTCAAGGCCGCCATCCTCGAGGCCTGCGCGGCCGGCCGCCTGGACGAGAAGCTGCTCGATGAACTGATTTTGCACAACTGGCCGCGCGGCGAGAAGGTCGTGAGCAAGGACATCAAGCTGCGCACCTTCATCGGCCAGGAGGGCCTGCGCAACCAGCTCGCGAGCCATATCTACGACATCACCTACGGCTCGGTGAACCCGGGGGACAACCTCGTGTGCCTGGACGACTCGATCGTGCGCGGCACCACGCTGCGCAAATCCATCCTGCGCATCCTAGCCCGGCTGCAGCCGCGGAAGATCGTCATCGTCTCGACCGCGCCGCAGATCCGCTACCCCGACTGCTACGGCATCGACATGTCGGAGCTGGGCAAGTTCATCGCGTTCGAGGCGGCGGTCGAGTTGCTGAAGGAGCGCGGGCAGGGCGCCCTGTTGCAGGACGTCTACACCCTTTGCCAGGATGAGCTGGCCCGGGGCGGCCCGGTCAACCACGTGCGGAGAATCTATGAACCGTTCACCGCCGAGGAGATTTCCGCCAAGATCGCCGAGCGGGTGCGGCCCAAGGACAGCGAATGGCAGGGCGGGATCGAGATCATCTTCCAAAAAATCGAGAACCTGCACGCCGCGGTGCCCAACCACACGGGGGACTGGTATTTCACCGGCAAGTATCCCACGCCCGGCGGCTACCGCGTCGTGAACCAGGCGTATCTGAACTATTTCGAAAAAAGCGAAGG
>CAJBES010000248.1 GCA_903952145.1 uncultured Opitutaceae bacterium | reverse complement strand
GTGGATGATTGCTGCCGAAAATGTGCTCGCCAAAGCTTTCTACTGACCGGCAGCCGGAAGTTTTCCAAGGCAGGCAAGCGGAAGACAACCACAGAGGTCGCGGAGGTCGGAAGGCGGTTCGCAGAGGAGGGGACGAGTTGGTCTTCCTGATCCCCTCCCTGGAGGGGATAACGTACGATTCTTTTCGCACTTTCCAGATGGCCGCTCTCCCGGTAGTTGGTGGTTAGGGAAACAACCAAACCACAGGAGAGACGGCCATGGCGAAGACGGTAGCGGAAAAGCAGACGGAGTCAAAGCCCGTGATTGCAGTTAATGAAACCGAGATCAAGGCCCAGCTCGGGCAGCTGGTGCGGCAGTCGGTGGAAGAGACGCTGAACGGCTTGCTGGAGGCGGAGGCGGACCGGCTGTGCAAGGCCGGCCGGTATCAGCGCAACGCTGAACGTGTGGATACCCGTGCCGGTCATTATCAGCGCCACTTGCAGACGCAAGCCGGCGAGGTAAAGCTCCAGGTGCCCAAGCTGCGGAGCCTGCCCTTCGAGACCCAAATCATCGAACGCTATCGGCGGCGGGAGAGTTCCGTGGAGGAGGCGCTGCTGGAGATGTACTACGCAGGCGTCTCCATGCGACGGGTGGAAGACATCACCGACGCGCTCTGGGGGACGCGGGTCAGCCCGAGCACGATCAGCGACCTGAACCAGAAGTTGGCCGGCCGCATCGAGGACTGGCGCACCCGGCGGCTCACCGGCGCCTATGTTTATGTCTGGCTGGACGCGATCTGGCTGAAGCGCAGCTGGGGCGGCGAGGTCCAGAATGTATCGGTTCTGGTGGCGATCGGAGTCAATGCCGACGGGCTCCGAGAGGTCGTCGGCGTCCAGGCGGGCGAGCGGGAAGACCATGACAGCTGGTACAACTTCCTGAAGGCGTTGAAAGAGCGCGGGCTGGCCGGCACGGAACTGTTCATCACGGATAAGTGCCTGGGCTTGGTGGCCGCCGTGGCGGAAATGTTCCCCGCCGCGCAGTGGCAACGCTGCGTGGTGCACTGGTACCGGAACGTGATGGTGGAGGTGTCGCGTTCGAAGCTGAGAGACGTCGTGCCGATGCTCAAGGCGATCCATGCCCAAGAGGATCGGGAAGCTGCGCAGCAGAAGGCGCAGGAGGTCGTCAAGAAACTGCTGGCGCTGAAACTAGCCAAGGCGGCGCAAATCGTCCGGGATGGCGTGGCAGAGACCTTGGCTTATATGAGCTTCCCGCGGGAGCACTGGTTGAAGATCCGGACGACCAATCCGCTGGAGCGGATCATGCGGGAAATCCGGCGCCGGACGCGCGTGGTCGGAGCCTTCCCCGACGGCAACGCCGCCGTGCTACTGGTCGCGGCACGACTGCGCCACATCGCCGGGACGCGCTGGGGTACGAAACAATATATGAATCTGAAGCGGCTCCATCCCAAGGAGGATGAGGGCGCGTAAAAACCTTGGTCCACGGGGTACCCCGTGGACCAATCAGAAGATGCAACATCGACTACCGATGAGGATGGCTCACCTAAATGTGCGAAAAAATCTGGACGCAACCATAGCTCTGCCGGTCCGACAGCGAATCATCCGGTCCTATGCGAGCGGCAAAAGCATCCGCGACAGCGCCGAGGTTGTTGTGGTTTTGTGGTGGCGGTTCGGCGCGTACGTGATCAGTGCAAGGTGCGGGGAACCTTGGATCCACCGATCCATTCATGCGGCCTTAAAGCGTTGCCGAGGCCCGCGCGCAAGCGGCAGTTGCAACAACCGATCAGCTGCCAGCCCGATGCGACCTTGGCCGGGTTGGTACGTGCTTGGGTCGTCCGTTAAGGGCTTCCTAGATGAATCTGCAAGCG
>CAJBES010000247.1 GCA_903952145.1 uncultured Opitutaceae bacterium | reverse complement strand
GACCGCGACCACACTGATGTTGTTGCTGCCGGCATCCTGGGCGAACTGGAGGGCCGCATTGCTGCTGACCGTGGCCCCGGTGCCGGACAGGCCGCTGTTGTGGGTGACTTTGACGGCACCACTGGTGACCGCGGTGGCGCCGGCATAGGCGTTGTTGCCGGCGAGGGTCAGGGTGCCGGCGCCGGTCTTGGTCAGGCCGCCGGTGCCGAGGCCGACGACGCCGGAGAGGGCGGTGTTGCCGGCCCCATCGAGCGTCAGGCCGAGGTTCGTGGCGCTGACATTGCCGGAAATAGTGAGTGAACCGGAGTCGCTTTGGAGCTCGGTTGCGCCGGCCAGGGTGATGTTGCCGGTCCAAGTGTTGGCCCCGGAAATGTTGCGCAGGGCCCCGGCGTTGCTCACGCCGGTGCCGGTGAGCGACAGCGCCTCGCCGGTGACCGTGATGTTGTTCTGCAGCTCAAGGGCGGCTCCGGTGGCGGTTACCGCCGTGCCGTTGACGGCCGCGCCCAGCGCGGTGTTGGTTTGAATAATGAGGACGCCGGCGTTGATGAGAGTGGTGCCGTCGTAGCTGTTGGCTCCGGTCAACAGCATCGTGCCGGCGCCATTTTTGGTGAGGCCGAAACCACTGCCGGAGATGGCGGCATTGACCGTGAGGTCCTCGTTGGCGGAGGTGGAGTTGCCGATGGTAAAGGTGCGGGTGGCGCCACCGAGATCGAGTTGGCCGTCGATCACGGCCCCGAGGGGATTGTTGGTGGCGGTGTAGGTGACGGTGCCGCCGAGGGTGAGCGTGCCGGTGCCGGTGGTGACGGCCGTGGCGCTGGTTGCGGTGGTGCCGCCGAAGGTGAGGGTGCCGATGGTGTCGTTGAAGTCGTTCAGATCGAGGGTTGAGATGGTGTTGGCGCCGGTGGCGTTGAGGCTGACGGCGGTGTTGGGCAGGACGTTGTTGTCGCCGGAGCGGATAGTGCCGTTGGTGATGGTGGTGGCCCCGCCGTAGGTGTTGGCCCCGGAGAGGAGCAGGGTGCCAGGGCCGGTCTTGGTGAGGCCGGAGGTGGTGGAACCGCCGCCGTTGGCGATGACGCCCCCGATGGTGACGTCGCCGCCGGTGGCATTGAGCGTCAGCGTGCGGCCGGTGCCGGAGTTGGAGAGGTTGACTGCGGAGAGCGTGGTCGCGGCGGAGTTGGCGACCGTGAGGGTGACACTGGCCGAGTTGGTGAGCAGGCCGTTGAAAATGAGATCAGAGGCGCCGCCGATGGTGGAGCTGACGCCCATTGTCAGGATGTTGGCCAAGGTGCGGGTCGTGCCGTCGCCGGCCAGCGTGCCGCCACTGAAGGCGAGGCTGCCGGTGCCGAAGGCGGCGTTGTTGCCGGCAATGAGGGTGCCGGCCGAGAGTGTGGTGGTGCCGGTGTAGGTGTTGGCGCCGGCGAGTTTCCAGGTGCCGGGGCCGGACTTGGTGAGGGAGGTGGCGGAAGTGGAGTTCACAATCGTGCCCTGAATCTCGTTCGCATCCGTGTTGGTGCCGCTGAGGGTAAGCGTCTTGGCTCCCGCCCCGGTGGCCGTGAAGCTTGGTGCGGTGAACACCAGGGCCCCGGTGCCATTGTTGGTAATCACGCCGCCGCCGGTGGTGCCGGCGAGATCGATGACTCGATCCGCGGGGCCGCCCGTGCCGGTGTAGAGCAGTGTGCCGGTGCCGGTCGTGGCCCCCAGCTTGAGGGTTGCATTGGTGCCGATTGGGCTGGAGGAGACCACCCCGTCGGGCAGTGCGGCGGCGGACAGCGTGCCGGCACTCACCTGGGTGACGCCCGAGTAGGTGTTGGCGCCGGTCAGGACGAGGGTGCCGGTGCCGGCTTTGACGAGCCCACCGGTGCCGGAGAAGTTGCCGCTGATGACGGCGTAGTCGGCGGTGGTGCTGATATTGTCGTTGACGGTGATGGTGCGGGCAAGGGCGCCGAGGTTGATGTCGGAGGTCCAGGTGACGACGTCATGAGCGTTGACCGAACCGAGGATGAGCGGGCCCGTGCTGGCGGAAAAAAAGCCGGTGGTCGTGCCCCAGGTGGCGCTGCCCAGGGATAGGGTCAGTGCGCCGCCATAGGCCGCGAAGCCGCCGCCTGAGGTGGAACTCAAGGCCACTTGGCCAGCGCCGGTACCAAAGCCGCGGGTGAAGGTGCCGGCGGTGGCGAAAACTCCGCCGGTGTTGATCGCGAGGTTGGCCGAGGAAATGGCGCCGCTGCCGCTCAAGGCGAGGGTGCCGCCCGTAATGCTGGTGGCTCCAGTGTAGGTGTTGGCGCCGGTGAGCACCAGGGTACCGGTCCCGGATTTGGTGAGGCCACCGGTGCCGGAGAGGGTGCCACTGATGATCGCGTAGTCGGCGGCGGTGGCGGTGTTGTCGTTGACGGTGAAGATGCGGCTGGTGGCGCCGAGGTTGATGTCGGAGATCCACGTGACGGTGTTGTTGGAGATGGTGGTGTTGAAAACCAGCGGTCCGGTGGTGGTGGAGAAAAAGCCGGTGTCGCCCCAGGTGACGTTGCCGGGGGTGACGGTGAGTGCTCCGCCATAGGCCGCGAAACCGGCGCCGATGGTGGCGCTGAAGCCGTTGAGCTGAACCGCACCACTGCCAGTGCCAAAGCCACGCGTGAACGAGCCTTGGCCGCCGAAGAGTGCATGGCCCGTGGTCGTGGCAGCGAGCGAAAGGTTGGCGGAGGAGATGGCGGCACTGACCCCGAGCAGCAATGCGCCGGAGGACACCGTGGTCGGGCCCGTGTAAGTGTTGGCGGAGTTCAGGATCCAAGTGCCGGTCCCGGTCTTGGCGAGGGTGGTGGCGCCGGCGCCGTTGTTGGTGATGACCGGAGAGAAGGTGTTGGCGGCGGCGCTGCTGCCGCCGAGGGTGAAGGTGCGGGCGGTGTCGGTGCCGCTGAGAGCAAGGCTGCCGGTGTTGGTGAAATTCACGGCGGCTGAACCAGAGGCGCTGAGCGTGCCGCCGGTTGTGCCGAGCGTGAAAAGCCGGTTGGAACTCGCCGTCGCGCCGGTGTAGTTCAGGGTGCCGCCGTCCAGCACGAGATTGGCGGCGGCGTTGGTGGAGTTTCCGATGCTGCTGCTGGTGCCCCCGTTGGCGAGCCTGGCCGCGTTGACGGTGCCGCTGGTAACGGTGGTGGTGCCGCTGTAGGTGCCGGCCGCGGCAAGGGTGAGCGTGCCCGTGCCGGTTTTGGTGAGATTGAAGGCCCCGCCCACGGCGCCGAGCGTCAGGAGTGCGTTGGCACCGGGAGAGAAGGTGGCATCGCCGGTCAGGGTCGTGGCGCCGAAGGTAATGCCACCGGTGCCGGAAGTGGCGAGGGTGCCGCGCGCCACAGCGAGAGTGTAGGCCCCGATGGAGAGCGTACCGAGCGTGTGGGTGACACCGGCGCCGGCGGTGGTGCGATCGGAGGTGACGGTGATGTTACCGGACGCTGTGGTGTTGCGCCCGAAGTTCAGGGCGGTGTTGTTGGCGAGTTCCAGCACGCCGCCGGAGAGGGTCAGGTTGCCGGCGCCGAGTGCGCTGGCAGACGTGGCGGCGCGCAGGGTGCCGGCGGAGACGGTGGTGGTGCCGGTGTAGGTGTTGACACCGGAAAGGACCCAGGTGCCGGAAGCGTCCTTGGTAAGACCGCCGGTGCCGCTGATGATACCGGAGGCGGTGCCGGTCGTGCCGGTGCCCTCGAGCGTGAGCAGATAGCCGCCGTTGGCGACGGTGCCGGAGACAGTGAGGTTGCCGGAAGCGGCATTCCAAGACTGCGCGCCGCCCAGCGTGATGGGCGCGCTGATGGACTGCAGATTGGTGGAGTTGTTGGTGAGGCCGCCGGTGCCGATCGTCAGGGCGGAGCCGCCAACGGTGAAAGCGCTGGCACCGGAATTGAACGCGAGACCGGCCACGCTCCACGCCGCATCGACGTTGGGGGTGAGGCGGGTGGCTCCGGCGAACTGAACGGTGGCCGTGCCATCGTTGGCCGGTGAGGCTTCACTGGCCCAGTTGAGCCCTGTGCCCCAGTTGTTGTCACCACCGCCGCCATCCCAAATCACCTGAGCCAAAAGCACGGGTTGGGCCCAGCACAGAACGGAGAATGCCACTATCAACACTGCGCCACGCCAGCTGCAAAAAACCTTGGGTGGCTTGGGGGATGAGTGCACAAAACAGTAAATGCACGAACAAATAGGGTTATAACCCTAGTTGTCAATGCACTGCATTTGGGAAGTGATGGTCTAGAAACTCAGACGCATTCCGACCGTGAGATTACGACCTGGCAGCGGCGCGATCTCCTTGAGGAACGACGTGCTGACGCGGGCTTCATGGTTGGCGAGGTTGCTCCCACGCGCGAAGAGTTCCCATTCGCGGCGGCTTGCGGCAAGGCGATAGGTAACGTCTGCGCCAAGCAATGTGTAACCGGCGGTCTCTGACTCGCCCGGGGACACGCGGTTCTGGCGGAAGGCATGGCGCACAGTCAGCCCCAGATCCCATCGACCGGCTTCGAAACGAAGGGCCGCACCCGCGCGGAGTGGCGGAATGCGCGGTAGCGGTTGATCATCTGTGGTCTGTTGGGCATGTACGTAATCCGCGCTCAGGTCGAGGTGCAGGCGCTCGTTGGCCGTGTCCACGAGGTGCAACGAGAGCTCCACCTCTCCGCCATAGAATTGCGCATCATGGGCGATGAACTGGTAGATGGGCAGGAACGCATCGCCGGGCGGCACGGGATAATTCAGAAAATCGCCGGTGGCGTCGTCAAAATAGGTGATTTCATCCTCCTGCTCAAAGATGAAGTTCTGGAAGTGGTTCAGGAAGACGCCAGCTGCGCCGGTGATGAACCCCGCCCGCCTGCGCAGATTGAGGTCCAGGCCCATTGATTTTTCCAAACCAAGGCCGGAACTGCCGATCTCATAGGATCCCGTCCCACCATGCGGGCCGTGGGAGAATAGCTCCTGGGCCGTCGGGATGCGCTGCGAATAGGCCACTGAGAATCCGGCCGAGTAGTCCTTGGCCGGATAATACACCGCACCCGTGGACACGCTGATAGCATCATCGGTCCGCTGCCCGCCGGTCGCAGCCGCGTAGCCGGGATAGGCCGGGAGCATGGGGTCCACTGCACCGAGCCTGATGCGTTGCCGCTCATAGCGGCCACCAAACTGCAGCGTGAACTGCGGGTTGACCGTATAGGACTCGAGCAGAAAAAGCGCCTGACCCGTGGTGACGGAGGGCGGTGTGACCACCTCTGCGCCGACGGCCGAGAAATCGCTGCGGGAAAATTGCCCGCCGAGGGTGCCGCCGAGAGCGTTGCCATCCTGCTGGATGAGTTCGAAGCGGCCCTCATAGGCTTTGTTTTTGAAGGTGGTGTTGGGAATCTCCGTGCTGGTGTCGATCTCGGCGTGCCGGTAGTCGGCCAGGCCGAAACGCGCCTTGGCGGACTTGAAGACGGCGAAGGGCCGGGTCACTTCCGCCCGGAAATCTGCGCGCTGCTGCTTCATGTCGATCGCGATGGGTTCACCCACAGGCACGCCGTAAACGCTGTCGTATTCGCTGATGGCCAGCCCGGCGTTGCCGGCGGACCAGAAGAACGTGCCGCCCGCGGAGCCGCTCCTGGTCGAGAGGGCGCTGTTCGTCAGCGTGCCTTCGTCAACCGGATTGGCCGGATCAGCGAAGCCGGGGATGCTGACGTCGTCAGTTTCCGTGCGCAGGGCGTTGACCTGCAGGGCAAGGTTCGCATGGCCGGCGGTCAGGGCGACGATGCCGGTGCGCTCCGTGGCGGCGGAGTCGATGCGAACCTCGGTACGACCGCCGAGGGGACGGGTGGGCGCGGCCGAGGGAATGCGGTTGTCGATGACGTTGACGACCCCGCCCACGGCCGAACTGCCATAGAGCAGGGTGGCCGGACCGCGCAGGACCTCGATGCGGTCCAGCAGCAAGGGCTCCACGCTGACGTTATGGTCCGGGCTGACGCTAGAGGCGTCGAGTGAACCGATGCCGTTGTCGAGCATGCGCACCCGGTCACCGCCGAGTCCGCGAATGATCGGCCGGCTGGCCCCGGGGCCGTAGTAGGTGGCGTTGACGCCGGGGGTGGCCGCCAGGGTCTCGCCCAGCGTGGTCTGCACGCTCAGGTGCAGTTGATGGCCGGCGAGCACGGAGGCGCCTTGGGCGAGGTCGAAGATGGTGCGGGCATCAGGATTGCCGGTGACAACGATGGTTTCGAGCATCACGGGTTGGTCGTGATCGAGACTGTCGCCGGCGGGCGGTGGTAGTGTTTGGGCCACGGCGAGCGCAGCAGTGAGAAAATAAAGGGAGGAAGCGCGGAAAGAGTGCATGGGCTGGAGGAACGAACGGGTTGGACGCAGGGCGTCATGGTGAAATCCGCGGCACCGGGCGCGCGGACAGGATCCGGCCGGCGCACAGCGGGCGTCGGCGGCATGGGGCGGGTTCGTCAGACCAGCGGCGGACCGCGTTCTGGCTGATGCAGGTAACGCGGGGCCGTCAGGAATTGCTCCTCGACGGCGGGGAAAATAACATCGTGCCAGCCGACCGATAGCGCCGCCGGCGCGACGGTCTGGAGCGTCAGCGTGAAGCCGTGCGCAAAAAGCACGACCGCACAGGTGTGGCTGCCATCATCGTTGGGCGGGGTATCAGCGTGACGATGCGTGCAGTCGGCGTGGGCAGTTACAGCCGGTTTCCCGTGGGCCAGGGCGTGCAGCGCCGGGTTGGCTGACAGCAGGCCCAGGGCAAACACCAGCGCGGCGCAACCGGTCGCCAGCAGGCGGCGGAAGGCGTCGATCAGGTTGGTGTTGGGCGGAGGCTTGGGCACGGGCGGCAGCAACGGGAGCGATTATGGCAGAGTAGTCAAGGGGCCGGTGCAGGACGGGCAGGAGCACACCCTATTGAGGTGGAGCACCGAGCAGCTTGATGTTGAACAGCCACCATTCGCGGCCGCGGCGTTCGATGCGACCGAGCAACTCGCGGTCGCGTTGCAGCGACGGCAGCACGGCCGGCTCCACCTTGAACGCCATCGTCATGGCGCGCATCACGCCGGGAATCTCCTCGTGCTGCACCAGCACCTGGCCGCGCTCAGGGTCCGTGCCGAGGACACGGCCTTTGACGGGGTAGCCGCGCACGGCGTTGGCGTCCTCCTCGTCACAGGGCAGGCAGGGCTTGCGGCCGGCAAGGGTGGAGAGGTCAGGCAGGGTGAGGAGCAGGGTGTGAACCGTGGAAGGCGTGGCGTCCCGGATGTAGGCGAGCAGCAGCTGTGCGGGCGTGGCGTCATAGTCCTTCACCAACACCAGGCGGGGAAAACCACTGGGGTGCGCCTGGCTGGTGGCGGCGAGGAGCACGGGCGGGCCGGCCTCGTCCATGGGCGAGAGGCGGCGCAGGTAGATGCCCGCTTCCTTTTCGCTGCCGGCCTCGAGCCATGTGACCAGGCGCGACCCATCGCGGAGGAGAACCGTATCCGCGCGGCCGAGCGGTTTGCCGAGGTCGACGCGCTGCGGCAGGGTGAAACGCGCGCCGGCGTCGGGTGAGACGGAGGCGAGCACGCGCGCGGCGTTGTCCGCGGCGGTGAACCACACGGCGGCGACCCGGCCGCCCGCACTATCGAGTTGCGGGCCGTTGACCGGACAGCCGTTGATGCGCCAGTCATCGGCACTGAGGACGCGGGGTGTCTCCCATTTTCCATGGTAATACTTGGCCGTATAAATGTCGCGCACCTCTTCCGCGCGGCGCGCGCGGTAGGCGACGATGGCGGTGCCGTCGGGAAACGCCGTGAGGGTGGTCTGGCAGCAGTCGCACACCGAGTCGTCGATCAACCGGTCCGGTCCTGCCGTCCCCACGAGGCGGCCATAGAGCTGCGGGGTCTTGCTGCCGGCGTTGTTGGCGCGGCCGTCAAGCCACACGGCGAGCAGGCCGCCGTGGGCGAGTGGCACCAGGGAGACGAATGCGACCGACTCGCTCTCACGGGTCAGCGGGGCAGGGGCGCTCCACGTGGCTCCATCATCCAGACTCTGGCTGAGCCACGCTTTGTAACCGGCATGGTCATCGGGGGGGGCGTGCGTGCCTTCATCGGCCCCGGGGGCGGCTGGCGCCGGGTTGCCGACATACCAGACAGCGGTGAGGCGGCCACCGGATTCAGCTGCGAGGCCGGGAAAATCGGCCCAATTCACGAACCAGTCGGGACCTGTCGCGATGGTGCGGGCTGCAAGCCAGCGGGCCTTGGTGCCGTCGAATTTTGCGCAGCGCAGGCGGATCAGATTACCCGACTGCGGCTCAAGCCAGCTCAGGTAGACCGTACCGTCGTCTGAGCGGACGAGTGAAGCGCCCATCGCACCGGGACCGGCAGGCGAGGGCAGGGCGGCGGACGTTGCCGGATGGCCGGGTTGGGTCGGCGCGGGCTGCAGCGGCTGGTAGTTTTCATCGGTGAGCTGCACGTCCTCAAGCCGCCACTGGCCCCGGCTGCCTTGCAAGGTGGCGGTGAGATGCGTGCCGGGGCGGAGTTGCGGCCAGACCGAGTCAGGCACGCTGAACGCCATCGTCATGGCGCGCATGAAACCGGGGATTTCCTCATGCTGCACCATCACGAGTTTCCGCTCCTCGATCACGCGGGTGACAACGCCGCGCAGAGGATGACCGGATTTTTGCGCGCCGCAACCAGTGGCGGCGAGGAGCAGGCTGAGGAGCAGGGAGCGGAGCATAATGACAATCATGACCAGGTTGGGCTGAATATCCAGTTTCGACCGGTGGGCTGCGCCGGCGTTCAGTAGGTGAGCTGGAGCTGCAGCCAGAGGGTGCGGCCGGGTTCGTTGATGCGGGTGGTCTGGACGAAACCCGCCACGGCGGACCCGGCGCGGCTGATGTGCTCGGCGTAGGCAGCGTCAAACAGGTTATCAATACCGGCCGAGAGCCGGGTGCGGTCGGTGGGTTTCCAGCTGGTGTTGAGGGAGCAGACGGCAAATCCGTCCGACGGGCCGATGTCCTGGCCGACGATGTTGCCTTGAGTGACGGCGACGCGGTCCTGGTCCGACACCGCACGCAGGAGGATGCCAGCGGACCAGAGCGGCTGCGTGTAGGCGAGCGCGAGGCGCGACTCGAGGGGCGGCATCTGCGCGAGCGGGCGGGCGTCGGTGTCATTTACGCCGCGGACATAGGCGAGTGAAGCGTCGAGTTTCCAGTGTTCCGCGCAACGCCAGACCAGGCCGGCCTCGCCGCCGCGGGTGGCGGCCGCGATGTTGCGGGTGATGACCGCGCTGCGGGTGCCCATCATGCCGGAGGGCTTGGTGAAGCCGCTCTGGATGAGGATGAAATCATCGATGGCCGAGACGAAGGCCGAGAGCGTGAACTCCACCGGCCCGCGGTGAAAAACCACGCCGGCATCGAATTGGGTGGTGGTTTCCGGGGCGGTGCCGAAGGCGCTGACACTGGTCGCACTCTCGTTCTTGATGAGCTCCCAGTAGTCGGGGAAGCGCTGGACGCGGCCCAGGCCGGCGAAGAGCGTGGCGGTTTGGGCGCCGAGATCTTGTTCATAGCGGATGAAGCCGCTGGCCAGCTCGCTCGTCCGGATGCGCCCGGCGCTGGGATTGGGTGCGGGGCTCATCATGGTGATGGCGACGGCGGTGCGGCTGTCGGTGACTTCCCAACGGTCGAGGCGGGTGCCGCCGTAGAAGCGCCGGCCGGGGGCAAGGGTCCACGCCGCTTCGGCGAACGCGCCGATCTGGGCGAATTTTGCGTCGCGCAGCCGGAGCTTGGCGGCGAAGGGCGCGGTGATCTCGTTTGTGGTGCTGCGGATGGTATGGACGTTGCGTTGGGTATCGAGGCCGGCGGTCACGCGCACGGTATCGGCGGGGACGAGCACCAACTGCGCGAGTGCGCCGGTGGTGAGGCGGTCGGGGTTGGAGACGGCCCGCCCGGGCATCATCAGCGTGGCGACAAACGGGCGCAGGCTGTAGTTGTCCATCACGTGGTCCACGTAGTTGTAGTAGAGGCGCGCCTCCGCCTGCTGGACGAGCTCGCTCAGCGCGCTGCGGGTGAAGCGCAGGCCGTAGTTCTCGCGGTCAAACCTCACGCCGTCCATCGCCCGGTCCGCGTAGGCGGCCTCCCCGTCGCTGCGGGCGGTGGTGAATTCAAGGAAGGTGCGGTCGTCGGGCGTCCACGCGGCGGAGGCGTTGACGCTCCAACGTTCGTAGGCCGAATGCACGTCGCGGCCGTCGCCGTCGGCATAGTCATCGGCGCGGGTCGAGGTGGCGGCGAGGCGGGCCTGGGCGGCGGCATTGCCGGTGCGCGCATCCACGGCGGCATCGAGGCGGCCAAAACTGGCGGCGGTGGCGGAGCCGAAGAGCGAGGACTCCGCCCGGGCGAGGCGGCGGTAGTCGCGCTCAAAGAGAACCACGCCGACGGAATTGCCCGGGCCATGCAGGACGGTCTGCGGGCCCTTGATCACCGTGATGCGGTCGTAGGCGGCGGGGAAGACGTAGGCGGTGGGCGGGTCCATGCGGTTGCCGCAGCCGCCGAAGATGCACTCGCCGTCAATCTGGATGCCGAGGCGCGAACCGGCGAGGCCGCGGAGGACGGGATCGCCGTCGGCCCCGCCCTTGCGGATGACGGAGAAGCCCGGGATGCTCTTGAGCACATCGGCGCCGTCATGGGCGGGCATGGGCTGCGCGGGAGCCTTCGGGTCGGCGGTGACCACGAGCGGCTGTTGGGTATGCGAGGTGGTGACGACGACCGCCGGCAGGGCGAGCGGTTCGTCCCGGGGGCTGGCTTCGTCGGCGCGGGTCAGGGAGGTGGCGGCGAGGCCGAGGGACAGAATTTGGAGTGGGCGGAGAAAATGCATGGGAAGATTGCATGCGAGGAAGGGACGTGGTGCGGGCATGCACGGCCGCGGACACGGGGCGCCCATCTGGGCGAACTGGAGGGAAACCGCCCCGGATGGGCGCGGTTCGACGTCGGTCGCTGCCGCTCAGCAGCGTGGGGGCGGCACCGGCACCGGCTCGGTGCGGGTGAGGCCGATGTCGTCAGCGACACCCGGCCACTCAAACTCAGGCACGGTCAGCAGGACCTTTTCCGGCGTCTGGCAGGCGAGCAACACGCGTTCGTGGCTGCGTTCGATCTGCTGGGCGGGCTGGCCTTGGGTGGCTTCCTCCACTACGGCGCACAACTCACAGGGTGCGGAACCGTCAAAGGTGATCTCGACCGCCTGTGCCAGGGTCATGAACCGCGAATAGTCGTGCACCATCTTCACCCAGGCAAAGGTCTGCACGGCATCCCACAACGCTCCGTTGGCGCAAAGCCAGGCGAGACAGAGACTGAGGAGGGAGAGCCGACGGCGCACGTGGGGAGAAATGCGACGGGCGGTGCGCTTGGCAATAGCGATCCCGTGGTTTCTTGACCGGTATCAAGCAACCCAGCCGACCCCGTTGCTTTAGCTCAGTCCCGGTTGGCCCGCCGCAGGGCGTCCGAGAAGGCCAGGGCCGGACCCCACCAGCCGCGACGGCGGAGCTTGTCCGCCCAGCGCGCAGGCCGCAGCAGCGAGACCAGGGTCAGCAGCACCAGGCCAATGGCAACAAAGCGCATGGCGAGCAGGGCCACCGATTCCCAAGAGTGTCCGGCGGAAAGCAGAATCACACTGACGAGCAGCATCGGCAGCCAGAATTGCCAGCGGGCCAGATCTCGGAGGGTGTGCCACCACTTGGCCCCGGGGGTCTGGGTGCCTGCGACCACCGGCGTGACACGGCCGGTTTCGCGCGCGATGAGTTCGCGCAGCTTTTTGGGCGGTGTCCGGAGCCGCCATGCCGTCAGGGTCACACCACCGCCCACGAGCGCGTGCAGCAGTGCCCAGACACCCAGGAGCCAGGGCAGTCCCGGGGCGGCGAGATGCAAGTGCTCCGCGAGCCAGAGCACGACGGTGTCATACGCTTTCACCAGCTCACCGCCGAGCAGGAGGTATTGCAGGGCGATTCCCTGCAGGGCGGCCCAGGCGCCGATGAGGGCGCCGCCGAGGGTCACGCCGAAAATGTTCCAGCCGGCCACCTGCACCGCGGTGCCGTAGAGCGCGCCCTGGGCGCAGATCGCGACCATGGGCCGCAGGCGGCTGCCGCCGGGTGAAAGGGCCTTGAGCCCTGCGGAAACAAAGGGCACCCAAATAACGCGTGCCGGCTGGCTGAGGCCGAAGCCGGTGAAGGTCATCAGCGCTCCCTGCAGGCTGGAAAGGACGAGACCGCGCAGGGGCACTTGGGCCAGATGGAGGGCCGTGCCAACCGAGAGCTCGATACCGCCCGCGGCACCGCCGAACAGCCCGATGCGCGTCCATTCACCGAAGTCGGCGCAAGCGCGCTGCAGTTGACCCAGGGCGTCGGGGGCATCCGCCGCGATGCGCAGATCGAAGTGCTGGGCGATTTTCTCCTCGATGGCGGCTTCAAAGCCCGCGCGCACGGCGAGGACCATGATGAGGGGCCGCGCCGCGCGCAGGGCGGGCCACAATGGCATGAGACCCTCGCCGCGGGCCTCAAATTTGCCGAATTCGTCCAGCACCACCAGCGGGCAGGTCAGAGGCAACGCGTGGGCCCAGTGCTCAAGGCGGGTGTGGGTGGCGGTGTCAAAGCGGTAGGGCGGGGAAATGGTTTCGTCGCGCACCAGCCAGGGCAGCTCCTCGCCCGTGGCGAGCAGCTGCAACCGGTATGCCACCGCGCCCTGATCGGGCAGCGCGCGTCCGCCGGCCACGGCGATGAAGCCTTCGGTGCGGCCATGGCGGGTGCCGTGCCAGGCGGCCAGTTCCGCGAGGAGCCGCGTCTTGCCGGCGCCGGGCGCGCCGGTGACGGCAATCAACAGGCTGGGGGCGGGGGCGGGGGCGGCCATGGTGCGCCCCAGTGCGTCGCGGACATGGTCTGGCGGCAAGGTTTGTTTGCAACCGGCGGCAGTCGTTGCATTTCTCCCGCAGGAACATGAACCACACCGTCATTGAGCCCCTGCTGCCGCCGGTCACCGTGCTTTGCGGTTTCCTGGGTGCGGGCAAGACCACGCTGCTGCGGCACCTGCTGGGGCAGGCGGAGGGCCGGCGCTGGGCGGCGGTCGTCAACGATGTCGCCTCCCTTAACATCGACGCGCAACTGCTGGCCCAGGCGGGCGCACAGCGCGTGGTCGAACTGGGCAATGGCTGTGTGTGTTGTTCGGTGCGCGACGAACTGGCGGAGACCATCGTCGAACTATGCGCCACCCCTGCAGCCGGCCCCAGACCTGGCGGCGCTTACGACCATATCCTCGTGGAGACGACGGGCGTGGCGGAGCCGCGGGCCATCGCCCGGCTCTTTGCCCGGCGCAACGCCTTCGGTCGCAGCCTCAAGGATTTCGCCCGGCTGTCGGCCCTCGTCACGGTGATCGATGCCCGGCATTTTCTGGTCAGTCACCGGAAGGCGACGGCCGCGACGGTGATCGCCCCGCCGGCTTCGCAGAAGCCCGTTTACGAACTGCTCGTCGAGCAGGCCGAGTGCGCCGATGTGCTCGTGCTGAACAAGTGCGACACCATCGGGCCGGATGAGCTTGCCGAGGTGGAACGCATTTTGCGCGGCCTGAACGCGCGGGCGGAAGTCCTGCACGCCGAGCACGGCCAGCTGCCGGCCGAAGTGTTGCTCGACCGCCCGCGCTTCGACCCGGAGGCGACGCTGCGGTCGGCGCGCTGGATCCGCGTGCTGGACGAGGTTGCCAGCGCCGGCGTGCGGGCCCCGGCGGCACCGCGGCACGAGCACGATTATGGCATCACCAGCGTGGTGTATCAGGAGCGGCGTCCGCTGGACGGGGAGAAATTTCACGACTTCCTGATGCACGGATTGCCGTCAGGCCTGCTGCGGGCGAAGGGTTTTTTTTGGCTGCGCCAGCAGCCGGCGGACATCGGTTTCCTCTCGGTCGCCGGCGGCCAGGTGAAGCGGGACTTTGTCGGGACTTGGGCGGCGGAGCTGCGCGAGCGCGGTGTGATCACCGCGGCGGAGATTCCCGCCGTGGCGCAGGCCCGGTGGGTCGAGCCGCACGGCGACCGGCGCCAGGAACTGGTGTTCATCGGGACCGGGCTTGAGGCGGCGGCGCTGCAGGCGGCGCTGGATGCGTGCCTGGTTTAGGCCGGGCGGAGCCTGGCCATTGCTTCGTTGGTGCAGCGGGACGGGCCAGCGCCCCGGCCGGTCCTCACCCCTCGGACTTCAGCACATAGACGGTGCCTTTTTCCGAACCGATGGCGAGGTGGCGGTCGTCCGGCGACCACACGAGCCTCGTGGCGGCGGCGGGCATCTTCACCGTGGCCCGGAGCGGCTGCTGACGTTCGGGGCTCCAGAGCATGACGACGCCATCGATCGAGGCCGTGGCGAGGAGGCCGTGCCGGTGTTGAAACGCCACCGCGCAAACGGGTGCGGCGTGCGGCAGCATCACGGGCTCGCGGCCCTCGGGGCCGTCGCCGGCGCAATTCCAGATGCAGGCGTCGCGCCCGCCACTCGTGGCGAGCCACTGCGAACTGTGATCGAAGGAGAGATACTTCACCTTGCCCTCGTAGCCGCTCATCTGGAGTTCGATGTCGGTCTCCGGAATCCACAGGTGCACGGAAGGATCCTGATTTCCGGATACGAGCCACTTGCTGTCGGGCGACCAGACGAGTGCCTGGATACCGTTGTTGTAGGGAAACTCCTTCTGCACGACAAAGTCGTCGGCATCCCACAGGCAGACCCCGCCGAAATAGGAGACCGCCACGCAGCCGCCGGCGGGTTGCGGCGCGACGGCGGAGATGGATTTGGGCGCATCCTGGAAGGTATGGGCGACAGAACCGTCGGCGCGCAGCACCGCGAGTTTTTTGCCGGCCGCGGCAAAGAGGGCTGGCCCGACCCACGCCAGGTGCTCCACCCACGCGCCGCCGAGGTTGGCGGAGGCGGTATGCTGGCCGGCGGCGGTGTCCCAGAATTTGACGAACCCGTCTTGGCCGCCGGTGGCGAGGAGGCCGTGGTCGGCGGCAAGCTCGCTCGTGCTGGCTGGAGCGCCCGCCTGCGGGCGGCCCACGGGCCTCCATGCGAGGCAGTTGGCGCCATCCTCATGGCCGGGCAGCGTGTGGCGCAACGCGCCGTCCGCCGCGGCGAACAGTGAGACCGGTCCGGCAGCGGAGGCCGCGGCCAGCAGTGAGCCATCGGGCGACCAGGCGAGATCGATGGCATAGTCGTCGAGGGCGGCGGCCCAGTGTTTCGTGAGATTCATGGTGGCAGGGCCGAGCATCCCGGGAAATTGACGGGGAGAAAAGGGCAGAATTTTCAGGCGGCCGGGTGGGATTGGGGTGCGAAGCCGGGGAATTTTTATCGCGGTGTTCGTGCGGGATGGCATCGTTGAGCCGCATCCCACGCGTATGGCTCCGCCTCCTTGCCCAACCAAGTCCGTTCCGGTCAGCCGTGCGCCATGGCCCGTCTCCAGGAAGAGTGAGCCCGTATGAAGTTTTTTTTCCCCACTTGCCTCGCAGTGCTCGCGGCCCTGAGCGCGCTGCTTTACTGGACCCTGCCCGAGCGGCAGGGCAGGTTGCCGGTGCTCTACTGGGTGACGCAAAACGATCCGGTCAAGCGCGAGACCATCGCGCTCTTTCGCGACTGGCTGGTGGCGCAGGGACACCCACCGGTCGAGGTGCTAATCGACAACGCCAGCCAGCAGAAAACCGGCACGACCGGCGAACCCAAGGCGCTGATCCAGGGCGTGTCGGGCATGGGCGGCGACCTGCTCGACGTCTACCTCAACCAGATGGAGCTATTTCAGGCGACCGGGATGCTCATGGATGTCACGAACATTGCCCCTCGCCAGGGCTTCGGTCCGGACGTGACCTATCCGGCCATTCGCACCGACCTCGTGCTGGAAGGACGCCAATACGGTTTCCCGCGCAACGTCGACGTGACCATGTGCTGGGTGAACCGCGACACCTTTGCGCGCTACGGCCTCCCGGAACCGCCGGCCCGCTGGACGATGGACGAGTTCGAGGAGCGCGGACGACGCTTCGTGGCCGCGGCGAATCCACCAGGATCGCGCAAGCGGGTGTTCTTCCTCAACCGGGTGTGGCCGCCCACATTGCGCCGCGGCCTCGGTCTTTCGACCTACAACGAGACCGGCACCCGTTGCACGCTCGACGACCCGCGCAACGTCGAGGTGCTGAAGCGGATTTATCGCTGGACGGTGGAGGAACGGCTGATTCCCACCGTGCAGGAGCAGGAGGCGCTTGCGGCCGACGCGTCGGGCTGGGACAGCTCGTTCTCGCTGTTTGCCACGGGGCGCTTCGCGATGATTTACGAAGGTCTCTGGGCCTTGATTCGACTGCGGCCGAAGGGCGATTTCCAGTTGAGCGCGGTGGAGCCCTTCAGCGGCGATTTCCCGAACACCGAGATCGGCTGCGGCGTCGTGTCCGTTTACGCCGGCTCCAAGCATCCAGAACTCGCGCTGCAATTTCTGCGCTTCCTCGCAAGCGAACCCTTCAACCTGCTCGTGGCACGCAGCGTCGACTCGCTGCCCGTCCTGCCGCGCTACGCGAAGGCAGACGATTATCACCCGCACGACCATCCCGGCGAATGGGCCGCCAAGGACGCGTTTGCCAAGGCGGGCCGGGAGATCGGCATCGCGGCGAGCAAGAGTCCGTTCGTGCTGCCCAGCATCGTGTTTCGCAGCGATAACGAGGCCATCGAAGCCATGCTGGCCGGACGGATGACGCCTGAGGAAGCGGCCCACGCGGCGGCCAGCCGCGTCAACACCGAGATCGCACTTCGCGTGCAGCAGGACCCGACGCTGCGCCAGCGGTTCAAAGAGCGCATGAAAATCCAGCAGCAGATCGAGGCGCGCCGGGCGGCCGGGCGGCCGGTGCCGGCGGCGTGGATCAGCGATCCCTTCCACCTCGCCTATTACCGCGCGCACGGCTGGCTGGAAACGGAGGCCGCGCCATGAGCACGGAGAACCCGCGCCGCCGCTGGCTGACCGGGATGGCGTTTCTGTTGCCAAACATCGCCGGCTTCCTGGCGTTCACGCTCGTGCCGCTCGTGCTCAGCTTCGGCATGGCTTTCACCGACTGGGATATGCTCCGGCACAACATGTTTCGCCACGAGCCGCTGAGTTTCACCGGGCTCGACAATTTCGTGCGGCTCTTCCGCGACCCGCAGTTCTGGCGCGATCTGAGCAACACGATGTTTCTTATGCTGGGGCTGCCCTTCGCGATCGCGGGCAGCCTTGGCGCGGCCTTGTTGCTCACCCGCATCAACCGGCGGCGCCAGGCGGTGGGTCCGGCACTGGTGTTGGCCACGCTCGTACTGGTGGCGAGCGGACTGATGCTCCTCTTCGGCGGCATGGCCGAGGAGCGCGTGTGGTTTCTATTCGGCACGCTGGCTGCCAGCGTGCTGGTGGCGGGCGTCCTGAGCGGCGGCACGGTCTATCGCACGCTGTTCTACCTGCCCAATTTCACCGCCGGCGTCGCCACCTACGTGCTGTGGAAGAAACTCTACAATCCCCACACCGGTCCGATCAATTTCGGACTCGCCCCGCTGCTCGACGGATTCACCGCCGTCGTGCAGACGGCCCCGCGGATCCTTGGCTACGGTCTGCCGGCGTTGTGCGGGATCGGCGCAGCGCTGTTGGTTGCGTGGCACCTGCGACGTATCTGGCGCCGTTGGGACGATGCCGACGCCGGCGTCGCTGCCATCATCGCGGCAGCGCTCACGCCCGCGATCCCGTTGGCGCTTCTCCTCGACTGGCAGGGTTGGTCGGTGCCCGTGGCAGCTGGCGTCGCCACGGTGGGCGTGGTATTGATCGTCGCCAGCACGCTGCGGCGGCCCCGGCTCTGGGGCAAGGCGCGCACCGCCGACGCCGGGCTCGGCACGGAACTCGGCCTCGCCCTCGTGCTCATCCCGCTGCTGATGCTGCTGGCTGGTGGCATCATGCTGGGACCCGTGCTCCCCGCGATCGCGACAACAGGGATCGATCCGCCCAACTGGCTTGGCGATTACGGCTGGG
>CAJBES010000246.1 GCA_903952145.1 uncultured Opitutaceae bacterium | reverse complement strand
GGCTATGGCGGACAAGCCTGCACGCCCGCCACCGGCCCCCGTCTGAGCCGTAACGATGCATTCGGAAAGCACGAATGGACACGAATGAACACCAATCCGGCAGCGTCCGGAAAAACGGAGGGGAAAGGGAACCGTCCACTGTTCGGTGGGCCCGGAAACCGGGGGCGGACACCTCAGTTTCTGTTCGTGTCAATTCGTGTGCATTCGTGGTTCAACTGAATGGTGTTGGTTAAGGATCAGGGGCGGGCGCCCGCCGCCTGGCGGACCCGGGCGGGCGCGGGCCCGGTGAGAAACTGGCGCCGCCACGGGTCCGGAGCGACGCCGTAGGCCTGCTTGAAACCGGCGGACAGGTGGTAGCTGGAGCTGAAACCGACCCGCGCCGCGACTTCCTCCAGCGTCGCGTCGCTTGCGGCGAGGATCCGGCGGGCCTGGGACAGGCGCAGGCGGATCATGTATTGCCACGGGGCATATCCCGTATGCGCCTTGAAGGCCTTGCGGAAGTGCGAATAGGCGACGCCGAGCCGGCGCGCGAGCTGCGCCACATCCACCGCCTCGGTGAGGTGTTCGGCAAAATGGCGCTCCCCCGCGGCGACGGCCAGCGTGATCCGCGCCTGCCGCGCCGGGGCCTGCCGGGCGGCGTGACAGGCGGCCAGCACGGCGAGCCCTTGCGCCGCGAGTTCGGGATCGAATCCGGGCTGCGGGTGGCGGGCGCGGGCATGCACGGCTTCCAGCGCAGCTTCCAGCCCGGTGGCGAGGGCACCGGCGAGGACCGGGGCCTGCGGATGGAGCACGCGGGTGCGGAGAATTTTCTCCACGGTGGACCCGCGCAGCTCCACCCAGCTCTCGACCCAGCCGGTGGCCGGGTCGGGCCGGTAGCGATGCCAGACGCGGGGGAACAGGACAAAGGCGCTGCCGGCCGCGATGACCTGGGGCCTGGTGCCACGCGTTTCCAGCCGGCCATGACCCGCGGTGATCAGCACCACCTGCAGCGCCTCGAGCACCCGCCCGCGAGCCCAGTCAAAATGACGATCCGCCGGGTGCCTGGCCGGGGGATACGGCGCGCCCGGGGCCACATGGGTGCGGCCGGCCCCGGTCACAGCCACGCCCCACAGCGCCGCCGGCCGCGGCACCGCAAAGTAGCGGAAATAGTCGGAGGAGGAGGCAGGCATATTCCGTATGTTTAAGATCATTGCATGGATTCCACGGACGGCGTCGACCCTGTATTCTGGCC
This sequence comes from uncultured Opitutaceae bacterium, assembly GCA_903952145.1. GTDB lineage: Bacteria > Verrucomicrobiota > Verrucomicrobiia > Opitutales > Opitutaceae > UBA2377. The sequence continues at coordinate 8,223 of CAJBES010000246.1, read as the reverse complement.
GCATGCCCACCCCACCCCTGCGCATCGGTTTGTTTGGAATCGGTCTCGATGCGTACTGGCCGCAGTTCACGGGCCTCAAGGAACGGTTGGAGGGCTACGTCACCCGGGTGGCGGGCAAGCTGGGCCGGCCCGGCGTTGAGGTGGTCAATCTTGGACTCGTCGATAATCCCGAGCGGGCCTACGCGGCGGGGCATGAGTTCCGCCGGGCGGACGTGGACCTGATTTTTCTCCATGTCACCACCTATGCGCTGTCGTCCACGGTGCTGCCGGTGGTCCTGCGGGCGAAGGTGCCGGTCATCATCCTGAACCTGCAGCCGGCGCCGGCGATCGATTATGCGACCTTCAATCGCATGGCCGACCGCACCAAGATGACCGGGGAATGGCTGGCGCATTGCGCCGCGTGCCCGGTCCCCGAGATCGCCAACGTCTTCAAGCGGGCCGGCGTGCGGTTTCACCAGGTCACCGGCATGCTGGACGACGACCCCGGATGCTGGCGGGAGGTGAATGCCTGGGTCGAGGCCGCCCGGGTAGTCGCCGGGATGTATGGCAACCGGCTCGGCCTGATGGGACACTATTACAGCGGCATGCTCGACATCTACTCGGATACCACGCTGCAATGCGCGACGTTTGGCACCCATATCGAGATCCTGGAGGTGGACGAACTGTCGGCGCTGCGCCGCGAGGCCACGAGCGCCCAGGTGACGGCACGTTTGGCGGAGTTTCACGAGGTGTTTGACGTGCAGGCGGATTGTCCCGCCGCCGATCTGGCCGAGGCGGCGCGCACCTCGGTCGCCCTCGACCGTCTGGTGGCGCAGCGACGGCTCGGCTCGCTGGCGTATTTCTACAGCGGGACGGGGGTGGCGGAAAACGAGGCGACGCTCGCCTCGATCATCCTCGGCACCTCGCTGCTCACCGGCCGGGGCGTGCCGGTGGCCGGCGAATACGAGGTCAAAAACGTCCAGGCCATGAAGATCATGGACCTGCTCGGCGTGGGCGGTTCATTCACCGAATACTATGCGATGGATTACGCCGCCGACGTGGTGCTGATGGGGCACGACGGACCCGGGCACATCCGCGTGGCCGAGGGCAGGACCAAGGTCCGGCCGCTGAAGGTTTTCCACGGCAAGGTTGGGCGCGGCGTCTCGGTCGAGATGTCGGTCAGGCACGGTCCGGTCACGCTGCTCTCGGTGGTCGAGCGCGGGGACGGCAAACTCGGCCTGCTCTGCGCCGAGGCCGAGTCGGTGCCCGGCCCGATCATGGAGATCGGCAACACCAACAGCCGCTACCGCTTCGCGTGCGGCGCCCGGGAATTTATCACGCGCTGGAATGCCCAGGGCCCCGCGCACCATTGCGCCGTCGGCGTGGGGCATGTGGCGGACACCCTTGGAAAAATCGGGTCTTTGCTCGGGCTCGAGGTGGTGCGGGTGGGCTGAGCCGGCGCGCGAAAAATCTCCCGATCATGTCAAATCCATCCCTACAAACCCCGGACCCGGCGAAGCGCGCCGTTTTCAGCGGCCTGGCAGGCGAGGAATTCGGGGTGGACGGCCACCGCGCGTTCGTGCTGCTGCCGCCCCACCCAATCCCGGGCCAAACCCTGCGCTGGGTTTGGTATGCCCCGACCCTGCCCGGCCTGCCCGCCACCGAGGAAAACTGGATGTTCCAGAAATTCCTCGATGCCGGTCTGGCGATCGCGGGCATCGATGTGGGCGAGTCGTTTGGCAGCCCGCGCGGCCGCGCGACATTCACCGCCCTCTACCATGAGCTGACGAGCCATCGCGGCTTCTCGGGCAAACCCTGCCTATTGGCGCGCAGCCGCGGCGGATTGATGCTCTACAACTGGGCGGTCGAACACCCGGCGTCGGTCGCCTGCGTAGCGGGCATCTATCCGGTCTGCAATTTGACGAGCTACCCCGGGTTGGCCAAGGCCTGCGGGGCCTACGCCCTGACCGAGCCGGAACTCGCGGCCGGTCTGGCGGAGCACAATCCCGTCGAGCGCATCGCCCCGCTGGCCCGGGCGCGCGTGCCAATATTTCACCTGCACGGGGATCAGGATGCGATTGTGCCACTCGACCAGAACTCCGGCGAACTGGCCAAATGCTACCGGCAGCACGGGGGCGAAATGCAGCTGATCGTCTTCCCGGGGCAGGGGCACAATTACTGGCCGGGCTGGTTTCAGTCGCAGGCCTTGGTCGATTTTGTCATCGCCCATGCGCGCTGACCCGTCCGGCCAATCCCCGGACCACGGCGCGCCCCGCTTCACTAACTACCGGTAGAATCTGCGGACCCTTGACGGCCGCTTGGCGAACGCAGCAGTTTATCCCCCTGTTTCATTCGGTCCCCGTCTTACCAACCTAGATTTTCGTGGATACCCCCGCGGCTACGCCGCCCGCACCCAAGATTTACCGGGTAGGCACCCTCAGCTACACTCGTGGCGCGCTGCTGCAGCTGATGTTCTGGATGCTTTGGGGTGACTTCTGTTTCCAGCTTTTGGAATCGCTGCCCTCGGCGGTGATTCCGCTGCAACTCCGCTGGGAAGGGGCCAATGACACCCTGATTGGCATCAAGAGCAGCATCGCCTCGCTGATCGCGTTTGTGTGGTATCCGGTGGTGGGTTCGCAGAGCGACCGGCATCGCGGTCGGCTGGGCCGGCGGCGGCCGTTCCTGCTTTGGTGCATTCCACCAGTGATCCTGAGTTTGCTGCTGCTGGGACTGGCGAAACCGGCCGGATCGATGGTGCACGAAATCCTGGCCGGGTCCGGCCTCGGGGCGTGGGTCACGGTGCCGGGCTGCACCCTCGTCTGGATCGCCGCGTGCTTCATCGTCTTCCTGGTGTTCAACGCCTATGTCGTGCAGGTTTACGGGTGCCTGATCGCCGATGTGATTCCCTCGGAGGTCATCGGCAAATTCACCGGGTTCTATCGCGCGGTGGGTGCGTTGGGCAGCCTGGCGTTTCACCGCTGGGCGCTCGGCTGGGTCGAGACCCACACCTTTTCCGTCTATGCGTGCACCGGTCTGCTGTATGCGGTCGCCTTCAGCCTGCTCGTCTGGCGGGTGAAGGAGGGCGAATACCCGCCCCCGCCCCCGCCGGCCCCGGGCGGCCGCCTCGGGGCGATCAAGGGATATTTCAAGGAGTGCTTCACCAACCGGTTTTACCTGAATTATTTCACCGTGACCTTTTTTCACTGGGGCTCGCTCGCGCCACTGTCCTTCGTGGTGTTTTTTGCGACCAAGGCCGGCAAGCCGGACTACGCGGAAACCCTCGGACTTTCACTCCAGCAGTTCGGTGAAGTGAAGGGATGGACCTTCCTGATCCAGATCCCGGTGTTCCTCGTGGTCGGCTATTTTGTGGACAAGTTTCATCCCCTGCGCGTGGCCATGGCCGGCCTGTTTCTTACCGTCGCCAGTTACTTCTGCTGTTACTGGCTGATCAGCGATGCCGCCAGCATGCTGTTTTGGCTCTGCATCAATCAGGCGTCGCTCGCGATCTATCTCGGGGCCGCGATGGCGATGGGGCCCCGCTTGCTGCCCCGGGAACGCTACGGGCAGTTTGTGAGCGCCAACATTATCTTTGGCATCACCAGTCTCGTCATCGCGCCACCATTGATGGGATTGTTGCTCCAGTGGATCCGCGATTACCGTTACGCTTTTCTCATCTCCGGTCTCAGCAACATCGCGGCCTTCATTGCCTGTGTCTTCCTTTACCTGCAATGGAAGGGACTGGGCGGCGACCAGGATTACCGGCCACCGGCGGTCGGAACGGCTCCGCCTGAATCCAAACCGGGTCTTTCCCCCACTACGCCCGCCGGTTGACCGGAAACTTGGATGAAATCGTGCCGATGGACCGGAATTCGTCCATTCTGGCCAAACGCTACCGGCAACTCGGCGGCGAAATGCAGCTGATTGTCTTCCCGGGGCAGGGGCACAATTACTGGCCGGGTTGGTTTCAGTCGCAGGCCTTGGTCGATTTTGTCATCGCCCATGCCCGCTGACGGCCCCGGCGATCCCCGGACCACGGTGCGCCCCGCCTGGCTAATCTACCGGTAGCATCTGCGGGGCATTGACGACCCCCGGGCTAACGCGGCAACTAATCCCCCCGCGTTTCGTTCCTCACCCCAATTGCCAACCCAATCTTTCGTGGACACCCCCGCTGCTACGCCGCCCGAGCCCAAACTATACCGGGTGGGGACCCTCACCTATACGCGCGCGGCACTGCTGCAGGTGATGTTCTGGATGCTCTGGGGGGATTTTTTCTTCCAATTATTGGAAATGCTGCCGGCGGCAGCGGTACCCCTCCAGATGCGATGGGAAGGGGCCAGCGATACCCTGATTGGTCTTAAGAGCAGCCTCTCATCGGCGGTCGTCTTTCTGTGGTATCCGGTGGTGGGAGCCAAGAGTGATCGCCATCGCAGTCCGCTGGGGCGGCGGCGGCCGTTTCTGCTGTGGTGCATCCCCCCGGTGGTGCTCTGTCTGTTCCTCCTCGGGGCGGCCAAGCCGGCGGGGGCGCTCCTCCATCAGGCGCTGGCGTGGCTCGGGCTGGGCGCGCAGTTGACGCAGGCGGGCTGCACGCTCGGATGGATCCTAGTCTGTCTGGTTGTATTCATGCTTTTCAATGCCTTTCTCGTGCAGTCCTACGGTTGCCTGGTGGCCGACGTGATTCCGCCGGAGGTCATCGGCAAATTTTCGGGCATCTACCGCGCCATCGGCGCGCTGGGGAGTCTCGCGTTCAATCGCTGGGTGCTCCGCTGGCTCGAAGCCTACACCTTTCAGGTCTACGCGCTGATCGGATTGCTCTATGCGGGGGCGTTTTGCCTGATTGTCTGGCGCGTGAAGGAGGGGACCTATCCCCCGCCGCCGCCCAAGGCGCCGGGCGGCCGCCTCGGGGCGATCAAAGGCTTTTTGAGGGAGAGTTTCAGCCATCCCTTCTACCTCAATTTCTATGTGATGACGTTTTTCAACTGGGCCTCCCTGGCCCCGCTTGCCTACGTCGTATTTTTTGCGACCAAGGCGGGTCAACCTGACTATGCGACGACGCTGGGACTGTCGCTCCAGGAATTTGGCGAGGTGAATGGCTGGACCTTTCTGGTGCAAATCCCCGTTTTCCTGGTGGTCGGGCATTTTGTGGACCGTTTCCATCCCCTCCGCGTCGCGGTGGTGGGGATGTTCCTGGAGTGCGTGAGCTATCTCTGCTGCTTCTGGTTTATCCACGGTCCCAACAGCCTCCTGCTGTGGGCGTGTGTGAATCAGATCGCCATTGCGATTTTCATCGGGCCCTACATGGCCCTGGGCCTCCGGCTGCTGCCGCGGAGCCGCTACGGGCAGTTCGTCGGCGCCAACGCCATCTTCGGCATCTCCAGCCTGATCATCGCCCCGCCCCTCGTCGGCATGCTGCTGGGGGTGATACGCGATTATCGTTACATTTACGTCCTGAGCGGTCTCTGCACCGTCCTGGCGCTGATCGCAACCTGGACGCTTTTCCTGCAATGGAAAAAACTCGGTGGCGACAAGCATTTCACACCGCCGGAAGTGGGCGGGGCGTCCACCGTATCACCTGCCCCGACCCCGGCGTGACGCACCCTCCCCCGCCCTCCGACCGTGATTCAATTCCATGAATGATAAACTTCACGACTCCCACGCCCATGACGGCTTTGCCAATCGCACGGGCCGCGCCGCCGAGGAAAATTCCCAGCACGTCTGGGACACCACGGCGGCGACGACCTTTGCCGTTCCCCTCGTCGCACCGGCGGCCGGCACCAAAGTCTGGGCGATCGGGGTGCCGGTAAAATCGAACCGCCAGACGATGCTGTTCGTCGATGTGGTTTTTGACTGCGGCGCCGCCGCGGATCAGCCGGTCACCTCGGGTTACCGGACCAGCTTCGTCGTCGAGTGGTCGGGCTGGAACACGATGTATTTCACCGCCTCCTCGCTGAAGCCGGTGGGCCGTCCCGCGGGACTGCATGAGGTCAAACGCCTCCGGCTCACCGCCGGCACCGCCACCTTCGCCGGCACGGTGCTGGAACTGGGGCTGGTGACGTGGCCGGACGACTCGCCGCTCGTGCCGGTCACGCCCGGCGAGGACATGGTGGTCAATTTCCTGCACGAGCGGATGTGGGACCGGAGCGATTGGACGCACACCGGCCGGGCTGTGTTGCCCGCGGGCGAACAGGCGCTGGACGTGGCCTGGATGTATGCCAACCTGCGCTATCTCCAGAAGCCCGGGCGCCGGCATCAGACCGCCTACACCCGGCGGATGAACGTGGATATCTCAGGCTACCAGGCCGTGACCGTCTGGACCGCGACCGACCTCCGCGCAAATTTCAGCCTCATCCTCGAGATTGACGGCATGCCGGTGCGCGCCATCGACCGGCGGCGGGGCTTGGGCGGGGGTGATGAGATGCGCGCCCCGATCTCCGGGCGCCGGCTGACGGCGCTGACCGTGGAGTTGGAGCAGGCGGAACCAGAGATTCACGAGGCGATCGACGTGCAGGTGGCCTCCTCAATGCGCTGGATCCTGCTGGAGCACACCGGGACCGATCCCGCCAAAGTGGGTCAGGCATCGGGCATCCCCGCGGTGCCGCCCCCGGAGCGCGTGGAGAACCTGGAGGCGGGCATCCTGCCGGTCGGCATCATGATCGGTCGGGAGGAATTCCTCAAATTGCGTGCGGCGGCGCAAAGACCCGGGCCCTTGAAAAAGATGGCCGATGAAATCATCGCCGAGGCCGCCAGCCATCTGGACTACGTGCCCGAGCAATATGTCGGCCGGTATTTGCCCGTGGACCTGGGCAACCAGGGTTGCGAACGCCGGGTGTCGCCGTCGGATCAGATGTATCATTACAACAGCTGCCTTATCTACAGCGCGGTGGCGTATGCGCTGACCGGGGATTTGCGCTACGGGCAGAACGCGCGGCGGGCCTTGTTTTCCACGGTCCGCTGCGAGACGTGGCAGGCCGGGTTTGCGAGCCGCATCCCCAGCGGTCTGCCGGGTTATCGCGCGCCCTTCATCGAGTCGTCCACCGCCGAAGCCGTGGCGCTGTGCTATGACTTCATCCATCCCCTGCTCTCGGCGACCGAGCGGACCGAAGTGGAGGATGCCCTCTACACCAAGGGACTGCCGTGGCTGGACATGTATCTCCGCCTGAACGGGGAGGGTTATCTGCTCAGCAGCAACCAGGGCGCGGTCTACACGGCCGGGTTCGTCTGTGCCGCCCTGGTCGCCCGGCGGAGTCATCCGGATATTGAGGCCAATCTGGAGCGGGGCATCCGGTGGTTTCCGCGGATGCTGCACAATTATTACAAGGTGGACGGCGCCACGAACGAGGGCCCGGGCTATTGGGAATACACGACGCAGAACGTCGTGGCCTCCCTGATCAGCATCACCCGGCACCAGGGCATCAGCGTGCGGGACTACGCACCGCCCCACCTGGGCCAGACGATGAATTTCATGATGCACATCCGGTCGCTCGCCCGGGAGCACCTCTCGTTCCTGTGCATGGGCGACAATAATGAAACGCTGGGCTACCATTTCATGAACAGCTCCTTTCTGTTCTTCGCGAAACACTATGGCGACCGGAATGCGCTCTGGCTCTGGCACAAATTCTACCAGCCCCGGGCCAATCCGCCCGGCAGCCTGTTTTTCGGCAAGCCGGTTTGCGGCGCCTGCAGCACCTCGGGTTTGCTCAACCTGATTCTTTTTGAGGAGGGGGCACCGGTCAAACCCAGCCTGGAAAACGGCCGGCGCTTTGAGGTCTGCGAACGGGTGACGCTCCGGACCGGCTGCGACCATGGCGACATGCTCTTATTCTTCGAGGGCGGACCGCAGACCTTTGAGCACTGTCACAACGACAAGGGCCAGTTCATCATGGAGGCCTACGGCGAAAGGTTCGCCGCCGATCCGGGGACCATCAAATATCAGGACCCCGCGCACCTTTTCTTTGGTGGGACAGCCTATCACAATCTGGTCACGCTGCGCGGCCAAAACCAGGCCTACCGCGACGCGAAACATGCGGTGGTGCTGGAGCCGGTCATTTTCGGGGAGCAGTGCGATTACCTCTCCGCCGACCTGGGCAATTCCTACAAGGCTTTCAAAAAATACCGGCGCCGGGTGCTATTTGTCCGGCCGCACTACTTCCTGATTTTGGATGAGGTGCAGGCAGACGAGCCCGGACTGGAGTGGAACTATCACTCCTGTGCGCCAATCAAGGACATCGACCTCACCACCGGACTCAT
>CAJBES010000245.1 GCA_903952145.1 uncultured Opitutaceae bacterium | reverse complement strand
GGTGAAAGCGGGTGGGCGGCGGTTCAACCTCGGACCTGGACAGGTGGTGGTGATGCCGGCCGGGGTGCCGTTCGACTGTGGCAGCCAGGCGGGGGTCGAGCATCTGTGGCTGCATTTTTCACTATATCGCGCGCTCCCTTTGGCGGCACCGGAGGTTTTTACCCTGCGGGCCAGTCTGGCCGTGCGGACCGTGGCGGCGGAACTGCGCGACCGCATCGGGGCGCGGGAGGTCGCAGCGGTGCAGCACACGGGGGCGGCGCTGCTGCATCTGGTGTTTGCCGGGAGCCCATCCGTGCGCGCTGAGGCGGTGCCGGAAAGGTTGTGGCGGGTATGCAATTGGATTGAGCACAACCTGGGGGGCGCGATCGGCAACGCGGCCATGGCGGACCAGGCGGGGATGAGCGTGGAGGCCTTCATCCGCTGGTTCAAGGTGCGGACCGGGCGGACGCCGGCGGCGTTTGTGGCGGAGCGGCGGATCCGCGAGGCGTCACGTCAACTGGCCTTCACCGAAGGCTCGATTGAGCAGGTGGCCGAGGCAGTGGGGTTTGCCAACCGCCATCATTTCAGCCGGGTGTTCAAGCGCCATGCCGGTTGCGGACCGGCGAAGTTCCGGCGCGGGCACTGAGGGGCAATAGTCTGCATCATATAGCACTGTAGTATCCTGTAGTGAGTCCAGGCAGGACAATAATATCGCCAGACCATATTGCTTGCAGCTGATGATAAATCCCGCCAGATTGTCCACATCATGGCAAAAAACAATATACTCAAGGAACTGGCGGCGGCGCGCGCCAAAGTGTCAAAACTCGAACAGGCGGTCGCGGCCAAACACAACCGTCAGCTGGCCGCGCTGCCGACGCAGCATGGGTTCAGCAGCACAGAGGCTTTTCTCAAGGCCGTAAAAGCGGCGGCCGCCGGCGGTCGCCACACCAGTGCTCCCGCCAAGCGCCGCAAGCGGGCGGTGATCACAACTGAGACCAAGGCGAAGTTGAAAGCGCTGGCCGAAGCCGGCAAAACCGGCCGGGAAATCGCCAAGACGCTGGGTATCTCGCTCCCGAGCGTGCAGAACATCAAGCGCGAGCTCGGTCTGACCAAGCGGCGTAAGAAATAGGCCGCAGCCAGTTCCGGAACAATCAACCCTCCGCCGTCCGCGGAGGTTTTTTTATGCTGGCCATCCGGAGCGATTGGCAATCGTCATCTCCCGGATGACTGCCGACTATATCCAAGCGAACACCAATGGCCGCCTGCACGATGCAGGCGCACCTTCCATTGCGCCACTCAATCGCGGCTTTCTATATGGGGATGCGGTCTATGAAGTCTGGCGCACCTATGATGGTGTCCTTTTTGCCTGGCACGAGCATTGGGCACGGCTCGAACAGTCGGCCGCGGCCCTGCATCTGGCGTTACCGTGCGGCCCGGAGATGATGCTTGGTGAGATCCAACGCACGGTCCTGGCCTTTCGGACTGCGACAGCGCAGCGGGAGGAGCTGTATGTCCGGTTGCAGGTGACCCGCGGCGGCGGGCCGATCGGGCTTGATCCCGGCCTCGCGGACCGGGCGGATTTTGTGTTGCTGGTGCAGGCCAACCGGGGACTGCCGCCGGAGAAGCTCGCGCATGGTTACCGGCTTTCCCTGGCCACGGAATTGCGCCGGAATCCCGCCGCCTGTCTCAATCCGGCATGGAAAACCGGCAACTATCTCAACAATCTCCTCTGCCTGCGCGAGGCCCGGAACCGCGGAGCGGATGAAGTCGTGATCACCAACCTTGCCAATGAAGTGACCGAGGCAGCGGTGGCCAATCTTGGGTTTGTCCGCGATGGTGAGATTCAGACCCCGCCGCTCGCGGCCGGTCTGCTGGCCGGCATCACCCGCGATCTCGTCGTCCGTCTGATCGCACCCGCAGCCGGCCTCTCCCTCCGGGAAACCGTGATCAGGCCGGCGGATCTCGGCGGGATGCAGGAGTGTTTCATGCTTTCAACCACCAAGGACGTGTCACCCGTGGCCAGCATCGACGAGCACCACTACCGCGTGGCGGCGGATACGATCACGATGCGGCTGAAAGCGGCGTTTGCGGATTACGTGCGCGCTTACACCATCCGGCATCCCGAACTGCATCTCGGTTAATACCGCGCGAGCGTGGGATCGATGCGCTCGGCCCAGGCGTCGATGCCACCGGTGACATTGCTGACATTGGTCAAGCCGCTCTGACGCAGAAACTGCGTGACGCGCCGGCTGCGCCCGCCGTGATGACAGAGCACGAGGATGTGCCGGTCACGGGCGAGGGCACTGGCTTGTCCGGTAATCTGCCGCATGGGAATGTGCTCCGCAAAGGGCAGGCGGCAGATTGCGAGTTCATGGGGTTCGCGCACATCCACGAGCAGCGTCTGGGCGGGTCGGGTATCGAGCAGATGCTTGGCCTCCTCGACCGATAGTTCCAACGGGGCGTCAATGATGGACATAAACCGGGCAACGACAACCGAACCCCATGCCGGTGCAATTGAAATTGCGCCCGCGGCGGTCACCGGGCCATATCGTGGCATGCGTTGCCTTGGCATTGATTATGGTTCCCGGCGCATTGGTCTCAGTTATGGGGACGCGCTCGGCGTGGCCACCCCGCTACCGGCACTCGTGCAGGCGACTCCGGGCCAGCGCTGGGCGGCACTGGGCGAGGTGGTCCGGCAAAGGCGCGTGACAGACCTAGTGCTGGGCTATCCGTTCAACATGGACGGCACGGTGGGGTTCAAAGCCAAGGAAATGGATGCGTTTGCGGACCGGCTGCGGGATAAATTCAAACTGCCGGTGCATCTGGTGGATGAGCGACTGACCAGCTACGAGGCCGAGTCCACGATCGGGAAGGCGAAGCGGCGCGAAGTGCGCACCAGCGGCATCATCGATTCGCGGGCGGCGACTCTGATTTTGCAGGATTACCTGGATCAGGCGCTGCCGCCGCCCGACACGGAGCAACCCTAAAGCCCGTGGGCCGCGGCGAAGGCGGCGAGGTCGGGGAAAACGTGGCCGCCGCCGGCCCGCAGGCGGTCGGCAGGATGATGGCCGGCGGCGATGAGCGCGCAGTCGACGCCCAGTTCGCGCGCGACTTCCAAGTCGTGCCGCGTGTCGCCGACGAGGAGGATATCGCCCGGCGGGATGCCGAGCAGGCGGATGAGGTCCTGCCCGAGAGTGACCTTGCTATATGCATGGATGTTATCGAGGCCGGTGATGTGGTCAAAGTAAGTGGCAATGCCGAAGTGCTGCACGATTTCACGAAGGGTCTCCTGGCGGTAGGCTGAAAGAATGGACTGCTGCAGGCCGGCGGCCGCGGCGGCGGCCAGAACTCTGCGGCTGTCACGGTGGAGCGTGCTTTCAAGACGGCGGGCTTCGTAACCAGTGATAAACTCGATGCTCAGGCGTTCGAAATTGTCGCGGGCGGGATTGAAACCGAGGCGTTCGTAGTAGGCGCGCACGGGAAAATCGAAGAGCTCATGGTAGCGGGCAAGGTCGAGCCGAGGGAGCTGGCGACGGTCAAGCATGGCGTTCATCACGTCGATGCACAGAGTGAGGTCGTCGAGGAGAGTGCCGTTCCAATCCCAGATAAGGTGGCGGTGGCGAGGAGCAGACATAAGGGTGCAGATGAGCCTGCTTGCAGGCGGTGGGATGTGTGGCAAAACCATCGTTGCCTGCAAGCCGCCTTTGCCAAGGCTGATGCCCAACGACAGGCTTCCCCATGACGACAACCAAGCCCCAAGTGCTCCGCTGGAAATGCATCTGCGCCTATGATGGCGGCAGTTTTGCGGGCTGGCAGAGTCAACAGGGAGGCCGGGCGGTGCAGGATGTCATCGAGGCGCGGTTGGGGGAGATATTTAAGCGGCCGGTGCGCATCCATGGCAGCGGCCGGACGGACGCCGGGGTGCACGCGAGCGGACAGGTGTTTCATTTTGATGCCGCATGGAAGCACGGTGCGCCCAAGCTGCTCGCGGCCCTGCGGGTGGGGCTGCCATTTGCAATTCAGATAAAATCTGCGCGGATCGCTCCGGCGGATTTTCACGCGCGGTTTCAGGCCAAGGGCAAGCGCTATGCCTACCGGGTGCACCTTGGCGACGCGGACCCGTTTGAACGACCATACAGCTGGCCCGTGTTCAAGTCACTGGATTGCACCGCGATGGCGGCGGCGGCGGCGGTGCTGCGCGGCCGGCATGATTTTCGTGCGTTTACGGCGTTGAACGGCACCCTGCGGGAAAGCACGGTGCGGGACTTGCGGCGACTGGAGATCCAGCAGCGGGGCCGGCGGGTGCGCATCATCGCCGAGGCGGATGGTTTCCTCTACAAGATGGTGCGCAGTCTGGTCGGGGTGCTGGTCGCAGTGGGGGAGGGGAAACTCACCCCGGGGCAGGTCCGGGACATTTTGGCGGGGCGGCAGCGCACGGCGGCGGTCCAGACCGCACCGGCGCAGGGGCTGTTTTTGGTCAGGGTCTTCTACCGGTGAACACGCAGACGAAGCCGTGGGTGAAGGGCCACGCAGCTTTCTACTATGAAAAGTCAAAGCCGTGGGTGCGCGGACTGGCGGGCATGCTGTTTCCGCCGGTCTGTGTGCAGTGCCGGGGTTTGGTCGAGGCCGGTCCCTACGGGCATATCTGCGCCGCTTGCGCCCGGCAGATTGAATTCGTGCGACCGCCGCATTGCACGACGTGCGGTCACCCATATTACGGCGAGGTGCAAGGTGAGCGGATGTGTCCGCATTGCCAGGGTCTGGCCCCGGCCTATCGTGAGGGTCGCACGGCGGTGCTGCTGAAAGGGCCGATCCGGGCGATGGTGCATGAGTTGAAATATCATCATGGACTTCACGTCATGGAGGATGTGACGGCCATCTTCCGCCAAGTGCCGGCGCTGGGTGAATGGGTGCGCGGGGCCGTGCTGGTGCCGGTTCCATTGCATCCGCGCAAGGAGCGGGAACGCGGTTACAACCAGAGCCAGTTGCTGGCCGAATGCCTGGTGCGTATTGCCGGCGGAGGCACCCAAGCGGCGGCCCTGCTGCGCCGGATCGAAGACACGCAATCGCAAACCTATCACGACAGGCACACGCGGCTGGCCAACCTCAAAAATGCCTTTGCACTGGCTCCTGGCGCGGCCATAACTCCGGCCCAGCATTACCTTCTCGTTGATGACGTTTTCACCACTGGTTCCACCCTTAACAGCTGCGCCCGCGTGCTCCGGCGCACCGGTTGCCTGAACCTTGACGTTTTGACTTTCGGCCACGGCTGAACCCCGCCATGCATTTCGACAAACCGACCTATACGGTCCGCAAAAGCCGCAAGAAGGACATACCCAAGGGGCTTTACACCAAGGATCCGATCTCGGGCGCCATCCTGTTCGCCAAGGAGATTGAGGAAAACCAGATGGTGGTGCCCGCCAGCGGTCATCACTTTCCGATCGGGGCGCGCGAACGGCTGGCCAGATTGCTGGACGAGGGGTCATTTATCGAGACCGACGCCCAGGTGCGCTCGGCCGATCCGCTCGGTTTCACCGACACCACACCCTACACGACCCGGCTGAAGAAATACGAACGGGAAAGCGGGCTGCCTGAGGCCGTGATTTGCGGCGTGGGTAGAATCCATGGCATCGATGTGGCCATCGCGGTGATGGATTTCCGGTTCTGCGGCGGCACACTCGGCTCGGCGACGGGCGAGAAAATCACCCGCACCATCGAGACGGCGTTGAACCGCAAAATTCCCTGCATCATCTTCAGCACCTCGGGCGGCGCCCGCATGCAGGAGGGCATCCTTTCCCTGATGCAGATGGCGAAGACCAGTGCCGCCCTCGGCCGGCTGGCAGAGGCGCGTCTGCCGTATATCTCGGTGCTGACTCATCCGACCACGGGCGGGGTGTCGGCCAGTTATGCCATGCTGGGCGATGTCATCTTGGCCGAGCCCGGTGCGCTGATTGGCTTTGCAGGCCCCCGGGTGATCAAGGACACGACGAAACAAATCCTGCCGCCGGGTTTCCAGACTTCGGAGTTTCTGCTCAAACACGGTCTGCTCGACCAGATTGTGAGCCGCACCGAAATGCGCGACCGCCTGCGGGACATTTTGCAGGCGATCTACCTCAAAGCGAAGCCGGTGCCGTCGGCCAAGAACTGAGCCCACCAGCCCCCATGGCGAACTGCGACCCCACCGATTACACGGCGGTGACGGAGTATCTCTTCGGACTCAAAGCCCATGGACCGAAGTTTGGCATCGATCGCATGACCCGGCTCGCCGCCGCCATCGGCCATCCGGAGCGGGCGCTGCCGCTGGTGCATGTGGCCGGCACGAATGGCAAGGGCTCGGTGGCGGCGATGCTGGACGCCATACTGCATGCGGCCAACTGGCGCACCGGGCTCTACACTTCTCCCCACTTGGTGAAAATGGGGGAGCGGGTGCAGGTGGAACGGCGGAAACTGACGGAAAACGAGATCTGCGCCTATGTCCGCGAACTGCGGCCCTTGGCGGAACGGATTGGAGCGGACCACCCGGAGGACCATCCCAGTTTCTTTGAATTCATGACTGCGATGGCGCTGCTGCAATTTGCGCGTCGCCGGTGCGAAATCGGGGTGATCGAGGTAGGCATGGGTGGCCGACTTGACGCCACCAATATTATTACACCGGAAGTCAGTGTCATCACGTCCATCAGCCTGGATCACTGTGAGTTTCTGGGTGATACCTACGAGCAGATCGCCACCGAGAAGGCCGGCATCATCAAGCCCGGCCGACCGGTGGTTATCGGGCGCATGCCAGAGGCAGCGGAGCGGGTCATCCGGGCGCGGGCGGAGGCGGCAGACGCGACGGTGCTGTCCGTGGTGGCGGAGTTCGGCGATAATCTTGATCGCTACCCGCACAGCAATCTGGAGGGCGACTACCAGCGTTGGAATGCCGCGACAGCGACCTTGGCGGCCCGGGCCCTGCCGGCAAAATGGCAAATCACGGCTGCGGTTATTGCGGCCGGACTGTATCACGTGGACTGGCCCGGTCGCTGGCAGCGCGTGCGACTCGACGGCCGGCTGCTGGTCCTCGATGCGTCGCACAATCCCGAGGGGGCGGCGGTGCTGGCGGTGAATCTGCAGCATCTGTGTGAGGAGACGGGGCGGCGTCCGGTGGTCATCACCGGGGTGCTGGGAGCCGCCCGGGCCCGGCCGTTGGTTGAAACGGTATGCCGGTTTGCACGGGAAGTGCACTTCGTCGTGCCGCAGCAGCCGCGGGCCTGCACCCACGCCGAACTCGAGGCATTGATGCCGGCGGGATATGCGGGACGCTGCATGCGGTCGGAGGTTGCCAGACTTTTCCCGGCAGCGGGTGGCTGCACGGCCGGTGGGCCGGAGGATGTGTTGGTGGTGACTGGTTCGATCTACCTCCTCGGAGAAGTGATGGCATGCCTTGAACCGCAACGTGGAAATGGCGCCGGTCGGCTGCAGGATTTTTGACGCAGGGTGCAGGAATCCCCTTGGAAGCTGCCACGGGAAAGCGTAAGGACCGGGTATGGTAATCGAGTGGGGATTCTTTTTACCGGCGTTGTTGATGCTTTTTTATCCGGCGGAACGCATCTTCCCCGCCAGCCTGCGCCTGCGCTCCTACGAGCAGCTCACCGATCCGGCCCGCCGTCACCGGCATTGGTGGTGGCGCTGGCAGCCGGCATTATGGATGGATGCAGTGCGCATCGGGCTGGCGGTGTGGCTGCTTAATTTTTCCGTCACCCCGGTGCCGGGAGAGCCTCGGAGCCAGGTCACGGCAGTTTTGAGCGGCTTGCTCCTGCTGGGGCTGATCCCGCAGATGGTGACCCGGCGCAAGGACAACGCGATGTTTGCGCCGGTTGGCTATGTGCTGGCGATGCTTTGCGTGATGCTGCCGTTGACAGCTGCGCTGCCAATCGCAGCACTCGGCATCGTCGGGCTCATGGCGCTGCGGGATTTTACCGTGATTTTTCTGGTCGGCAGCATCACCACGGTGGTGCTGGGCTATCTGCTGGGTGCACCGTTGACGACGGCCTGCATGGTGGCGGCCGTCTCTGCCCTTCCGGTCGTCGTGAGTGCGATGTTTCAATGCAAGCTTGTGCTGCCGGTGCGCAGCCAAGGGGAAAGCCTGCCAACCGCCCCGCTCCGTTGAACGGGCTCAGGCCAGGTTCACCAAATCATTGGTCGCGGGCACATCCTTGATGATCTGCGAGGGCTGGGGGCCGACACCGAGATAGCGGAGGTTGGGCAGTTTGTCCGCGCCGGGGCGCACGCCGTCGGCGTAAGCCACCTCCAGGAGGTTCTTCATCATCGCCGCGACGTAGCGCTGGGCGTTGCGGGGCAGAGCGGCGAAGGTGCGAACGGCCGAGAGGTCCTCCGCCCAGCCCGGGTGTTTGGTGTAAACGGGGCGCAGGGTTTTCCGGACCGCCTCGTTGCGGGGCACGTGCGCGTAGCGGCGGCCGCCGGCATCCTCATAGGCGGTGCAGATGAGCAAGTCGCCGTTCCAGGCTCCGCTATGTGTGAGGGCATCGAGCTTGTTGATCATCAGGTCCTGAAAGCCGCCATAGCGAAGCGCGTCACCTTTTTCGACGGCGTCATACCAGCCGACCATGCGCTGACGTCCGGTGCTGGTGCCGAACTCGATCTGCTTGAGTTTTTCGGCGAGGGGGTGGGCATCGTTCATCTGGGTGAGGAACGTGTGGGTGCCGACCTTGGTGTCGTAGGCCTTTGCCACCCCGAAGGTGTGGATGGGCTGCACCGGGATGTTCGCACTCTGAAAAAACTCCGGGGTGAACGTATGCGAGGCGGTGACGTTCGGCGAGAACCCCTGACGCTTGTCGAGCCAGTAGGCCTGGCCGAACTCGCCGATGATGGTGCGGCCGGCCGTGAGCTCGCTGAGGATGAGTTCGCGGACCTCGCCGATGTTCCGGGCGAGGCGCGTACCGGCGTCCCAATAAACGGCGGTGAGGCGGTCGAGGTTGAGTGAGAAAGGCGCGGCCCCGCGGAACTGGTGGAAGTCGAACTCAGCGGCGGGGAACTGCCCGAGTTGCACAGCCTCGTCGTTGGCGCGCCGCTCGGCGGTGGAGAGTTTCTCAAAGAAACCGTTCCAAGTCGCCTCATTCACGCGACAAACATGCTGGATGGTGCGTAAGGCGCGGTCGGCGCGCTGGGCGAGCTTGCGGGCGAAATAATTCGGGCCGCCGAGGAAGTCAGCGTAGGTGATCTGCTGTTGGCCGACCTCGTCGAGGTAGGCAGGCGTGATGCCACGGCCGGTGGAACCGCGGGGCGCTTCCTTGAGGAAACTGACACGGTAATCCTCCCACGCCAGATCGAGCAGACGATGGGTGAGGTCCGACACCAAGGTGCGCTCATCGATGAGCAACCGGGAGAGCACGGCGTAATGCTTGTGCTCAAGCGGGGTGGCTTCCCACCAGATCTTGCGCGGGTCGGCCACAACGCCACTGCCGATGCAGAGGTGGACGGCATCGCGCACGACGACCCCGGCAGGGAGAAGATTGAGTTTGATGCCGCCGGCGGTGTGGCCGGAGTTGGCGCCGCCGTTGACCTTGAGCACGACGGAGACGGGGGACGGCGTGTCGCGGAGCTCGTTGGCAACCTCGGGAATGAGGCGGCCCTTGCCTTCGTCGCCGAGCGAAATGCCGACGTCCGCGATGAGCTGGCTGGTGAAAGGGTTGAGGGACATGGTTGGCGCGGCAACCGAAGTCGTTCGAAAGCCAAACCCCTGTTGCCGCAAAGGGGAAAACGCGACTGTGAGGGCGAGAGCAAACAAAAACCGGCAATGCGGGGCAGCCGATCGTGTCATGGAACCGGCGGCAAGCTCAGTTCTTTCGCGTCGAAACCTCGATGACGTCGTGCGGCGCAGCTTCCTTTTGACCGGCCGGGCTGACGCGGATGAAGCGGGCCTTGGCGCGGAGTTCCGGCAAGGTGGCGGCGCCGAGGTAGCCCATGCCGCTCTGCAGGCCGCCGATCAGGTTGGCTAGGACGTCGTCAGTGTAGCCGCTGACCTCCTTGAGGGCTTCGATGCCTTCGGCGGAGATTTTGCGGAACTTGTCATCCTGGTCGTGGCCGTAGCGGGCGGCACTGCCAGCCTTCATGGCCGCATGCGAGCCCATGCCGCGGTATTGTTTATAGAGTTTGCCGCTGATTTCCATGATCTCGCCGGGGGCTTCGCGACAGCCGGCCAACAGGCCGCCGCAAATGACGGCGTCGGCGAGGGTGAGGGCCTTGACGATGTCGCCGGATTTGGTGATACCGCCGTCGGCCAGCAGCCGGGTGCCTTGTTTTTTGGCAACGGTGCTGGCGGCATAGAGGGCGGTCAGCTGGGGAATGCCGACACCGGCGACGATGCGGGTGGTGCAGATCGAGCCGGGCCCCTGGCCGATCTTTACGGCGTTGGCCCCGCACCCGGCCAGAAACTCGACACCGGCGGCGCTGGTGACGTTGCCGGCGATAATCGTGAGCTGCGGGAAGGCCTGGCGCACCAGTTTCACCATGTCCCCGACCCCGGCGGTGTGGCCGTGGGCGGTGGAGATGGCGACGACGTCGATGTGTTCATCCACCAGATGGCCCACATGCTCGAGGAAGGCTGTGCGGTCGAGTTCGCCGGTTGGCTTGCGGACGGAGGCAAGGGCGGCACCGACAACGAGGCGGAATTGCGCGTCGCGGGCGGGCTTGAGCCGGGTCTTGGTCTCGCTGGTGATTTTCTCGACGTCGGTGCTGGTCACAAGGCCGCGCAGGCGGTCGCTCGCGTCCACGACGAGCATCTTGTTGAGCCCGACGTGGGCCGTGAAAAATTTGTCGGCGGCGCGGATGGGATCCCGGGCGACGGCGCTTTCACGCTCGGTGATGAGTTGGGCGCGCGGGGTCATCACGTCGGTGACTCGCTTGTTCTTATAGCGCTCCTTGACGACGTTGCCGGAGAGGAGGCCGGCAAGTTTGCCGGCGGCGTTCACCACGGGAAACGTGCTGAAGGAAAATTTTCGCTGCTCGATCATCGCGAGCACGTCGGCAATCAGCAGGTCGGGGGCGACGGTGATGGGGTCCTGGATCAAGCCGTGGATGTGGCGCTTCACGCGGGCGACCTCCTTGACCTGATCCTTGGCCGGCATGTTGTAATGGATGAGTCCGAGACCGCCGTTGAGCGCCATCGCGATGGCCATGCGCGACTCGGTCACGGTGTCCATGTCGGACGAGATGATGGGAATCTGGAGACGGACCGTGTCGGAGATGCTGGTCGAGGTGTCGGCATCCTTGGGCAGGATTTCCGAATAGAGCGTCGCCAACGAGACGTCGTCGAAGGTCAGCGCCATCGGCAGGTTGGCGCGAAAAAATGCGGCAGCCGGCAGATAAAATTCAACGTCGGGATGGGCGGGAGAAGACGCGGCAATCTTGGTCATGAGTTGCCGCGAACGGATTACGCCCATTGAAAAAAAGAGCAAACAGAAAGTCGGGTTTGCACCGCAGGGCACACCCCTTGACGATGGGCGGATGAAATGCCGCCTCCACTACCGCCGCTACCGGCTGCTGCTGCGCGCTCCGCTGCGCACGGCCCGGGGTGTTTGGACTGAGCGGGAGGGCCTGATGGTCCGGCTCGAGGCCCCCAACGGCCGAGTGGGATTCGGGGAGGCGGCAACTTTGCCCTGGTTCGGGACTGAAACCGCCGAAGAAGCCGGGGAGGCATGCGGCAAACTGGGTGCGGACGTAGATGCAGGCCTAATCGCGCAGGTGCCGGCAAAATTCGCCTGCCTGCGCAATGCACTGGCGGCCGCCCATACAGAAGTCGCTGGGGCTGATGCCGTCCGCACAGTCGGACGACCCAAGCCCCTGCCGGTCGCTGCACTGCTGCCGGCTGGTCGGAGCGTGTTGGAGCGCATCGCACCCCTGGCCGAAGCCGGTTTTCGGGTTTTCAAATGGAAGGTGGGCGTGGGTGATTTGGCGGACGAACTCGCCCTGCTCGATGACGTCTGTGCGTTATTGCCGGAGGGTGCCAAGTTGCGGTTGGATGCCAACGGGGCTTGGCAAGGCCGGCAAGCCGAGCGTTGGCTGGAACGGGCCGCGGAGCGCCCGATAGAATTTATCGAGCAACCCTGCTACACCGAGACTTCACAGGGCGCGGCCCTGCACCGGAGGTCGGAGGATCTGTTGCTCGGACTGGCCAGAGATTTCCCGACGCCAATCGCGCTCGATGAATCGTTGGTCGGGGATGGCGATGTGGCTCACTGGCTGGAGCTTGGGTGGCCCGGAGTGTTCATCGTAAAGCCTTCGCTATGCGGGGATCCGGTGGCGGTGATGGCGAGACTGGGGACAGCGAGGGCCAGCGTGGTGATTTCCAGTGCACTCGAGACCGCGGTTGGAGCAAAAACTGCGCTCGGGCTCGCCTTTCGTTGGAACCAACCGGCCCGGGCACTCGGCTTCGGCGTGTGGCCGTTATTTGCGGATACGCGTTTTGACGGACCGGCGCTGGCACCATTTCTGCGTTGGGAGGATGTCGTGCGGATCGACCAGGAGGCCGTATGGAACGAGTTG
The DNA here is from genome assembly GCA_903952145.1 of uncultured Opitutaceae bacterium. Lineage (GTDB taxonomy): Bacteria > Verrucomicrobiota > Verrucomicrobiia > Opitutales > Opitutaceae > UBA2377. Next base: position 6,449 of record CAJBES010000245.1, on the reverse strand, counting down.
AGCTAGAAGAAATCCTGCGTTCCGCAGGCGTGGCGGAAGAACACGGGGAAGGGGTATTCCTCTGCGATGTGCAGTGGTCGCCGACCCAGCGTGCGGAATTCGCACGTATCACGCAAACAGCGGCCGACGAGCCCAGATCCGAGAGGCGGGAGGGATGGCTCTGCGTGCCGACCGGAGGATCGGGCGGTGGTATGCGCTTTGCCCGGCACGATGAGCGCACCCTGGGCGCTGCCGTGGCCGGTTTCTGTGCGCACACCGGTGTGGGGCGGGTTAACGCAATCGGGGTTCTGCCGCTGCACCATGTCAGCGGCCTGATGGCGGCGGTGCGCTGCCGGGCGACGGGTGGCCACCATCTGCCTTGGTCATGGCCACAACTGGCGGTGGGTGAAGTGCCGGCCCTGGCGGCGGGCGATTGGTTTTTATCGCTGGTGCCGACCCAATTGCAGCGGCTGCTCGATGCGCCCAAGACCGTCGATTGGCTGCGACGTTTTCACACGATCTTCATAGGTGGCGGACCGGCCTGGCCCGTATTAATGGAGCGCGCGGCTGAAGCGAAACTGCCGCTGGCCTTCAGCTACGGCCTGACGGAAACGGCGGCGATGGTGACAGCGCAGGGCGCGGGGGATTTTGCCGGCGGCGACTGCAGCAGCGGCCGGCCGTTGCCACACGCGGGGGTCGAGGTGGTGGACGAGGCAAGCGGCCAGCCGGCCCCTGCGGGTGCGACCGGCATCGTGCGCATCACGGGCGAGTCGGTCTTTCGCGGCTATTATCCCGGGCATGGAGCGGGGAGGAGTTTTACCACGGGTGATCTGGGGCGCTTCGATGCTTCTGGGGCGCTGCACATTTTCGGCCGCCGTGATGCCGTGATCATCACGGGCGGCAAAAAAGTTCATCCGGCTGCGGTCGAGTTGGCGCTGCGCGCGACCGGGCTTTTCCCGGACGTGGCTGTAATCGGCCTGCCCGACGCGGAGTGGGGCGAGGTAGTGGTGGCGTGTTATCCGGCAGATGGAGAAGGCACGAGGCGACTGCCAGACCTGCCGGAATTGGCCGCCTACCAGCGCCCAAAGCGTCTGCTGGCAGTGGCGGACTGGCCACGGAACGCGCAGGGCAAGGTGAACCGCCCGGCTTTGCGGGCGGCGGTTTCAGCGCTGGCTGGCCCACGCGGCTAACGCGGGCGGCAGCGGCACGCGCTCCCGGAGTTGCCGCGAGGTGCAGATGTGCTCGGTGCGCACCCGGGCGGCGAGTTTCTCGGGCGGACCGAGCCGGAACAGTTCGAAGCTGAGGGCAAACGAGTTTTCCGACAGCAATTCGGGCAGCACACTAATGCGGAGTTTGTCGCCTACACGCAGCGGCCGGAGATATTCGGCGCTGCTCCTCGCGATGGGCACGACAATGCCATTGGCCGCGAAGAAGGTCGCCACGTCCAGTCCGGCGGCCGCCAGCGCCTCCTCGTAGGCTTCGTGGCAGATGACGAGGTAGTTGGCGAAAAAGACCACCCCGGCGGCATCCGTGTCGGGGAAATGAATGGTGCGGGAGTAAGAGTAGGGCATGCCGGGATTTTCGGTTTGGGATTTTCGGTTTTCGATTTAATTCGTAGGGCATGACGAAACACGAGATCGCCGGGGTGCTCGAGGAAATCGCCCTGTTGCTGGAGCTGAACGGCGAGAATCCGTTCAAGATCCGCGCCTACCAGACCGGCGCGCGGACGCTGGAGGCGATCGAGGAGGCGGAACTGGCCCGGCTCATCCGCGAGGGACAGCTCGGCGGGATCAAGGGCTTCGGGGAGGCGCTCGTGCAGAAAATCACGGAATTGCACACGACCGGCCGCCTGGAGTTTTTTGAAAAGCTCAAGGCCTCGATCGAACCCGGCCTGGTGGAGATGCTCCAGATCCCGGGCTTGGGCGCGAAAAAAATCCGCGTGTTGCACGACAAGCTCGGCCTCACCAGCATCGCGGCGCTGGCCGCGGCGTGTGCCGACAACCAGGTGGCGCAACTGGAAGGTTTCGGCGAAAAATCGCAGGAGAAAATCCTGGCCGGCATCAAGCACCGCGCGGCCTACAGCAAACGACACTTGTGGTGGGAGGCGCACGGCCTCGTAGCACCCCTGCTCGCGGGGCTGCGGTCCCTGCCGGCGGTGGAGCGTGCGGAGGCGGCGGGCGGCCTGCGCCGCGGCATGGAGACGATCGGGGATCTGGATTTTCTCGTGGCGGCGGCGGACAGCGCGCCGGTGGTGGCCTGGTTCACGGCCCTGCCAGGGGTGCAGGAGATCACGGCGCAGGGAGAGACCAAGGCCAGCGTGCGTTTTGCCGGCGGTTTGCAGGCAGACCTGCGCATTGTGCCGGCGGAACAGTTTGTCTTTGCCCTGCATCACTTCACCGGCTCGAAAGACCACAATGTACAGATGCGGCAGCGGGCGCTGAGCCGCGGGCTTTCCTTGAGCGAGTGGGGGCTCGTGCCGGCGGAGGGCGAAGGCACGGCCAAGGAAAAGGCGGAGAAGCGGAAGCAAGTGAGCGAGATCAAAACCGAGGTCGAGTTGTTCGCTGCGCTGGGTTTGCATTTCATCCCGCCGGAATTGCGCGAGGGGCGCGGGGAGATCGAGGCGGCGGAGCAGAGCGAACTGCCCGCGCTCGTGGAATTGCAGGATTTGCGCGGAGCCTTTCATAACCACACGACCGAGTCGGATGGCCGCAACACGCTCGCGGAAATGACCGCAGCGGCTGAAGCCTTGGGCTGGGAATATCTCGGCATCGCCGACCACTCGAAAGCCAGCTTCCAGGCCAGCGGCCTGAGCGAGGAGCGGTTGCGCCGGCAGATCGCCGCAATCCGGGAGCTCAATGAATCGCAGCAGTTCCGCCCACACGTCTTCGCCGGCGTCGAGTGCGATATTCTGGCCGATGGCCGGCTTGATTACGACGACGCCCTGCTGGACGAACTGGATTATGTCGTGGCCTCGGTGCACAGCGCCATGAGTCAGGATGAGGCGACGATGACAGCACGACTCATCCGTGCCATTGAGCATCCTGCAGTGACGATGCTCGGTCACTTGACGGGTCGCCTGTTGCTCCGGCGTGAGGGCTATCAGGTCGACACCGGCAAGGTGATTGATGCCGCCCTCGCGAACCGCGTCATCATCGAACTCAACGCGAACCCGTGGCGGCTGGATATGGACTGGCGCCACTGGCACCGCGCAGCGGAGCGCGGCCTGTTGTGTGCGATCAATCCAGATGCCCATGAGACCGACGGGCTCCGTCACGTCGCCGCAGGCGTCAACAGCGCCCGCAAGGGCTGGCTGACCCGTGCACAGGTGCTGAACACCCGTGGTCTGGCTGGCGTGCAACAGTGGTTGAAGGAGCGCAAGTGAGCCCGGCATTTTTGGCTTTCAGCGACCGATGAAGATCCTAACGCTTGGCGCATGATCAAGGTTTTCGTCTCCGGCTGCTACGACATCGTCCATGCCGGCCACGTGCAGTTTTTCAGCGAGGCCCGGGCCCTCGGTGACCATCTGACAGTGTCATTCGCCTCGACGGAAGTGCTCTGGTTCCACAAGCGCCGGAAGAGCTCACTGCCCGACGAGCACAAGCGCGCCCTCATCGCCGCGCTGCGGATGGTGGACGAGGTGGTGGTCGGCGAGGGGCTCGAGGAGGGCATTGATTTCCGGAAGGAATTTTTGCGCCTCCGGCCGCAGATTCTGGCGGTCACCGAGGACGACAAATATGCCGCGCTGAAACGCGCCCTTTGCGCCGAGGTGGGCGCGAAATACGTCGTGCTGCCCAAGACGCCGCCGGAGTTCCCCCCGATCTCGACGAGCGAGATCGTGCGCTACATCCGGGCGCCGCAGGAAGCGCCGTTGCGGGTGGATTTCGCCGGCGGCTGGCTCGACGTGCCGCGTTTCGCCCGGAGCGGGGCCTACATCGTGAATTGCGCGGTCTCGCCAACGGTCTCGCTGCGCGAGTGGCCCTACGAGCGCAATGCCGGGCTCGGGGGCAGCGGGGCCTGGGCCCTGCTCATGGGCAAGGACAGCGTGGGTGCGGAGCTGGATCTCGGCGTCGGCTGGCAGGATCCCGCGGTCATAAGCGAGACAGGGCTGTGCGTCTGGTGCAGCGGGCCGCGGCCCGGACTGGAGTTCAAAGGCAACGGTGATTTTCTGCGTGGCCGCATGGCGCTTTTTTGGACCGGCACGTCCCACGACACGCCTGCCGTGGTGGAGAACAGTCGCGACCTTGATGCGATTGCCCGGGCCGGACGGACCGCCCGCGATGCGGTGTGGGGCTCCAGTCTGGAAGGTCTGGCGTCGGCCATGCGGCAGTCCTATGAAGCACAACTGGCCGAGGGCATGGCACTCCTAGCCGGGGGCAGCGGCGGAGTGCAACCGCTCGCCATGAAATACTGCGGCGGCGGCTTTGGCGGCTATGCGCTGTATCTTTGCGCGAACCAAGCCGACCGCGACCGGTTGTGCGCCTCGCCAGGCTTCCGGCCGATCGAGCCCTTTGTGCTTTCAGGGCGATAGCGGCAGGCCCGTCTTAACGCCCGCCGCGGCCGAAAAGCGTGACGGGGATGGTGGCGAGCAGGATTTTCATATCGAGCCACAGCGACCACTGGTCGATGTATTCGAGGTCGAGCCGCACCCAGTCCTCGAAACTTGCGATTTCATTGCGGCCGCGAATCTGCCAGAGGCAGGTGAGTCCCGGTTTCACGCTGAGCCGCCGGCGGTGGGTGGGCTCCGTGAACCGGTGCACCTCCTCCACCGGCAGCGGCCGCGGCCCCACAAGACTCATCTCGCCGCGAAGGACATTCCATAGTTGGGGCAGTTCGTCGAGGCCATGGCGGCGGAGGATGCGGCCCTTGCCCGTGACCCGGGGATCGGCCCGAATCTTGAAGACAGGACCGCTCATCTCATTTTGCGCCGCCAGGCCGGGTTTGAGGCGGTCCGCGTCCATGGTCATGGAGCGAAATTTATACAGGGTGAATGGCCGGCCGTTAAGTCCGGCACGCTGCTGGCGGTAGAGAAGGGAGCCCCGCGAAGACAGCATCACCGCCAGTGCGGTGAAGAAGAACAGCGGCGCAAGGACGAGCAGCAGCACAACCGCGCCGACATAATCGCCCACCTGTTTGATGAAAAGATCGGCGGAACGTGCGCCCTGGGCATGGTAGTAGAACACGGTTTCGCCGCCGAGTTGGTCCACGGTCAGTCGGTGCGGTGAGGCGACCGCGAGGCCGGGGTGGATGACGACCTCGACGCCCTCATCGTTGCACGCGGTGAGCACCATCTGCACCTGTTGTTCGTCAAGACTCTGGAGACTGAGCAGGACGACATTCACAGAATGCACATGGAGCAACTCGCGCAACCGGGCGGCCGTCGCGGGTTCGCGCGGATCGATCTCGGCGGTGGTCAGGAGAAGCTCGCGTTCGGCTGCGGTCAGGCCTTGTTGCAGGTGGGAGACGGCTGCCGGAGTTCCGGCCCAGAGTGCCCGGCGGCGGGTTTCCGACTCCACGAGGGCCGCGGAGGCGAGGGAGCGGGTGAGTTCGTGGCGCGCATAGATGAGCAGCGCGGCAAAAGCCCCGCCGAGGATGATGACAGAGCGGGCAAACTGCACCCGCGCGATGAAAAGAAAAATCACCATGGCGAGCACCGCGTAGGCGCAGCCCTGCATGATGATGAAAATCGTGGTGCCACGGCCGGTCGGCCGCGCCGGCTGGTAGAACCCCTGCTGGGTGAGGATCACCGGCCCGGTGATGCCGGCGAGAAGGAGAAGCCAGACGTAGTCGGAGAAGCCTTCGAGCTCAGGCAGATCAACAAATGGAAACGTGGCCCGCAATCCATAGGCCAGGGCGATGGCGAGCGCGCAGAGCAAGCCGTCGGCGAGCTGCCAAAAACGAGCGCGGGAGAGTTGCGGTCGGGTCAACACTGGCTTGGGGCACCGTGCATCGAGAGCGCGGATTACAGATTTTTGATGTAGGCGACGCCTCTCGCGTCGACAAAGAAAAGGCGGTCGGGCTGCACCTCGACGAGACGGAGGCCCAGATTACGCTCAACGATGTCGTTTACGCGGAACACGCGATCACTGATGAGAACCTTGCTGTCGATGCCGGAGAACCGCACGCCCATGATCCGCAGGTTGTCGAGGAATACCAGCACCTGCTGATCGGGGCCCGTTGATCCCGGTGCGGCGGATGGTGTGCTCTTGGCGGGGGCCTTGGGCAGGGCCGCCACGACAGGCGGGGCGAGGGCGACAGATGCCTCGGTCGGTTTCACCACAGGAGCAGCGAGTGCTGGCACGGTAATGACGGGTGGGGTGGCGGAGGCACTGGGTGGAGCAGCGACCAAGGCCGGTGCCGTGGCGGGTGACGCTGCGGGCGGCGGGATGGAGAGGGCGACAGTCGGCGCGCTATCGGTTGCGGTTGGGACGACAACGGGGGATATGGCGGAAGGCTGCGGCGTGCGGTCCTCC
>CAJBES010000244.1 GCA_903952145.1 uncultured Opitutaceae bacterium | reverse complement strand
GGCCGGTCCCGGTAGAGTTCGACCCCGTTCTCGTCCGGGTCGCGCAGGTAGAGGGCTTCACTCACGCCGTGGTCGGAGGCGCCGTCGAGCGGGATTTTGGCGGCCTGCAGCCGGCGGAGGGCGTCGCCAAGCGCGGCGCGGGTCGGGTAGAGGATCGCGGTATGGTAGAGTCCGGTGTGGCCGGGCGGGGGCGGGGTACCGCCGAGGCTTTCCCAGGTGTTGAGCCCGAGATGATGATGGTAGCCGCCCGCGGCGATGAACGCGGCCTGTGCGCCGAAGCGTTGCATGAGCTGGAAGCCAAGCACGCCGCAGTAGAACCCGAGGGCACGGTCAAGGTCGGCTACCTTCAAGTGCACATGGCCGATGCGGACGCCGGCAGCGAGGGGCGGAGGAGTGGAGTCAGGCATGGGTGCAGCCTAGCCCAAGGCTGGAATATTGCAAAACCACACGCACCGGCCGCGCCCGCGCCGGACAAGTTCTCACCCAACCGCACCTCTCTGCCTTTGCCTTGGACGACCAGTCCGGGCAAAGGGTTGAAGTGCGGACGTCCTTGACCGGTCCCGCAGAGGGCGCAGGCCGACCCTGCCCTGTGTTCAGCGGATCCGCACCTCGCGGCCGGTGCGGGCGGAGCGGTAGATGGCGTCGAGGATCTTTTGGACCGCCAGGGACTCGGCCGGCTTCACAAACGGCTCGGCCTTGCCTAGCAGGCAGTCGATGAAGTGCACCATGCGGTTGGAATCGACGAGGTCGGTGCGGGTCGGGACCAGTTCGCTCGCATAGCCGTGCTTACCCTGGCGGAAGAGCCGCAGTGGCGGCAACAACAGGCCGGCCTCGGTGCCGAAGAGCTGCAGGCCGTTGAAATCGGGTTCGGGCTGGTGCGCCGCCCAGGAGGTCTCAAGGAGCACGGTGCGACCGCTCTTCAGCTTGATGAGCGCCACGGAGAGGTCGTCCACGTCGAAAGGTTTGGCGGGATCGATCTCGCTTTTGCCCCAGCTGCCTTCGCCGAGCCCGCGCGCGCCGAATTTGGAGTAAGTCTGTCCGCTGACGGCCACGGCATCGAACTCGCCGAGCAGATACAGGCAGCGGTCAAGGGCATGGACGCCGATATCGTAGGTGCTGCCGCCGCCGGCGAAACGCTTTTGGGTGAACCAGGAGCCGATGCGGGGAATGCCGCTCCGCCGCGTCCACGCGGTTTTGGCGTGATAGACCTCGCCGAGCACACCTGCGTCCACGAGTTGCCTGGCCGTCTGCACTTCCGGGGTGAAACGGACATTCTGGCCGACCATGAGCAGCCGCCGGCCTTTTTTCGCGGCGGCGACGAGTTTGGCCGCGTCCCGGGCATTCGTTGCCATGGGCTTGTCGAGCATCACATGTTTGCCGGCGCGCAGCGCGGCCAGGGCGACCGGGGCGTGCAGGTAGTTGGGGAGAGCGATGGACACCACATCGAGGTCGGCCCGGGCGAGCAGCCTGCGGTAGTCGGTGACGAGCTCCGGGATGTTGAAGAGGTCGGCCGCCTCGCGTCCGCGCCGGGGCGAGACTTCGGCGAGCGCCACCACGCGGGCGGCCGGATGTTGCTGGAAGGACCGGATGTGGTCGAGGCCGATGGCTCCGGCGCCGATGACGGCGACGTTGAGGGTATTTTGTTTGGACATGGGAGGAAGGGAGGGTTCAGGCGCGGCCCCAGGCGCGCAGTTGTTCGAAGGAGCGGCGGACGGATTCCAATGGGTCGAAGTTATACCGTTCGACTTCGACGATATACCATTCAATCGCGCCGGTGCTTTCCGCCGCGGCAAACACGGCGGGGAAGTCCACCGGCCCGCCGCCGAGCTCGGCCTCGTCCTTCAGGTGCAGCGTCCGGATGCGGCGGCCCTGCTCGCGGATGAAGGCTGCAGGGTCCTTGCCGCCGACCTGCGCCCAGTAGACATCGGCCTGGCAGCCGAGGTCGCGCGGGGCGGCGGCATCGAGCATCCAGTCAAAGACGCGGCGGCCGTCCACCACGGCCAGTTCCGCGGAGTGGTTGTGAAAGGCGAACTGGATGCCGTGGGCGCGAAAGGCCGCCCCGATGGTGCCGAGCTCCTCGCCGATGCGCGTGCACGCGGCCCCGCAGTGATATTGGTCTCGCGGCCAGCTGGGGCAGGCGACATGGCGGGCGCCCAGCAGGAGGGCATCCGAAATGCAGCGGTTGAGGTCGGTGCGCAGGGCCCCGATGCCCAGATGCATGCCGGCGCAGGTCAGACCGGCCGCTTGCAACGCGGCGGCGACGCCCGGTGCATCGAGGTTGCCGAAGCCGGCGGTCTCAACGCCGGTGTAGCCGATTTTGGCGACTGCGGCCGCGGTGGCGGCGAAGTCAATTTTGACGCGGTCACGCAGGGACCAGAGTTGAAGGGCGACGGGGATGGACGGCATAAGGTTTGGCCGTCGGCCCCAAATTGGGCGGTACCGACGGCCGGGGAAATTTTCTGCCGGAGCGTTGCGTCAGACGCAAGCACGCGGCTGGCCGCCTCATGGGCGCGGCGCGCCGCCGCGCCCGGGTCCGCGTCCGGCGCTTGCCACGCGGCCCCGTGGCGGTTCACGTTGGACCGCCTATGGCGTTGCTCAGCCTGCTCGACATCAATCTCAGCTTCGGCGGTCCCACCGTCCTGGAGAACCTGAATTTCCAGGTCGATCCGGGCGAACGCGTCTGCCTGCTCGGGCGCAACGGGACGGGCAAGACCACGCTGATGCGTGTCATCGCCGGTGAAATCCAGCCCGATACGGGCGATGTCTTCCGGCCCAACGGCGCCGTTTACACGCGGCTGATGCAGGAAATCCCCGCCGACCTGACCGGCAGCGTGCACGACATCGTCTACCGCGGCCTGCGGCCCAACGCCGACCACCACGAGGAGGAATGGGAGCGCGACGTGCGGGTGGAGGATCTGATCGCCCATGTGTCGCTGGTGCCGACGGCCCGGTTCGAGGAGCTTTCCGGCGGGCTCAAGCGCCGGGTCCTGCTGGCTCGCGCCCTCGCCGGCCAGCCCGACCTGCTGCTGCTGGACGAGCCGACCAACCATCTCGATCTCGAGTCCATTCTCTGGCTCGAGAATTTCCTGCTCTCGGAAAAGATCGCGCTTTTCTTTGTCACCCACGACCGCGCCTTCCTGCGCAAGCTTGCCACGCGCATCGTCGAACTCGACCGCGGCCGGCTGGCCAGCTGGGCCTGCGACTACGACACCTACCTCGTGCGCAAGGAGGAGGTCATGCTCGCGGAGGAGACGCAGCAGGCGGCCTTCGACAAGAAACTCGCGCAGGAGGAGGCCTGGTCGCGCCGCAAGCCCGGGGCGCAGCGCAAGCGCTCCGGCGCCCGCCTCGATGCGCTCAAGGCCATGCGCGCGGAACGCGCCGCCCGGCGCGAACGTGCGGGCAACGTCACCCTGAAACTCGCCGAGGCCGAGCGCACGGGCGTGAAGGTGGTCGACGCGGAGAACCTCGCCTTTGCCTATCCCGGCGGCCCGCTGCTGGTGCGCGACTTCACCACCGTGCTGACCCGGGGCGACAAGCTCGGGCTCATCGGGCCCAACGGCGCGGGCAAGACCACGTTCATCAAGCTCCTGCTCGGCCAGCTCGCCCCCACGGGCGGCACGCTCAAGCACGGCACGAATCTCGAGGTGCTCTACTTCGACCAGCTGCGCGAGCAGATCAACGGCGACCTGACCGTGGCCGACAACATCGCCGACGGCAACGAGACCGTCACCATCAACGGCCGCACGCGCCACGTCATCAGCTACCTGCAGGACTTTCTCTTTGAGCCGGCCCGCGCCCGCACCCCCGCGCGCGTGCTCTCTGGGGGCGAGCGCAACCGGCTGCTCCTCGCGCGGCTCTTCACCCGCCCCGCCAATGTGCTGGTGATGGACGAGCCGACCAACGACCTCGATGCCGAGACGCTCGACCTGCTGGAGGATCTGCTGGTGGAATATCAGGGCACGCTGCTCGTCGTGAGCCACGACCGGGATTTCCTGGACAATGTTGTCACCAGCACGCTCGTCTTCGAGGGCGCCGGGCGCATTGCCGAATACATCGGCGGCTATTCGGACTGGCAGCGGGAACTGGAGAAGCAGGCGAAACTGGCCGCGGAAAGGTTGAACGCGTCGGCCCCGGCGCGTGCAGACCAGCGGCTTGAGGCCAGGCCGCTCCACGCCAAGGCGCGCAAACTCACCAACCGGGAGCAGCGCGAATTGGAGGAACTGCCCGCGCAGATCGAGGCCTTGGAAAAGGAGCAGGCCGGACTCACCGCGAAGCTGGCCGATCCGGTTTTCTACCGGAGCGAAGCGGCCAAGTTTGCCGGGGTGAAGGCACGGCTCGACGCCCTCGAGGCGGAGCACGCCAGGGCCTTCGCACGCTGGGTGGAACTCGAGAGCTCGAAGGGCTAGGGCCTTTGCGATTTTGCCAGAGGCATCCGCCCATGCCGGCCGTGAGCTGGCGCGCGCCTAAATCTCGAAGCGCCTGCCAGCAGGCGGCCTGCCGTCCACGTCAAAGCAAACAAAAAATGCCTCAGGCTTCAGGGCGCGGCCGCGGCGGGTGGCGGCGGGTGCGGCGGTTCGCTGACCAGTTGCAGCCGCAGCACCTGTTTTTCCGGGTGGCCGTCCAGCAGCAGCCGCACGGTGAGCGGCACTTCGTCCGCGGGCACGCCGAGCCGCGAGATCATCGGTTCGGCCTCCACCGACCCGCCGGGCGGCACCGTGATTTTTTCCGGCTGCACCACGAAATTGCCGATGGCGGAATTGAAATCGAGCACTGTCACCACCGCCGGCGCACTGTCGTGATTGGTCAGGCGCAGCCGCAACTGCACCGGGGGCAGATTGCTGGCGTGCAGCGATGACCTCGGCCGGTCGAAACCGGGGTCACCCATGCCGGGAGGAGCTTCACCACCTCCATGCCGGCCCTCGCCCATGCCCCCTCCTTTCATGCCACCACCCATCTGCAAGCTGCCCCCCTCCCTCCCTCCGGCCCGCTTTTCCCGCCTTGCCCTCACCGCCACGTGCCGCCCATGGCAGGCCACCGGGAGCCAACAGGCATTCGGCTTCGAGCTGGCCCGCAAAAAACATCCCATGGGCCTCCATTTGGGCGACGGGTGTCGCGGGGCGCGCGGCGTCAGGCGGACCCATCATTTCATGGGCGCGCCGCGACGGGCGCACATCGCCGCAGCCGTTGAGAAGGGCGAGCAGCAGGAGCGAGGCCAGGGCAAGCCCGGTTGCGGGACCCGAAACGAGGCAGGGGCGAAGGGTGAAATACACGCCCTTGTGACGGCCCTGGCGGCGGAAAGTTTCGGCAGATTTCACTTTGCCTGCTTGTGAATCCGCCAGCGTGCCAGCAGAAGCACAGCCTCCCGTTCATGAACTCCGCCCTCCAACGACCGGTGCCTGCGAAAGGCTGGCTTGTGCTGATGCTGGGCGCGCTCGCGGCCATCGGGCCGCTCAGCATCGACATGTATCTGCCGGCCTTTCCGCGCATCGCGGCGGAATTCGGCGTGGAACCCGGCCGCGTCCAAATCACGCTGGGGGTGTTTCTCCTCGGCGTGGCGCTGGGGCAGGCGCTCTACGGGCCGGTGACGGACCGGTGGGGCCGGCGCCGCCCGCTGCTCTTCGGCCTCGCCCTCTTCACCCTGGCCTCGGGCGGCTGTGCACTGGCGGATTCAGTGGAGCACCTCGCGGCGTGGCGCCTGTGCATGGCGCTGGGCGGCTCGGCCGGCATGGTGATTTCCCGCACGGTGGTGCGGGATTTGTTCGATGTCACCGAGTCGGCGCAGGTCTACTCGCTGCTGATGCTCGTGATGGGTGTCGCGCCCCTGCTGGCGCCGCTGGCCGGCGGCCAGATGCTGCTGTTCATGGGCTGGCGCGGCATTTTCTGGATGGTTGCCATCTTCGGTTTACTGTCCTCCGCGAGTGTGGCCCGGTGGCTGCCGGACACCCTGCCACGCGCGCAGCGGGTGCGGCATGGCGTGATCGAGGCTCTCCGGGTGTATGGCCGGCTGTTGGCGGACCGGCGCTTTCTCGGGCTGGTCGCGGCGGTGAGCTGCGCGTCGGGCGTGCTGTTTGCTTACGTCTCGGGTTCACCGGGCGTGTTCATCGGGCAATACGGCGTGACGCCGCAGCACTTCGGCTTTTTCTTCGGCGCCAACGCCGGCGGCATCACCGCTGCCTCGCAGCTCAACCGCTGGCTGCTGCGGCGCTGGGCGGCGGACCGGATTGTCCGCACGGCCTATGCGGTCAACTTGGGTGCGGCGCTCCTGCTCCTGCTCGCGGTGGTGACCGGGGCGGGTGGGTTTCCAGCGCTGGTGGGACTGCTCTTTGTCTGCGTGGCGTCGCTGGGCGTGATTTTCCCGAACCTCGCGGCCCTCGTCATGGCCCCCTTCGGGTCGGTGGCCGGCAGCGCCTCGGCGCTGATGGGCACGCTGCAATTCGCGGTGGGCGGGGCGGCCGGCACGCTGGTCGGCCTGCTGCACAACGGCACCGCGCTGCCGATGGTGGCGGTCGTGACCGCGTGCAGCCTGACCGGCTGGACCATCCTGCGCACCACGGTGCGGGCGGCCGCCCCGGTTTGAGCAAAAACAAGGTCAGCCGCACCCGGCGCGGCTGGCGTGAAGGTGAGCCGGGCCGGGCCGCGTCAGCGCATGCGCGCGAAGGTCTTTTGCAGCAGTTCGAGGTCGCTGGCACCCTTCGTCTTCTCGCGGGTTCTGGCGATGAGATCTTGCTCGAGGGCGTTCTTGGTCGCGCGGGTCTTGTTCTCGTAATAGACGCCGAACCTGCCCGGCCAGGGCTCAAGCGCGAGATGCGCCGCCGCGCCTTCGTCCGTCGGGTCATGGCGCGCGGCGTCCTCGGGGGTGCCGTCATGCTTCTTCTCCTCGATGGCTTGGAAGGAGCCGCCTTTGCGCGGGACGGAGGCGTTGTAGGCTCCCTCGAAAAACTCGACGCATTCGGAGAGAATCTCGACCACGGAGAAGCCGTCGTGCTGGGAGGCACGGAGCATCATCTCGACCATGTGGTTGACCTGGGTGGCATGGGTGCGGGCGACGAAAGTGGCGCCACTGTTGATGAGCGTGCGCATCGGGTTGATGGGATGATCGTAGACCCCCCACGGGTCGGTCTTCGTTTTGAAACCGAGGGGGGAGGTGGGCGAGGTCTGCTTCTTGGTCAGGCCGTAGACCGAGTTGTCCATGATGATGTAGGTCATGCGCACGTTCTTGCGCGCGGTATGGACAAGGTGGTTGCCGCCAATGGAGTAACCGTCGCCGTCGCCCCCAAAGGCGAAGACGTGAAGGTCATCGCGGCTGAGGCTGACGCCGGCCGCCAGGGGCAGCGAGCGGCCGTGGATGAAGTGACCGCCGTGGGCGTTGACAAAGTAGGGGAAGCGCGAGGAGCAGCCGATGCCCGCGAAGATGACGATGTTCTCCTGCGGGTAGTTGAGCTTCTCCAGCACCCGGTAGAAGGAGGCCAGGACGGCGAAATCGCCGCAACCGGGACACCAGGTGGGATGGTCGGCGGTCAGCAGCTTCCGGGTCAGCGGGGCACGGGGGGCGTCGGCGGGAGGGGCGGAAAGGACGGAGGCGGACATGGCGTTTAAAGGGTGAGGCTTAAGGGCGTGAGCAGTCAGGGTGGGGCTCAGTTGCGGTCGGGCGCGGCGAGGATGCTGTGCTTGCGGGCGCCGCTCTTGATACTGGTGAGGCCGAGTTGCTCGGCCACTCGTTCGACAATTTCACTGACACGATAGGTGAGACCTTCGGTCTTGGTGATGCTCGCGATGGCGGGATTGCAGTAGACGGAGCGGAGCAGGGTGGCGAGCTGGCCGTAGCCGTAGAGACCCTGGTCGTTGATCTCAATCACGCGGATGTGCTGGTAGCGGGCGAAGATTTGGTCGAGGCCCGGATCCAGCGGGTGGATGTGGCGGAGGTGCAGGTGACCGACCTTGACCCCGCTGCCCTGCAGACGGCCCACGGCTTCGTGGATGGGGCCGTAGGTGCAGCCCCAGCCGATGAGCAGCAAGTCGCCGGACTGGTCCCCGAAGACCTCGGGGGTCGTAAACGTGGCGGCCACAGCCTTGATTTTATCGCGGCGCTTGGCGGTCATCTTGGCGTGAACGACGGGATTCGCCGACGGGTGGCCGAGTTCGTCGTGCTCAAGGCCGCTGACCGTGGGATACTTGCCGGACCCCATCACGGTGCCGGGGGGCGCATGGCGGGTCGGGCCGTCAAAGGGATAGGGCTTGAAGCTGGCGTCGCGGGGGCGGAGGTCGGGTTTGGCCTCGACCATGAGCTTGGTCAGGTCCGGTTCATCAAAGGCCTCGATGCGGGTGGAGAGAGCCTGGTCGCTGAGAATGATGACGGGCGTGCTGAACTCGCGGGCGATGCGGGCCGCCTCAAGGGCGACGTAAAAACAGTCCTCGACGGTGTGGGGTGCGAGCACAACGCGGGGTGCATCGCCGTGGCTGCCGTAGATGGCCTGCAAGAGATCGCTTTGCTCGATGCTGGTGGGCAAGCCGGTGGAGGGGCCGCCACGCTGGACGTTGACGACGATGAGGGGGATCTCGGCCATGACGGCCCAGCCGAGGGCCTCGGCCTTGAGGGAGAGGCCCGGGCCGGAGGTGTTGGTGATGGCCAGATTGCCGCCGTAGGAGAAGCCGAGGGCGGTGGCGATGGCGGCGATCTCGTCCTCGCATTGCACGAAGAGGCCGCCGTATTTCGGCAGCTCAGCGCGGAGGATCTCCATGATGGAGGTTGCCGGGGTGATGGGATAGGCCGCGCCGTAGCGCACACCCGCGGCAATGAGCCCGTAGGCGATGGCAGCGTTGCCGTCGGTGGTGATCTGCGGGCGGGCGTCGGGTCGGGGCTCGGGCTGCTCAAGCCGGTAAAGATGCTTGCGGAGATTCTCGCCCGGGTAGGCGTAGCCGGAGTCGAAGGCAACGAGGGCATTGCGCGCGACGTCCTCGCTCTTGCCGGCGAAGCGCTCCTTGATGAGCTGTGTGAGCTTGGGCACGTTGAGGTCGAACATCCGCGCGAGCAGGCCGAGCACATAGATGTTCTTGCCCTTTTCCTTGGCCGAGCCGCCCACCGCCTCGACGGTCGCGGCGGTGAAGGGCACGCCGATGGCGTTGACCTCATGGTCGTCGGGGTTGGGCTTCACCTGGTCGGAGTCGTAGAGGAGCACGCCGCCGGGCCGGAGCGCGGCACGGTGGTCATCGTAGCTGTGCTGGTAAAAGGCGACGAGCACGTCGGCGCGGTCGCCGGAGGAGAGGATGTCGCCGGTGCCCATGCGCACTTGGAAGATGGACGGCCCGCCCGAGATGGTGGATGGGATGGTCATGTAGGTCATGACCTCCTGGGCGGAGCGGCCGGCGAGACGGGCAAGGAAGCCGCCCACGGCCTGAATGCCGTCCTGGGAGTTGCCCGCGAGGCGGACGACAACGTCGGTGAGGGAGCGTGGGACGTGGGCCTCGGGCTTGCTGCCGGCCGGTGTCGCGGGAGAAGTGATGCTGTCCATGGGGTGTAAGGGTAAAAAGTTGGCGGGGTGCCGGAGCTGCGTCAACCACCGGGCTGGCTGCAGCGATAAATTGATACTGCTCTTGAAATTTCTGGGGCAAAAAGGTGCCAGAGGGAGGGCTATTAGCAACGGACCGCGGGACGCTGCCGCGCGGGAAAGACAGCTTCTATTCGCAACGGCGGCAGGAGCACCCGGTTGCGGCGGGCGCCAGGCGGTTCAGGCCGGCATGGGGGGGATGGATCCGCTCGCTCCCCCAATTTTCCAGCCGGGGCCCGGCCCCGATACGGACTCACGCCGTTGAACTTGAAGCACCCCGAAGATGCACAAACCAAAAGGTGCCACGGTAGGCCGCCCGCTGGCGGGCGCTGCCTGAGCGCGGGCAAGCTCGCGGCCTACGACGAACTGCATTTTGGCTCAAGCGTCGTAAAAAGTGCGCAGTTCGGCGTCGGTGCGGCGGAGGCGGAGGGCCAGCGAGCGGGCGAGCCGGGAGAAAATCATGGCGCCGATCACGGGCTGCGCGCGCGACATCTCGTCGAAGCGCGCGCGGGAGAGGGCGAAGAGGTCCGTCGTCGTCGTGGCCACGGCGTTGGCTGAACGTGTGCCGCGGTCGAGGAAGGCGACCTCGCCGAAGGAATTCCCGCGCCCGAAACTGGCGAGATTGTGGTAGGTGCCACCGAGCGGCAGCACGATGCGCACGATCCCGCGCCGGATGAGCAGCAGCTCATCCGACACATCGCCCGCGTGAAAAATCGTTTCGCCTGCGGCATAGGTCCGCGCGGCGGCGCAGGCCTCCAGCGCGGCCAGGGTGTGGTCGGCGTCGAATTCGCGGCAAAGGTCGAACTCCGCCAGCGCGAGGGGAGCCTCGTCGCCGGGGCCGGCGGGCCGCAGCTCCGCGAGGAGGCGGTCCTCGGCATACTGGAGTGCGTCGTCGAGTGTCTCGAATTTCCGGTCGCCGGCCTTGGGCCCGAGCACGCCCTGCTGGGCAAAATACTCGCGCAGGTCGCGGTGCGCCGGCAGCCGGCTGAAGAGCAGGCCGCCACCGCGCTCCGCGAGTCCGGTGGCGAATTCCGCGAAGAGGTGCGCCGCGGTGTAGTCCATCGCCGACACGCGGCGCAGGTCGAGGATGAGCCAGCGGCAATGCCGGAGGTCGGGCGCGAGTTCTGTGCGCAGCTGGTCGGTGGTACCGAAGAACAGGCTGCCCTGCAGCTCGCAAACGGTGATCCGCGCGCCGTGCTGCTCGAGCAGGGCCTGGTCCGCGGGCAGGCGGTGTTGGGTGGAGGAGATGCGATTGCCGGCGGCCTTGCGGCGGATGACCGAGCCGCGGATCTGCTCGCGAATGAAGAGCACCATCGCGAGGCCCACCCCCGCGCCGGCGGCGGCGATCAGGTTCACGGCCACGGCCACGATGATGACAGTGGCGATGACCGCGAAGTCCAGCGCGGTGGATTTCTGCCGCAGCAGGTGAAAGCTGCCCCAGTCGAACATGCGCACCGCGACGACGATCAGGATGCCGGCGAGCGCCGCCACCGGCACCCACGCAAGCCAGTTGCCCAGCACCAGCGCCGCCAGCAGCACGAACGCGCCCTCCAGCATCCCGGAGAGCCGCGTGCAGCCGCCGCTCTCCACGCTGACGAGCGTGGCGCCCATCGTGCCGGCACCGGGCATCCCGCCGCAACAGGCCGAGAGGAGATTGCCCGCGCCCTGCCCGATGAGGGTGCGGTTCGAATCATGCCGGCTGCGCGTGAGCGAATCCACCACCACGCAGGTCTTGAGCGTGTCCACCGACAGCAGCACCGAGAGCGTGAGCGCCGGCACGGCCAGCGCGTGCAGGTCGGCGAAGTGCAGCCCGGCGAGGGCGGGCCAGGTGGCGGTGAGCCCGGCGAAGAGGCCGCCGTCCCCGCCACCGATGGGACCGATGACCAGCGGATTGCCGGCGAGCGTCAGCAACTCCGGCCGGACGAGCCCGACGCCGAAATAGGCCAGCACGCCGGCGGCGAGGCCGAGGATGGTCGCCGGGATGGCCTTGGTGAGGCGCGGCGCGAGCAGCACGCCGGCAATGGTCACGGTGCCCACGACCATCGCGGGCCATGACCACAGCGCGGGTGCCGCGAGGTGTTTGCCGGGCAGCCCGAGGAATTTCGGGAGCTGGCTGAGGAAGATGAGCACACCCACTCCGCTCAGGTAACCCGAGACGACCGGGTAGGGGATGTATTTGATGAGGCGTCCGCCCCCGGCCAGACCGTAGACTAGTTGCAGCGCCCCCGACAGTACCGCGACCAGCGCCAGCAGCACGACGATGCGCTCCGGGGCCACGGGGCCCCCGGTCGCGGCGAGCAGGCCGGCGGCGAGCGAGGCGAGCACAGCGCCCGCGGGGGCGCAGGGCGCGGAAATCAGTCGCGGCGCGCCACCAAAGGCGGACGCCACCAACCCGAGCACGATGGCGCCCACGATGCCCGTGCGCACGCCATGCCCGATGTAGGCGGGCCCAAGCAATGCATAGACGGCCACGCCATAGGCGATGGACGAAGGCAGGGCGACGAGCATCGCCGCAAAGCCACCCCACAGCTCGCCAGCCAGCTGACGGGGCGGGGGGGAGGGAACGGAACCCGGGGTGTCCATCATGACTGGAAAACTATGCCCCCATCCGCCGGAAAACCCCGGGCGGGTTTTCACTTATCAAGTGAAAACCACCGCTGGCATCCGGGCTGGGGTGGCGGGGCAAGGGTTGGCGCAGTTGCGGTTGGGGGCGTTGCCGTGCTGGCGCAGCGCCTCAGAGCGCGTCCTCGAGTCGTTGCGCGATGGTTTTCAGGATCTGCACGCGGGCGAACCGCTTGTCGTTGCCCGCGACGACCGTCCACGGCGCGAACGGGGTGTGGCAACGTGTCAACAAGTCTTCCACGGCCTGGGTGTATTCGGGCGTCTTCTCGCGGTTGCGCCAGTCCTCGTCGGTGATCTTGTATTGTTTGTAGGCGACCGTCTGCCGTTCCTGGAAGCGGCGGAGCTGTTCCTCGGGACTGATGTGAATCCAGAACTTGTGCACGAGGTTGCCGTGTTCGGCGAGCTGGGCCTCGAAGTCGACGATCTCGCCGTAGGCGCGGCCCCAGGCCTCGGCGGTGGCAAACCCCTCGACGCGCTCGACGAGCACGCGGCCATACCACGAACGGTCGAAGATCGTGGAGGTGCCGTCGCGTGGGAGATGGCGCCAGAAACGCCAGAGATAGTGCTGCGCGCGCTCCTCGTCGGTGGGGGCGGCGATGCCGACCACCCGGTAAAGGCGGGGATCCATCGCCTGGGTCACGCGGCGGATGGCGCTGCCCTTGCCGCCGGCGTCCCAGCCCTCGAAGACGAGGACCATCGAGCGTTGCTTCTCGTAGGCCGCCCAGGCGAGCTTGGCGAGGCGGGCCTGTTCGTGGGCGAGTTGCTTGTCATACTCGGCGAGGGTCAGGCTCTGCTTGAGATTCACCCGGGCGAGAACCGAACTGGTTTTATTCATCGGGGCGGCTTTCACCGGGGCCGGGGGGGCGACCTTGGTGGCGGCCGGGGGCGGGACCTTCGCCTTGGCGGCCGCGGCCGCCTTGAGCCGGGCCGTGAGCGCATTGAGGAGGAGACGGCCGGCGGTGAACTCACGGTAGCGACGGTCGGTGGCCTCGATGATGTGCCAGGGGGCGGCCACGATGTTGGTCCGGTTGATGGCGCGGCCGGAGATCTTGGTGAAACGGTTGTAGAGCTTGAAATGCTTCCAATCGTCGGGGGCGATGCGGCCTTCGCGCTCGAGCTTCCGGAGCCGGGATTTCTGCACGTCCTTGGACAGATGCAGCCAGAACTTGATGATGACGGCGCCCTCGGCGGCCAGCATCTTCTCGAAGGCGACGATGCGGTCGAGGGCGGCATCGAACCGGTTGCCCTTCAGTTTGTGGAGGACGCGGCGGATGATGGGCTCGGAATACCACGAGCCGAAGAGGATGCCGATGCGCCCCCGCGCGGGCAGGGCGCGCCAGAAGCGCCAGTAGACGGGGCGTTCGAGTTCCTCATCGCTGGCGGTCCAAAACGCATGCGTGCTCACCCCGCGGGGATCGAGCCATTCATTGAGGCGGTGGACGAGGTCGCCCTTGCCGGCCCCGTCAGCACCCGAGACGATGACGATGACCGGGAACTTCTGCTCGCGCAGTTGAAAGTGGGCGTTGAGCAGGTTGGAGCGGAGCTTGGGGATGGCGGCATTGTAGCGTGCCGGGGTGAGGGTGCGGCCGAGTTCGGCATTTTTGAACATGGTGGTGGAGGTTTGAGGATTAAGGGCGTAAAGCATGGGAGCGTCAGTGGTGAGTTCTTGCTGCGCCCGGGGGTTTCACCGGGCACGGAGGCAAGCGCTAAGTCTGGGCGTCGGGGATGCAGGTGGCGACGGCGGCGAGGCAGCGGTCGCTGATGTCGATGAGGGCGCCCTCGCCATCGATCTCGTGAAGCAACCCGGCGCGCCGGTAGTAATCGATGAGCGGCTCGGTCTGCCCGTGGAAGGTCACCAGCCGGGCACGCACGGTGTTGGGGTTGTCGTCGGCGCGCTGGTAGAGCTCGCCTCCGCAGGTATCGCATCTGCCGGGCTTCAGGGGCGGTTTGAACTGGAGGTGATAAGGGGCCTGGCATTGGCGGCAGATGTGGCGCCCGGAGAGGCGGTTGATGATGGCCGCGTCCGACACCTTGATATAGAGCACACCGGCGATGCGGCGGTGCAATTGGGCCACCATGTCCATGAGGGCGGTGGCCTGGGTGAGGGTGCGGGGGAAGCCATCGAGCACAAAGCCGACATGGGTGTCGGGCCGGGAGAGGCGCTCCTCGACCATGGCCTCGGTGACATCGTCGGGCACGAGTTCGCCACGGTCCATGTAGGTGCGGGCAAGCCGGCCGAGATCGGTGTTCTGGCGGAGGTTGTCGCGAAAGAGATCGCCGGTGGCGATGTGGGGCAGTTTCAACTCGGCGCAGAGACGCTCGGCCTGCGTGCCCTTGCCAGAGCCGGGGCCGCCGAGCAGCACGAGGTCGAGGCTGGCGCGGGCGAGATAGGCGGGGAGCTGCGCGAGGCGCTCGGCGGAGATGATCGGGGAGGCCTGGGCGCGCGTGGCGAAGGTGGCCTCATGGCGTTCGAGCGCGGCTACGAATTGTTCAAGCCGCGCGCCGACCTCGGCGGGGGAGCCCTCGCCGCTGACGATGGCGAGGCGGCCGGACTCGGCGTAGTGCTCGAGCAGCAGGCCGGTGGTGCGGTGGAAGACGCGCAGGCGGGTTGAGATGAGGGCGGGGATGTCGTCGGGCCTGGGCAGGAGTTCGCCTCCGCAGAGGTCGCAGACGCCGGCGACCTTGGGCAGGTGCAGGGTGCGGTGCCAGGGCGCGTGGCAACTGCGGCAGATGAGCCGGCCGGAGATGCGCCGCATGATTTCACCATCGGGCACGCGCAGGTAGATGACGGCGTCGAGCGGGAGATGGTGTTGCTCGAGCAGGGCGTCGAGGAAGCGGGCCTGACAGACGGTGCGCGGGAATCCGTCAAAGAGGATGCCCCGCTCGGGCGGATGCTGCTCACACCACTCCTCGATCATGGCGTCCACGACCTCGTCCGGGACGAGCTCGCCCTGCTCCATGTATCTGCGGGCGAGGAGGCCGAGGGCGGAGCGGGTTTCCAGATTCTTGCGGAAGAGCTCGCCGGTGACGACGTGGTGGATGTTGAAGCGGGCGCAGAGGGCGGCTGCGTGGGTGCCTTTGCCGACACCCGAAGGACCAATGAGGGCGATGTTCATGGGATGGGGGGAGGAGAGGGGAATTTTATCTGGAACCACTCAGGAACTCTGGCAACGGAGAGAATGAATGTGAAAATCAGGCGGGGGCTGCAGCCTGACGGCGCCCGAGTCAGACGGAATGGCGGCGCGTCGGAGTGAACGGTCAAACCACGCCCAAGGCCGGCGGACGCAACAAGCTGGCGGCTCCTCCGGGAGTACAGAGGGCAACGGCACACGGGGTGGATGTGTCCGGGAAAGTTCGTTGGCAGGTCGCAGTATGCAGAAAATGAGGCGGATGGCTTCTCATTTTTTTACAAAAAGTGACGCGGCCTTTTATGTCCGGCGGGCAGGAGGGCAGCCGCGGATTGACGCCAATGGGCGCTGAGGGCCGCAGCCAAAGGTGGGAGGGAGCAAACGCGAAGACGTCGGCGGTCCTGGGGCGCGAGGGAGGCTGGGACATCCGGCCGGAACCAGGTGTAACCGAAGGTGGTCTTGAGGGTTTTGGGCAGGGCGGACACGGTGGAGCATGCCACGTGAGCGAAGCTGGCGATCAGCGCAACCCGAGAAAATGTGCGAGTGACCGCACGGCGATGGAGGTGCGGTGACCGCGGCGGACGGAGCGGGAGACGATCGCGAGCTTTTTTGCCTTCCGGTCCGCCTTGGGGTCGACGTGACCAACGAGCTCACAGCCGGAGAGCACGGGCAGGGCATAGTAGCCGCGGACGCGCCTGGCCGGCGGGGTGTAGACTTCCCAAGTGTAGTTGTAATTCCACAGTCGCGCCGTGACGCGGCGATCGTAGAGCAAGGGGTCAAGCGGGGCCAGCAGGAGGGGCGGCGTTCCGTCCACGGGGATGACATCAAACAACGGCGCGTCCTCCCGCAAACAATGCAGCAGGGGGCCGTCGGTGACCTGCACCGCCTGCACGAGGTCCGCGACGTGGGGGAGCTCGGTTTTCTTGAACAGGACCAGCCGGCGTTGGCGAAGTTTGAGCAAGGTTTCCCAGCGGGCGGTGTCGGCCGGTGCAGGGGTTTTGGCCGCCAGCACGCCGGCGGGCAACACGCGCTCGGGCAGATCGTAAAGGCGCCGGCCGTTGGCGCGCTGCGCGATGAGCAGGCGGCCGTGGAAAAAAAGCTTCTGCATGGTGGATTGGACCAGGGTGGCCGAACCCCAGAAACGGCGGGTGCGGCGCGGGTTCGCAACGGCATCGGTGCCCAAGGGACCACTTTGCGCCAGGGCCGCGAAGATGCGTGGAACGAGTGCTTTTTCCCGCGGGGTCAGACGGCCCGACCACGCGCCGGGGCGGCGGGTGCGCGCCTGCATCGCGGCCAGCAGATGCGGCCAGGCATCCGGCGTGAAGACGACCAGAATGCCGGTGGAGGGCAGATGATGTTCGAAGGCGCGGCGTTCGGCGGCCGGGAGCGGCCGCTCCGCGCCGTGGACATAGCGCAGCAGGTCACCCTCGCGGTAACCCGCGACCCGGTTGCGCAGAATGAGGTCGTGCATGCGTCCGCAGACGTTGATCGGGTCGATCTGCACGTAGCCGTGGTGGGCGAGGGCGGCGCCCACGTCGGGCACGGGAGTGTCAAGCAGCAGCGCCCGGCGCATGAAACGGCGGGCGGCCAGGGGGGAGACTTTGAGCGGCGTGGGCAACGGCGTTGATACAGTGCAGTTGCAGGAAAAAAACAAGGTCCCGCCCAATAGGAGGTCTGGCCCTCTTTGGGAAAGGGAGGGTGGGCAGGATGCGCGGTCGTGGCCGGCCGGAGTTGCGTGGCTCCTGACGCGGCCAAAGTGCGCTTGCTTCGGCTCCGTTTGCCTTGTCTCGTGCAACGCATTCCATGCTGAAACCGAACCTCGAACAGGCCCGCCGGTTGTTGTGCCGGCTGCAGGCTCATATTCGCGACGTGCTGGTGGCGGCGCAGGCCAAAAGCGCCGGGTCATTCGCCAAGGTCGCAGCGGTCAGCGCAGCCGACACCATTTATCAGGTGGACCGCATCTCGGAGGAGGCGATCCTCGGCTGGTTTGCCCGGCACTGGCCGCAAGCCTGGCCGGTCGAACTGGTGATGGAAGGGCTCGACGACGAGGCGGTGACGTTTCCCCGCGGCACCCCGGTCAGGCGGACCGTCTTTAAGTGCATCCTCGATCCGATTGATGGAACGCGCAACCTGATGTATGACAAGCGGAGCGCCTGGATCCTCACGGCGCTGGCGCCGCAGCGCGGGGTGCGCACGCAGCTCGGCGACATCGTGGTCGCGGCCATGACCGAGCTGCCCACCACCAAGATGTGGCGCAGTGACCAGCTCAGCGCCGTGCGGGGTGGGGGGGTGAAGGCGCAGGCGTGCAATTTGCTCACCG
Source organism: uncultured Opitutaceae bacterium (assembly GCA_903952145.1). GTDB lineage: Bacteria > Verrucomicrobiota > Verrucomicrobiia > Opitutales > Opitutaceae > UBA2377. The sequence continues at coordinate 8,254 of CAJBES010000244.1, read as the reverse complement.
GACGGTGCCGCGCCCTGCCGGTGCGGCTGTCGCAGGCGCAGGATTTCGAGCACGGCTTTGCCTCGATCGCCAAATTTTTCCCCGAGGCGAAGGGCCTGCTCGGGGCGATTGAGGAACGGCTCTGGCGCGAACTCGGACTGCACGGCAAGCATGGTGGGCAGCTGGTGTTCGACGACCAATACCTCAGCACGGGCGGACAGATTTATGAATTGCTGGTCGGCCACGACCGCATGCTCGGCGACCTGCGCCCGGCCGCGTATGCGAAGATCGGCCTCGGGGCGGCGTCGCTCTGCTGTCATCCCTACGACATTTGCACGGCCCTGCTGTTGCAGGAGGCGGGTGGGATCGTGGAGGCGCCGGACGGCCGGCCCCTGCGGGTGCCGCTGGACACGACGACGCCGGTGGCCTGGATGGGCTACGCCAATCCGGGGCTTGCCCGCCAGGTGCGCCCCGTGCTCCGGCGTCTGATGCGGGAAATGTTTTGAACATGAATCCCGCGGACTACGCCAAGGAACTCAACCGCACCCGGCCCGACTGCGTGGTTTACCGGCCGTCGGCCGAATGCGCGCCGGATGCGGAGAACCAGCAGATCATCGGCCTCATCACGCCCGGCGGTCACTGGCTGCTGACGTGGACGCAGGCCACGCATGAGAACAACCCAGACCAACACGTGGTGGTCAGCCGCAGCGAGGACCGCGGCGCGACTTGGAGCGCCCCGCAATGGATCGATGGGGCCATGGCCGCGCAGCAGGCCGGGCCGGAGCGCGGCAAATACCAGGCGAGCTGGCCGTTCTTCATCGCGGCACCGGCACCCCGGCGGATCTATCTTTTCTACAACAAAAACATCGGCGTGACGGATGCGCGTGATGACACGACGGGGATTTTGCGGTTTCGGTATTCCGAGGACGACGGCCGCACCTGGTCGGGGCCGCACGATCACCTGCGCATCCGGCGCGGGGCGATTGACCATCCCGATCCGGCGATGCCGGTGAATTTTGTCACCTGCTGCCAGAGCCTGACGGCGCCCGACGGCGTGCCGTTGGCCAGCCTGACGCGCTGGGGCTCGGGCAGCACGCACCTGCTGAACGTGAACAGCGAGGTCTGGTTCCTGCGCTTCGAAAACATCCTGGCCGAGCGCGACCCGGCGAAGCTGGTCATGACCACCTGGCCGGCGGGCGACACGGGGTTGCAGGTCCCGCATCCGTTCCGCATGAACCGGAGCGTGGCGCAGGAGGCGGCCGCCGTGGCCCTGCCGGACGGACGCCTCTTCACGGTGATGCGCACGCTGCAGGGCACGCTCTACTGGAGCATGTCGCAGGACGCCGGCCGGAACTGGACCTCGCATTGGACCGACCACGATGAGACCAAACCATTGCCGGTTTTTCCGCTGCGTTACAGCGACGACGGCCCGCTGGTGCACTCGCCGATTGTATGCAGCCCGATCTTCGAATACGCGCCGGGCAAATACTGCCTGATCTTTTTCAACAACGATGGCTACATCCCGGGGGCGCGGCACCCGACGGACTACCAGGTCAACCGGCGTGACGCGTGGATTGTGTGCGGCCGCTTCGCCCCGGGGGCGGGCCAGCCGGTGGTGTTCGGCACCCCGCGACTGCTGGCCACGGCCGACGGCGTGAAACTCGGTCACTACCAGCGCATCGAGCCGGTGTGCTACCCGAGCTACTTCCGCGACGGGGACGACCACTGGCTCTGGTATTCGGACCGCAAACATTTCGTGCTCGGCAAAAAGCTGAATGCGTATCTGGAGTAATTGCATGAACATCATCGGCATTGATCTCGGCGGGACCAAATGCGCGCTCAGTGTGCCCGACGGTCCGGCGCGGGTGCACGAGGTGGTGCGCTTCGCCACGACCGAGGTGAAGGGCACGCGGGAGCGGATTTCTGCGGAGATTGCCAAGCTCGCCCCGACCCGCGACACCGTGTTCGGGGTTTCCTGCGGCGGTCCGCTGGACGCCAGGCGCGGGCTGATTCTGTCGCCGCCAAACCTGCCGGGCTGGGATCGGATACCGATCTGCGACGAACTCACACAGCGTTTCGGTGGCCGGGCATTTTTGATGAACGATGCCAATGCCTGTGCGCTGGCGGAATGGCAGTTCGGGGCGGGGCGCGGTTGCCAGAGTATGATGTTTCTAACCATGGGCACGGGCATGGGCGGCGGGCTCATTCTTGACGGACGGCTTTACGAGGGGGTGACCGGCAACGCCGGGGAGGTGGGGCACTTGCGCATGGCGCCGGACGGGCCGGTGGGCTACAACAAGGCGGGCTCGTTTGAAGGATTCTGTTCGGGCGGCGGCATCGCCCAACTGGCACGCCGGCGCGTGGCGGATTTTACGGGTGCGAGCACGCTCAAGCTGCTACCGCCGGAGCAACTTACCGCTCGCGAGCTCGGCCGCGCGGCCGAGGCTGGCGATGAACTGGCGCTGGCACTCTGGTGCGAGGTGGGGGAGAGGCTGGGCGGGGCGCTGGCTTGGTTCATCGACATCCTGAATCCCGAGCGCATCGTCATCGGTAGCATCTATCAGCGCTGCGAGCGGTTCATCGCGCCGAGCATGCAGGCGGTGATCGCCCGCGAGGCGCTGCGGGACAGCGTGCGCGACTGCCGGGTCCTGCCGGCGGTGCTGGGCGAGGAACTCGGCAGCTATGCCGCGGTGGCCATCGCCCGTTACCACGCCGGCCCGGCGTGATCAGCCAAAGTTTATTTTCGCCACCGCCAGGTTTTAGAATGACACCCGCCGTGCGCGTGCAGTAACCAATTGGTTACACCTGTTCGTCTTACTAGCACAGTCCTGTGTCATTCACCACCTCCCCCCATGCCTCCCACCCGCCGCCCGCTGCTGTTTGACGCCTCCGACCTGCCGCGCATCCGCGCCAACACCGCCGACCCCCGCTTCGCGGCGTTCTGGCGCAATGAGCTCGCGGCGGACATGGCGGCGGACACCGCCTTCCTCACCACCGAGCTTCGTCTGACCAACCACTTCATCCACCTGCAGCGGGCGCAGCGCATCCTGGAGCGGACAGCTTTCATCTACGCCCTGAACCGCGACGCGGCGCAACTGGCGCTGGCGCGGCTGGCCCTCCGGCGGATGCTAGATTTTCCGGAGTGGGACGGCTTCCTTGAGGGTGGACGGCAGGTGCTCGGCATGCAGCGCGCGACCGAGGGCACGGTGGCGCTGCTGCTGGCCCTGGACTGGCTCGGGGACGCCCTGACGCCGGCGGAGGTGGCGGAGGTCGAGCAGGCGGTGCTCACGAAGGGCGTGCCGGCCTGCCATGCGGCGGTCTACGGGATGAAGTATCCCGACCGGGTGCGCGGCTGGGAATATAATCCGCGCAGCGAGGTGGACGCACACCGGCATATCAGCCTCAAGCGTTGGCCGCTCATCCTGAACTCAACTAATCTCAAGATCATCCCGACCTCCTGCCTGGGCATCGCAGCCTGCCATTTCCGCGGCCGCGTGGTGGCGGCGGACAGCTGGCTCGAACTGGCGCGGTCCAGTGCGCACTCCTTTGCGACCATGTATGGCAGTGACGGCTGCTATGACGAGGGCATCAGCTACTGGGGTTACACTACGCTTTATCTGGCATTGTTCGCCGAGGTGCTTTGGCGCACCCAGGGGATCGACGACCGCAAACTCATCAACTACCCGGGGACGATCCGTTATGCGCTCGGCAACACGATGCCCCGGATTAACGACCACCGGAAGATCGTGGATCACGTGCATGTGCCGGGTTACGTGATGCCGACGGTGAAGCCCGAATTCGACATCGTGAACCACGGGGATTCGAACGGTGCCGTGGAGGTCTCGGTGGCCGCCTGGGTGGCGCGCACGCACCAGGATCCCGTGGCGCAACACGTGGCGCGGGAGATCGGAGAGGTGAAGCAGCTCTACGGGCTCATCTGGTATGATCCTTCGGCGCCCGCCGCCGCGCCCGGGCCCGATCTGCTCGATCACCGCCAGGCCAACGACATCGTGATATCCCGCACGGGCTGGACGGCGCAGGACAGCGTGCTGGCCCTGCGCAGCGGCGGCCCGGGCAACCATGAGCATGCCGACCGCAACAGCGTCATCTTCAAGGCTTATGGCGAACGTCTGCTGCACGACCCCTTCGGGGCCGCCTACATGGTGCATCAACCGCGCTGGCTGCTCCGGCTGACCGGGGCGCACACCGCCGTGCTCATCGATGGCCAGGGCCACCAGTATCACAAGGGCGAGGAGGGCACGAACGCCTCCTGGGCCTTTGCGCACCTGCTCGATTACGCCACCGGCCCGGGCTGGATGCGGGTCACCAGCGACGCCACGGAAGCCTACCAGCTGGTGAATGCCCGCGTCACGCGGGTGCAGCGCACGCTGGTGTTCCTGAAGCCCGACATCGTGGTGTTCCTCGACCGGGTGGTGGCGGAGGGGACTCCCGTCACGGTTCAGGTGCGCTTCCAGGTCCATCACGACGATCTGGCGGGCGGGGTTGAGACGACGGGCACCGCCTTCACCATCACCCGGCCGCACGCCTCGCTGCTCGGCCGCGTGGCGGCCGCCGGTCCGGTGCAGGTGCGCGCCGGCCGGCTGCCGCTGGATGAAAAGGACGGCGTGCAGCCGTTCGCCGAGGTCGCGTCCGCCGCCGCGCTTGAGCATGAGATTCTCACGGTGTGCAGCGCGCGGCCGGAAAAGGAGTCGCACGGCTGCCTGGACATCACCCGCGAGCACGGCGGCTGGCGCGTGCAGGGCACGCAGGCCGGCCGGCGGATCTCCGTCACGCTCGTGCCCGCGCCCGGGGCTTCGGCGCCGGTGGTCACCTGCTGATTTTCCCACCATGTCTGCTCATCGCACCTTCCTCAACTCCGCCGGACTCCGCGCGGTGCTCTTTCCTCTCTTCGGCCGCGCCGAATTCAACGATCCGGATGCACCGGCGACGGCCCGGCCCGAACCGGGCCGCGGGCTGCTCTTCGACGCTGCGGACCTGCCGCGCATCCGGGCCAACCTGGAATCGCCGCGGTTTGCGGAGCTGCGGGCGAGCGTGTTTCCGACAGACTTGGCGGCGCGGGAGCGTTTCCTGCGCGACGAAGTGCGGCTGGAGAACCTGATGTTCGACATGCTGCGCGTCCGCCAGATCCTTGAGCAGGCGGCGCTGGCCTATGTGCTGAACCGGGAGCCCGCGCAGCTGGCGCTGGCCCGGCTGGCCCTCCGCCGGCTGTGCGAATACCAGCGTTGGGATTATTTTCTCGAGGGCGGCAAGCACACCTTCGGACTGCAGCGCGGGCCGGAAGCGACCATCGCCTGCGTCCTCGTGCTGGACTGGCTGGGCGACGAACTGACGCCGGAGGAGCGCGCCATGACCGAGCAAAGCATCGTCACCAAGGGGGCGCCGGCGTGTTTTCATGCGCTCAACGGCATGAAATACCCCGACCGGGTGCGCGGCTGGACCCAGGATCCGCGGGAAAAAATGCCCTTCACCATCGACATGCGCCGGTGGCCGCTGATCCTGAACGCCACCAACCTCAAGGTCATCCCGACCTGCGGCCTGGGGTTTGCGGCGATCGCGCTGCAAGGCCGGCACCCCGACGCCGCCAAATGGCTCGATCTCGCGCGGCAGAGCGCCCGGGCCTTCGCCATCATGTATGGCATGGACGGCGCCTACGACGAGGGTCCGGGCTACTGGGGCTACACGACGATGCATCTCATCCTCTTCGCCGAGGCCCTGCACCGCCGGCTGGGGCTGGATGACCGCCACCTCATCAATTATCCCGGCACCGTGCGTTACGCCCTGTCGATGGCGATGCCGACGCAGGCCGTGCCCAAGGACACCGTGAATTTCGGCGACGTGGGGGCACTCGACGTCTCCATCGCCGCCTGGGTGGCGCAGACGCACGGCGACGCTCTTTCGCAGCATGTCGCCGGGCACATCGGCGGAATGGGGCACTGGCCGGCGGCCGTCTGGTATCGGCCGGAGGCGCCGGAGCATGCGCCGGGCGCCGAGCTGCACGATATGCGCTTGAGCAACGACGTGGTCATCTCCCGCACCGGCTGGAAGGCGGAAGACGGCGTGGTCGCCCTGCGCAGCGGCGGCCCGGCCAATCACGAGCATGCGGACCGCAACAGCGTGATTTTCAAGGTGTATGGCGAGCGGCTGTTCCATGATCCCTTCGGTGCCGGCTACACCACCACGGTGAGCCGCTGGGCCCTGCGCCAGCCCGAGGCGCACTCGGCCGTGCTCATCGGCGGCCGGGGTCACCAATACCATGATGGCAGCGAGGGCACGAATGCCTCGTGGGCCGCGGCCAGCGTGACCGATTTTCGCACCGGCCCCGGCTGGATGAAGGTCACCAGCAACGCCACCGAGGCATATCAACTGGTGAGTCCGGACGTGACGCTGGCCGAGCGCACGCTGGTCTATCTCAAGCCCGACGTGCTGCTGGTGTTCGACCGGGTGCGGCTCGGGACGGCGCCCGCGGCGGTGCAGACGCGCTATCAACTCCACAACGACGACGGGGCGGGCGCGGTGGCGGCCGGGGGCAACGGTTTCACCATCACCCGGCCGCTCGCCACGCTGGTTGCGACCGCCCAGGCCACGGGGGCGGTGACGGTGCGGACCGGCCGGATCGAACTGGCGGCGAACGAGGGCACCTACCAGCACGCGAAGGCGGGATGCCAGGACTACGCGGAAGTGGAAAGCGCCGCGGCGTTGACCCATGAAATTCTCACCGTGGCGGCGGCCAGCCCGGCCGGGCAGACGCCGGGATCGCTGACGGTCAAGGCGGTCCCCGGCGGTTGGCATGTGCAGGGCGTGCACAATGGGCGCCCGGTCGCGGTGCGCATCACGGCCACAGTTGACGCGGCTCCGGAGGTGACCTTGTGAATCCGCCGCTCCCCGCGCTCAGCACTGTCAACGCCTACGACTACGGCCTGATCGCGCTCTACTTCGGCATCGTCATCTGGGTGGGCTTTTACTCGGCGAGGAAAAACAAGGGGACGGACGATTACTTCAAGGCCGGCGGCAAGGTGCCGTGGTTCATGGCAGGCGTGTCGAACTGGGTCTCGGGCTTCTCGGCGTTCATGTTCGTGGCGGCGGCGGGCTACACCTACAAGCACGGCAGCGGCTCGCTCCTGCTGTTCACGGCGGCGTTCTGGGCCTTCCTCGCCGGCTACTGGTATTTTGCGCCGGCCTGGCGGCGGGCGCGCATCGACGCGCCGCTGGAGTTCCTCACCCGGCGGTATTCCCCCTCGACGAGCTATTTCTACACGGTGATGTCGATCCTGCCCCAGATCCTCGGGATCGCGCAGGGGCTCTACATCCTCTGCATCTTTGTGTCATCGGCGCTGGGTTTTGACCGCGAGGTCTTCCTCTTGGCGGGCTTTGAACTCACCGGCCTGCAACTGTGCATGCTCTGCGTGGGGGTGGTGATGATCGTCTACAGCGTGGTGGGCGGCCTCTGGGCGGCGGTGCTCTCCGACGCCGTGCAGGGCGTGATCATCCTAGTGATGTCGCTGCTGATCTTCCCGATCTCGCTCAACTATCTCGGCAACGGCGGCGGGCTGATCGCGGGGCTGGACCGGCTGTTCTCCGAACTGCCGCCCGAATACCTGATCCCGGGCGGCGAGCCGCTCAACGTGGGTTTTTTCAGCGCCTACATGGTGAGCATCTTCCTCGGCTACAACGTCGCCTGGCACCTGGTGCAACGCTACAACAGCGTGCCGGGCGAGCGTGACGCGAAGAAGATGGCGATGCTGTGCGCCTGGTTGTCGGTCTTCGGCCCCCTGTTGTGGGCGCTGCCGGTGATGGGCGCGAAGCTGATCTTTCCCGACATGGCGCTGCTCTGGCCGAACCTGAAGGCACCGGAGGAGGCGTCGTTTGTGAGCCTCGCCATGCTGCTGCTGCCGCACGGCATGATCGGCTTTGTGGTGGCGGCGATCCTCTCGGCCACGCTGGGGCAGGCGAACGACGCCTTCAACTGGCTGGCAGCGGCGACGACGAAGGACGTCTATGTGCCGCTGCGCCGGAAACTCGGGTGCGGCGAAACCTCGGACCGGCACCAGCTCCGCGCGGCGCAGGTCACGATGCTGGTGGTGGGCCTGGCCGGGGTCTCGCTCTCGTTTGTGATTTCCAGGCTCGGCGGCGCCTTCGAGTTCGCGCTCAAATACCACTCGATGTTTGGCCCGGCGTTCATGATGCCGGTGCTGCTGGGGCTGGTTTACCGGAAGACCCCGTGGTGGTCCGGCATCGCATCCTGCAGCGCCGCCTT
>CAJBES010000243.1 GCA_903952145.1 uncultured Opitutaceae bacterium | reverse complement strand
GGTGGTTGGTATTTGGCGTTGGGTTGACGCTTGGGCGCAGTTCAACTTGCCTGCTCCCCATGGTTGATAACCTCACGGTCAATTTAGGTGCGCGGAGCTACACCATCCGCTTCGCGGCTGATCTGACAGGTGCAATACAACCGCTGACCCAACAGTTGCGCGAGCAGGGGGTGAAGTACGCGGTGCTGACCGATCAAACGGTGGCGGCGGCACAGGGCCCGGCGCTGCAGGCGATTTTCGGTGATACCCCGCAACTGGCGGTGGCGGCAGGTGAGGGCTCAAAGTCATTGGCGACCTACGGGCGGGTGTTGGAATTTCTGGCGGCAAACCGTCTGGACCGGGGCGGGGTGCTGTTTGCGGTTGGCGGCGGGGTGATTGGTGACCTGGGCGGATTTGCGGCCGCGAGCTATCTGCGGGGCATGGCGTTCTATCAGGTGCCGACGACGCTGCTGGCGATGGTGGACAGCTCGGTGGGCGGCAAAACCGGGATCAACCTGGCCGCGGGCAAAAACCTCGCGGGGGCATTCCATCAGCCGGGGGGCGTCTTCATCGCGACCGGACTGCTGCGCACGCTGCCGGCGCGGGAGTTTGCCGCCGGCATGGCGGAAGTAATCAAATACGGGCTCCTTGGTGATGCGCAGCTCCTCGCCCGGCTGGAAAAGAGTCCGCTGACCGTGGCAAGCGGTGATCTGGCCGATGTCATCCGGCACTGCTGTGAGATCAAGGCGCGGATCGTCGAGGCCGACGAATGCGAACTGGCGCCGACCGGCGGTCGCGCCCTGCTGAATCTCGGCCACACGTTCGGGCATGCGATCGAGCAGGCGGCCGGCTACGGCCACTACCTGCACGGCGAAGCGGTCGCGATCGGTCTGGCCGCGGCGGCGCGGCTTTCGCACCAACTCGGCGGCATCGGGTCCCGTGAGGTGGGGCGGATCGAAGCCGTGCTGGCCGCCCATGCGTTGCCGACTCGGCTGGCGGCACCACTGCCGCTGCCGGCGCTCATGGCGGCGCTGGCCCGCGACAAGAAGGTGCGCGGCGGACTGCCGCGCTTCGTCGTCCTGCGGCAAATGGGCGAGGCGATCACCCAGGACGGCGTGCCGGCGGCCTTGGCCGGGGACTGTTTCCGGGCCGTGGGTGCGGTGGAATGAAGTGACATCGCCCCGTTTTTCAGACTAAAAGAAGACCATGGCAGCCATCGACGAAGGCATAGTCCGCGATTATTTCGAGCAGAACGGATTTCTGGTCCGTCAGCCGCGCAAATATCAGGTGCAGGCCCGGCGGAAAACGAGTGCGGAGGAGGTGGACCTGCTGGTGTTCAACCCCGCCTGGCAGCACGGGACCCGCAAGCCGGATTTTTTCCTGTTCTCAAACGAGCTGCCGTTCATCCAGAAAGCCGTCGTGTCGGTCAAGGGCTGGCACACGGGCGTGTTCACCCCGACGATGCTCAAGAGCAGCCCGGAGATCTTCGGGTTTCTCGCGGAGAAAGTGCTGAAGAATGTCACGTCCTTCTTTCCGGCCTCCGCCCCGGGCGAGGGCGACCTGACGAAAATCCTGGTGCTGCCGAGCCTGCCGACGGCCGAACCGTTCCGTTCGCAAAGCATTGCCCTGCTCAAGGAGCACGGGGTCGATGCGATCATTTCCTTCCGCTCCATGCTGCTCGACCTGATCGACAAGATTGAGGTCAACCAAAACTACACGAAGAGCGACACCCTGCAGGTGATGCGGCTGATGAAAAACTACGACCTGCTGAAGGGCACCCAGCTCGACATGTTTCCCGAGCGCGCCAGCGGTCCGGCGCGGCGCGCCAAGGGTTGATTCATGGCGACGAGCATTCATCCCACGGCGGTGGTTGAACCCGGCGCCCAACTCGGCGCCGACTGTAAAATCCAGGCTTACGCGATCATCACCCGGCATTGCGTGCTGGGCGACCGCGTGGTGGTGCATCCCTTCACGGTGCTGGGCGGCGACCCGCAGTATTTGAAGTTCGACCCCGCGACGCCGACCGCGGTGAAGGTGGGGACGGACACGGTGATTCGCGAGCATGTGACCATCAATCGCTCGATCCACGCGGGGCAGGCCACGGTGGTCGGCGAGCATTGTTTTTTGATGACGGCCAGTCACGTCGGTCATGACTGCGTGGTGGGCGGCAATGTGGTGCTGGCCAACAATGTCATGCTCGCCGGCCACGTCAGCGTGGGCGACCACTCCTTTGTCGGCGGCGGGGCCGGGATCCACCAGTTCTGCCGTATTGGCGAAAGCGTCATGGTGGCGGGGTTGGCCCGCATCACCCGGGACGTGGCCCATTTCGTGATGGTGGCCGAGCGGGATGAGGTCATCGGTCTCAACGTGGTCGGGCTCAAGCGCCGCGGTCTGGGTCGCCCCGCCATCGTGGAATTGAAGGCGGCGTTTCATGAAATCTACTTCACGCCGGGCAACATCCGGGCCGTGGCGGCGGCGCAACTGGTGACGGGGAAATACGCCAGCGCGGAGGTGCGGCAGTTCCTGGAGTTTTTCGCCGGCGGCACGCGGGGCTTTGCGCTCGCCCGACGCGCCGCCGCAGGCGGGACCGACGATGCCGGCTAAACTGGCATTGACCTGCGGGGATCCGGCCGGGGTGGGGCCGGAAATCATCGCCACCTGGCTGGCGGGCCATGCGACCGAAGCGGGTGACGCGGCCGTGATCGGACCGGCACGGTGGCTGGCGTCGTTGCCGACGGCGGTAGAAAAGATTCCCGTCGGCACCGACGATTTTGCAGCGATCCCCGGCCGGCCGACCGGCGAGGGCGCACTGGTGGCCTGGGCGGCGATGGAGCGCGCCGCGCAGGGCGTCAAGGCGGGCGAGTTTGCGGCGGTGGTCACCGGGCCGGTCAGCAAGGCGGGGCTGGCGAACATCGGTTACCCGTTCCCGGGCCAGACGGAATTTTTCGCGGCGCGCTGGGGTGGGGCCCCGGTGATGGCGTTCTGTGGCGGCCGGCTGCGGGTGGTGCTGGCGACATGGCATGTGCCGCTCTGCGAGGTGCCGCAACTGCTCGGACCGCAACTGCTGCACCGCACGGTGGCGGCGGCCGACGAACTGGCGCGGGCGCACGACTTGACGCAGCCGCGCATCGGCGTTTGCGGGCTCAACCCCCATGCGGGCGAGGACGGGCTGTTGGGTGAGGAAGAGCGCGATTTTCTCAACCCGGCGCTGGAAAAGCTCCGCGCCGAGTTTCCGGGGCTGTCGCTCTGCCTGCCCGGCGACACACTTTTTGCCCGGGCTTTGCGCGGCGAGTTCGATGTGGTGGTGGCGCTCTACCATGACCAAGGACTTGCGCCGCTGAAGACGGTCGATTTTGACGAGGCGGTGAATGTCACACTCGGGCTGCCGCATGTGCGGACGAGCCCCGACCACGGCACAGCCTTCGGTATTGCCGGCAAGGGCATGGCGAAAGCGACGAGCTTTGCCAATGCCGTGAACGTGGCGCGGGGCCTGACAAAGTTTCGTGCGCATTCCCGGCATCAGCCCCGGCCCGATGTCCACCGCCACTGATGCTCCAGGCAGCCGTCCCTTGCATCCACACGGCCTCAAGCCGGGTCGAGAATCCCGAAGCCTCGTGCATCCTGACGGCGGCGGCAGGTGCACCCATGCCAACGCCAGAACCGGTGGTGACTGCGGCGGAAGTTTCAACTGGTGAAACCCAAGCGGAAGCCCGTGCGACCAAATAGGTATTGTCATCAGAGGGATTAACCCTGAAAACAACCCGACCTAGTCACCAGACCCAACCTAATTGATGGCCAACTCGTTTCCCTCCGCCGCCGGCGGCACCCGCCCAGGCAATTACCAGCGTCGTGTTAACAACGACCCGTTTGCGAACATCCGTCGCAACCACCGCATCAAGGTCCCGCAGGTGCGTTTGATCTCCCCCGAGGGCAAGCAACTCGGGGTCATCGACACGCCCAAGGCGATCAATCTCGCCCTCGAAGTGGGCCTCGACCTCGTCGAGGTGGCACCGAATGCGACCCCGCCGGTGTGCCGGATCATGGACTTTGGCAAATATGTCTACGAGGAGTCCAAGAAGACGTCCCACGTGAAAGCCACCGCGAGCAAGATCAAGGAGATCGAGTTCACCGCGCGCATCGCGGACGGCGATTTTTTCACCAAGCTCCGCCGGGCCGAGGAATTTCTCGGCCACGGCAACAAGGTCAAGATGCGGCTCAAGTTCCGCGGGCGCGAGATGGCGCACACCGAGCTCGGCTTCAACGTGATGAAACGAGCGGTGGAGGAACTCGTTGACATGGGTCATCCCGACGCGCCCCCCAAACTCATAGGCCGCAACATCAACGTCATGCTGACACCGCTCCCGACCAACAAGCGCAAGCCCAAGTTCAAGGTCGAGGTCGAGGAAGAGGAAGAGTCTCCTGAGGACGTTGCGCCGCCCGCAGGCTCTTGAGGAGAGCCGGTGCGCCGTTCCGTTGCCAGAACCGCTGTCTTGTGCGCGTTCCTGCTCTGCGCCGTGGATGGCAACGCCGCGGGCCAGACGGCCGCGCGTGCGGCACCGTCCAGGCCGGTCCCGGTGGTGCGCCTGTCCGGCATCGAATATCTTGAGGCCGCCGCCTTCGGTGTGCGATTCGGACTCAAGGCTGAACGCAGCGAAGACGGGAAGAAGCTCACCCTCAAGAGCGTCTGGAGCACCGTCACCCTTGAAGCGGACACCCGCGAATGTTCCATCAATGAGGTGCGGGTTTTCCTGGGCGAGGCCGTCCGCGAGCACCGGGGTGCACTGCACCTCAGCCGGATCGACGCCGAGAAGCTGCTGACGCCAATCCTGCGTCCCGGATGGGGGGCGAGCGCGGTGCCGTCGGTCCGGACAATTCTGCTGGATCCCGGGCATGGCGGCAGCGACCCGGGCAAGCATAACCCGCAGCTCGGCCTGGAGGAAAAGACCCTGACGCTCGACACCGTGATCCGCCTGAAAAAACTCCTGGAGCAGCAGGGCCATCGTGTGGTGCTCACCCGCAAGGACGACCGGCAGCTGGCCAGGAGCAAGAAGGAGGATTTGCAAAAGCGCAGCGAACTCACCGCCAGCATGCAGGTCGACCTCTTTATCAGCATGCATTACAACTCGGTTGAGAACGGCGCGGACCGCGTCACCGGGGTCGAGGTCTACTCCCTGACGCCGCAACACCAGTTTTCCCACAGCGATCCTGACCGTGAGGACAGCACCGTGGCGATTGCGAGCCCCGGCAACCGGCAGGATCACTGGAACGCCCTGCTCGCCTACACCCTGCACCGGGAACTGCTGGGCGGACTCAAGGCGTCCGACCGCGGCCTGAAGCGCGGGCGCCTGGCCCTGCTGCGCCTGGCGAGCTGCCCCGCGGTGCTCATCGAGGCGGGCTTTCTCTCCAATGAGGCCGAGGCGAGAAAAATCGCGACCCCGGCCTATCGCCAGAAAATCGCCGCGGCGATCGCCGAGGGGGTGCGGGTCTATGGCAACAAACTCGATGGCATCCGCCGGCAGCGGGCGAACGAGCAACACTGATTTTTTACCCTACCCATGAAACTGCGCATCACCCTCCTCCTCCTGCTGTTTTCCGCCTCAGGCCTCAGGCCGCTCCAGGCCTGGGATTACGAAGGCCATCGCATCATCAACCAACTGGCGCTCGCCGCGCTGCCCGGGAATTTCCCCGCGTTCGTCCGCGAGCCGGCCAACACGGAACGCATCGCCTTTCTCGCGGGCGAGCCGGACCGCTGGCGCAACAACGCCGATCTCCCGATCAAGCACTGCAACGGCCTCGACCATTATCTCGATGTTGAGCAACTGGAGGAAGCCGGGCTCAGCCCGGCGACGGTTTCGCCGCTGCGCTATGTGTTCGTCACCCAGTTTGCCGCCGGGCGCATGGTGACGCCCGCGAATTTTGCCGCGATTGAGCCGGCGAAGAACAGCGACCGCACGCGGGAGTGGCCGGGCTTCGCCCCGTGGGCCATCGCCGAGCAATACGGCAAGCTCAAGTCGGCGTTTTCCTACCTCAAGGCCTTCGAGGAAGGCGGTGGCACGGCCGGGGAGATCACCAATGCCAAGGCCAACATCGTCTATATCATGGGCGTGATGGGGCATTACGTCGGCGACTGCGCCCAACCGCTGCACACCACCAGGCATCACAATGGCTGGGTGGGGGAGAATCCGCAAAACTACACCAAGTGGGCCGGCCTCCACGGCTGGATTGATGGTGGTTTCATGGCCAAGGCGGGCATCAACCTGGCCGGCCTCGCCCCACGGGTGACGGTCGCCCAGCCGCTTTCGCTCGCGGCGTCAGCGGACGGGCGGGATCCGTTTTTTGTGGCGACACTCAATTACCTGCTGGAACAGCACCGGCAGGTCGAGCCGCTCTATGCCTTGGAGCAGGCCGGCAAATTCAAGGCCGACCAGGCGGCGACCAGCGTGGAAGGCCGGGCCTTCCTCGAGGGGCAGTTGCTCAAAGGGGGCGAAATGCTGGGCGCGATCTGGCTGACCGCCTGGCGCGCAGCGCCACCCGACACCTACCTGCAGGCGCAACTGATCAAGCGCCAGACGGCGGCGGCGAGCGCACCCTGATCAGGGGCCTGGAGCAATCACGGTTGAGTTTGCCGTAGGTGGCAGGCCGCCTGCTGGCAGGCGCTCCATGGTTTAAGCGCGAGCAAGCTCGCAGCCTACATGTGACGGTCGCGTCTGCCCAAACCGAAAACGCTCTGGCCGGCGGGGTTTCAGGGCGCTGGGTTTTTCGGCGGACGGTCGCGGTAGTGGATGACGCGCACCTGTTCGAGCGTGACCAGGCCGCCGCCCATCATGGAGTCCAGCACGGGGAGGAAGGCGTTGATCTTTTCCCCGGTGTCCACGATCTCGATGATGAGCGGAAGGTCGTCGGAGAGCCGGAGTATTTTTGCGGTGTGCAGCCGGCTGGATTTGCCAAAGCCCATCGCGCCGCGCAGCACGGTCGCGCCGGCGAGGTGGAGTGCGCGGGCCTTGAGCACGATCGCCTCATAAAGCGGCTGGTGCCCGTGGCGGTCGGATTCACCGAGGAAGATGCGAAGCAGGACGCAGTCGTGCGGGAGTTCCATGGTCATAATCCCTTCATTTGGTTGAGGCTGGCGGCGGCGAGGTGGCCGAGCCAGACGGCCACGAGGCAGAGCATGACTGAGCCGACGGTATTGGCGCCCGCGCGGAGCCACTCGCCTTCGCGCGCCAGATTGAGCGTTTGCAGGCTGAAGGAGGAAAACGTCGTGTAGCCGCCGAGCACGCCGGTCATGAAAAACTGGCGGGAGTGGCCGCCGACAAAGAGACGCCCTTCCGGCCCGGTGAGCGTGGCAAAGAAACCGATGACGAACGAGCCGGTGACGTTCACGATCAGCGTGCCCCAGGGGAAGGTTTCACCGAAATGGCCCGCGACGAAGCCCGAGAGGGCGAAGCGGGTCACACTGCCGAGCGCGCCACCGAGGGCGATGAGGAGATAGAGCATGGGATGGGCCTGTTCGGAATGGGAGGTAACAGGAGTCATCAGCCCCGCAGGGGCGGTTTACCCTTGCGGGAAGGCGGAATCCATCGCCGGCACCCGATCAGGGCCATATTCGGAAAATTGGCAAGCGGGTGATTGCAGTCTCGAAAACGGGGCAACCGCCGCCAAAGTGGCGGGATGCGATGCCTCCGGCTACTCCTGCTTCTGGCTGCGATCGGGCCCGTGCGCGCCGCGCCGGCCGCGGAGGATGCGGCCGCGCGGCTCATCATCGTGGCCAACGCGGATGACGCGGATTCCCTGCGCATCGCCCGCCACTATGCGGAAAAGCGGGGCGTGCCGGAAGCGAACATCGTGGCGCTGCCCATGCCGGTGACGGAGACCATCACGTGGCGCGAGTTTGTGCTCGGCATCTGGCAGCCGCTGCAGGACGAGCTGGTGCGGCGGGGTTGGATTGATGGCATCGCCATGAAGGCGAGCGACGACGCCGGGCGGCGCAAATTCGCCATGTCGGGCCACCGCATTTCCTATCTCGTCACGTGCCGCGGAGTGCCGTTGCGCATCGACCACGACCCGACGCTGGTGAACGCGGCGCCGCCGCCGGTCGACAAACCCGAGTTCCGGACCAACCGCGGCGCCGTGGACTCGGAACTGAGCCTGCTGGCCGCGGGCAATTACAACCTCAACGCCTTTGTCCGGAATCCGCTTTTTCTCAGTGAGAAGCCGAATTCCTTTGAGGCCGCCCAGATCGTGAAGGTCGCGCGGCTCGATGGCCCGACGGCGGAGGACGTGATCGCCATGATTGACCGCACCCTCGCGGCGGAACGGCAGGGCCTGATCGGTCGCGCCTATGTGGACCTGCGCGGACCGCACAAGCAGGGCGAAGCATGGTTCGAGTCGGTCGCCCGACAACTGGATGAGCTGAACTACGACCTCGACGTGAATCGCGTGGGAGGCACTTTCCCGCAGACGGCGCGGTTTGACGCCCCGGTGCTGTATTTCGGCTGGTATGCGTCGGAGATCAACGGCCCGTTCACTTTGCCGGATTTCCGGCTGCCGCCAGGGGCGATTGCCCTGCACATTCACAGTTACTCGGCCCAGACCTTGCGTTCAACGACGCAAGCTTGGTGCGGACCGTTGGTGGCGCGCGGGGCGTCGGCGACCTTCGGGGCGGTCTATGAGCCTTACCTCGAACTCATGCATCAGCCGCATCTGCTGCTGCGCATGCTGGCGCGGGGAGCGACCCTCGGCGATGCCGCCTACTACGCGCTGCATTGCCTGAGCTGGCAGAATGTGGTGGTGGGGGACCCGCTTTACCGGCCGTTTGCGCGGCAGTTGGCGGAGCAATGGGCGGCGCGGGACAAACTGCCGGCGCTCCTGCAACCCTACCTGGCCCTGCGCGAAATGCGGCGGCTGCAGGCCGCGAACAAGGGCGAGGAGGCGCTGGCCGTGGCCAAGGCGGAGCAGCGCCGACAGCCCAGCCTGGCGGTGGGACTGGCGCTGGCGCAGTTGCTGGCCGAAGGCGGCGATCGGGCGGGGGCGGCGGGGGTGCTGGGCTTTGCCAGTCTGTTGCCGGCGAATCGCAGTGACGAGTGGGGTTTGCTGCGGCTGGCGGCGGTGTCGCTGGCAGAGAACGGAGATGCCGTCGGGGCGGTGGAGGTTTACCGCAACCTGTTCAAGGCACCGGCACTGCCCGCGGAATTGCAGCTGGCCTGGTTGAGAGAAGGAGCCAAGGCGGCCAGTGTCGCCCATGACCTCGCCCAAGGCATCGCCTGGGAACGGCAGATATTAGAACTGGAAGGCCGGGGAGAAACAAAACAGGGCGGCCCAGGGGCCGCCCTGTGATTGGAAAACCGGAGTTCCCCCCGGTTCAGACTTTGTCCACGATGCGGTCGGCGAGACCGTATTCGATCGCTTCCTTCGCGTTGAGGTAGAAATCCCGGTCGGTGTCGTGGGTGATGCGTTCCAACGGCTGGCCGGAGGCGGTCGCGAGAATCTGGTTCAGCTCGTGGCGGAGCTTCTCCATCTCCTGCGCCTGGATGTTGATGTCGGTGGCGGGCCCGATGAATCGGCCGGAGATGAGCGGTTGGTGGATGAGGACGCGCGAGTGCGGGAAAAGCAGGCGGCGGCCCTTCTTCGCCCCGCTGAGGAGGAGGGAACCCATCGAAGCGGCCATGCCCGTGACGATCACGGTGATGGGAGAGGTCACGAGTTGCATGGTGTCGTAGACCGCCATGCCCGCCGTGATCGAGCCGCCGGGGGTGTTGATGTAAAAAGAGATTTCCTTACCCGGATCGACGGTCTCCAGATAGAGGAGTTTCTCGGTGATGTCCTTCGCGGTCTCATCCGTGACGGCGCCCCAGAGAAAGATTTTCCGCTGCTCGAGAAATTTCTTCTGGATGAGCATTGCCACGGACGAAGGGCTTGGCTTCGCGGGGGTGTTTTCCGGGTCATCTTCCTCATCGTCGTCATCGGCGCGCGGGAGGGGCTCGTTCAGACCGGGCTGGATAGGGTCAAAATGCATAGGGCGTTAACTTTGGCGGTGTGGTGGATTTTGGCAAGGGTTGAGGCAATATCGCGGGGTTCAGTGCAGCTCGGCGCCAAGAAAAGTGAGGTTGGACTCCACGTTTTGGATCAGGGCAACGGGCGGTTGGGCGAGGGCCTTGAGCTGGGGCAGGCGACCGCCGGCCTCCATCCAGGCGTTGTGACGGACGTGAAACTCCACGAGGGCGATGAGGGCGGTCTCAGCGGCGGGAGCCTTGTCCGCGGCGGCGGTGAAGATCCTGGTGGCGGCCTTGAGCGCACCCATTTTTTCCAGCGCGGTGGCCAACCGGATGGCGTCGCCCACGGCAAAGTCGGCATGTGAAAGGAAGCGGTGGAGCCAGGCGTCACCCTCGGGCTGGTTGCCGGTGCCGTAGAAGGCCCAGGTCTTGAGGGCCAGAAGGGAGGCGTCGGCGCGGACGGGAAAATTGGACTCACGGTCCAGTTCACCGGCAGCCTCCAAGGCCGGGCCGAACTGGCCGGCGGCACACTGGGCCTGCATCAAGGCGAAAAGAAAGAGTGCGGATAGGTGACCCTTGGCGCGGGCGGTGTCCAGCACGCGCCGGGCGAGCTCGGGCTGGGCCGTCTCGGCGGCAATCTGCCCGAGCAGGGTCAGGGCGGAGGGATCGGAGGCGTAGTCGGCGAGAAACCGCTCCACGCCGTGCGTGAATTCGTCGGTGCGGCCCAACTGCCAGTTGATGTTGAGCAGGTCGATGTGTCCGCCCGGGCTCTCGGGCCGGCTGATGCTGCGCAGCAGGGCGGTGCGGCGGGCCTCCTCGAGGCGGCCCAGCTTCAGGTAGAGGCGGGTGAGCTGGAGGGCGCCGCTTTCGCTGCGCGGGTCGCGCTCCAGCAATAATTTCAGGCGCTGCACGGCTTCCTCGGGCTGGTCGCGGGCGACACTGATGTTTGCAAGGAGGATCTGGCCTTCGGGGGTCTGGTCCAGCCGCCAGCGCTGAATGAGCTCCGCGGCTTCGGCGAAGTGACGGAGTTCATGATGGGCGGCGGCGGCCTCTTGCGCGATGAGACTGTGCACGGCTGCGGTGTCGGGCGGTGTCGGCAGCAGTTGGGCGGCCAGCTTGGTGGTGCGTTCGGGTTCGCGTTGTTCCCGGCAGAGCCGGAAAAGCTTTTGGAGATAGGCGGCATCACCCCGCGCATAAGGGGCGCCCCCGTCCATGATCTGCAGGGCGAGCTGCGGCCGTTTTGCCATCAGGTAGAACTCCCCGAGCAGCAGGCGTGTTTCGAGGGATGCAGGTGCGTAGGCCATGGCCGCCCGCAGGCTCAGGAGGGCTTCGTTCCAGTTTTGTTTTCTGAGCAGCTGCTTTCCGGCGGTGAGATAATGACGGCCAAGGGTGGCGCGGTATTCCGCGCGGCGCACCGGAAAAAGAGCAATGTCCACGAAGCGCACCTCCGTGATCCCACGCTGGTAATTGACGAAGGCCCAGACCGCCCCGGCCGCGGCCAGCCAGCCAGCGACCATGAGCACCGCGAGCAGTTTGAAAATGCGCGGCCAGATGAAGATGAGCCGGGAGCCTGCGGGCGTCCGGGCCTGCACCCAGAGCTTGCGGCGGAACTCCGCCGCGTTCGGGTCGAAGACTATATCGGTGCGCTTTTTGTCGGACAGGTCCATGCAGGTAGGGCAGAAAACCATCATAATGGGCGTGCCGGCCGGCGGGCAAGGGGATTGCCAAGGCCGCCAGTCAGGCCACCATAATCCGCCATGGCGAGAACACGCACGCAACGACTGGAGGGGCAGATCGTAGACCTGCAGGCGCGGCGAATCTATGCCGGAGCGGTGGAATGGCGGGCGGGGCGCATCACGCGCCTCATCGAGGATGCATCGGTGCACGCTCGGCGACTGATCCTGCCCGGGTTGGTGGATGCGCACATCCATATCGAGAGTTCGCTGTTGCCGCCGGCGGAGTTCGCACGGCTGGCGGTGAGCCATGGCACGGTGGCGACCGTGTCCGATCCACACGAGATCGCCAACGTGCTCGGCGTGGCCGGCGTGAAATACATGATCCGCGAGGGCCGGCGCACGCCGCTGAAGTTCAATTTCGGCGCACCCTCGTGCGTGCCGGCGACAAATTTTGAGACCGCGGGCGCGGCGTTGGATGCCGCGACCGTGGCGCAACTGCTCGCCCGGCGCGACGTGAAATACCTGGCCGAGGTGATGAATTTCCCCGGGGTGCTGGCGCGCGCCCCAAGCTTGATGGCCATGATCGCCGCAGCCCGGAAGGCCGGCAAACCGGTGGACGGACATGCTCCGGGCCTGCGCGGCGCTCAGGCCCGCGCCTACGCCGCGGCCGGACCGTCGACCGATCACGAATGCTGCACGCTGGCCGAGGCGCAAGACAAGCTGGCGGCGGGCATGAGGATTCTCATCCGCGAAGGCTCGGCCGCGCGCAACTTTGCCGCGCTGGCACCCCTGCTCAAAACGCACCCCGGCCGGGTGATGTTCTGTTGCGACGATCTGCACCCCGATCTGCTGCTCGGCGGTCACATTGACCGGCATGTGCGGCGGGCGCTGGCCGCCGGCGCGGACAAGTTCGACGTGTTGCGCTGCGCCTCGGTCAACCCCGTGGAACACTACCGGCTGGACGTCGGCTTGCTGCGACCGGGCGATCCGGCGGACTTCATCGTGGTGGATGGGTGGGAGAAATTCCGGGTGCAGCAGACCTGGCTGCGGGGCGAACTGGCTGCGGCCAACGGCCGTTGCCGGCTACCGCGCCAGCGGCCCGCGACCCCCAACCGGTTTCGCGCGCGGCCGCGCAGCGCGGCGGATTTCGCGGTGCCGGCCGGGGTGGGCAGGATCAATTTCATCGAGGCCTTGAACGGCCAGCTGATCACCCGCCACCGGCGCGCCTCAGCCCTCATCGTGGACGGCTGTGCCGTGGCGGATGCGCCCCGGGACCTGCTCAAGATCGCAGTTGTCAACCGCTATGCGCCGCGCGCACCGGTGGCACTCGGTTTCATCCGTGGTTTTGGGTTGCAGGCAGGCGCGATGGCGTCGTCCGTGGCGCACGACTCCCACAATATCGTGGCGGTGGGTTGCGATGATGGCTCGCTGGCGATGGCGGTGAATCACGTGATCAGGCACCACGGCGGGCTGAGCGTCGTGGGACCGGGGCAAAGTGCCGTGCTGCCCTTGCCCATTGCCGGGCTGATGTCGAACCGGGACGGCCGCACCGTGGCGCGGCATTACACGCAGCTCGACCGGATGGCCAAGCAGCTCGGTTCGCAGCTGGACGCGCCATTCATGACGCTGTCTTTCATGGCGCTGCTGGTGATCCCCGATTTGAAACTAAGCGATCGCGGGTTGTTTTCCGCGTCCCGCTGGGGCTTGGTGCCGCTGCAAAGCCCGCGGCGCTGAGCCGGCCTAGCCGCCGGGGTATGCCGTGCGGCGCTGTTCCTGCCACCGCTCGCGGCCGGCGAACACCGGGAGGGAATCGTTCACTGGCTGGTCCTTCAGCAAAATGAAGTGCCGGCCGAAAAGCTCGTCCGACTCACCCCACGCAAACCCATAGGGCGGACCTGCCTCCAAATCCGGCGGATTATAGTAGAAGTAGCCGGTGAGGTCGCCCCCATGCTTGAGGAGGGCGGCCACGCGGTCGCGGTAGGCCACGCGCAGGTTGGGCGGCAACGAGCAGATAAAAGCGCGCTCGTAAATCAGGTCGAAGGAGGCGGGCTCAAACTTGTGCTCGAAGAAGTCCCCCACCAGCACGCGGCCGGCGAGCGCGGGGCCGAGCGTTTGACGGGCCTGCTGGACGGCGACTTCGGAAAAATCAAGACCGGTGACCTCGAAGCCCGCCTCGGCAAAAGCCTTGATCTCAAAGCCAAGGCCGCAACCCGGAATCAGCACACGGGCGTGGGCGGAACCGGGTTTTCTGGCTTTGCGCTTGAGGTAGGCCTGCAGATCGGCGGGCACACCCGCACAATTCCACGGGTTCTGGCCGGCGGCATAGCGGGTGTTCCAGAATTCACTGTGAGAGGGGTCGGTCATCTGCACAGTGCAGTCCATGCCGATCACGGCGCCCGTCAAGTGCGACTTGCGCCTAGAATTGATCCAATTGCAGCCGACCGGCTCAAATGAGGCCCAGCTTCATTTTCCCTTCCTCGGAAATCATGCTCTGGTTCCACGGTGGTTCCCAGGTGATACGGACATCGGCGGCGGCCACGCCGGGAACGAGGAGAATCTTTGATTTGGCGTCCTCGGCGATGGCCGGGCCCATGCCGCAGCCCGGGGCCGTGAGGGTCATGGCTATGTCCACCTTGTAGCCTTCCCCGGGTGTGGCACACTGCTCAATGTCCATCGAGTAAACGAGGCCAAGGTCCACGATATTCACGGGGATCTCGGGGTCGAAAACCTTGCGGAGCTGGCCCCACACCGCCTCGGGGTCGGGCGAACCATCGGCGAGCGTGGTGCCCTTGACCGTGGTTTCAAAAACCTGCTCGCCGAGGGCGTCGCCGTCCTTGCCGTCGATCCGGAAGAGGCCGAAGTCGGTCTGCACCGTGAAACTGCCGCCCAAGGTTTGGTGCATGAACAGTCTGGTGCCGGAGGCGAGGATCTGGCGGTCGCCGGAGGGAATCTGGGTGGCGGTGACTTCGCGGGAGAGGGTGCGTTCCGTGTTGGACATGAGCGGGGGCGCGGATCAGAGCTTTTTGAACTTGGCTTGGATGAATGTGCGGAGGGCTTCGTGCAGATTATCGTCCGTCAGCTTTTCCAATACACGCTCAAAAAAGCCAAAAACGAGCAATTCATGCGCCAGCGCCGGGGTGATGCCGCGGGACTCGAGATAGAACTGCTGTTCGGGATCGATGCGGGAAGTGGTGGAGCCGTGGGTGCAGCGAACGTCGTTGGCCTGGATCTCCAGGCCGGGCAGGCTGCTGGCCTCAGCTTCGTCGCTGAGCATCAGATTGCGATTGCTTTGGTAGGCGTCCGTCTGCTGCGCGTCGGGATCGACGACGATCAGGCCGGAGAAGATGGTGCGGGCCTGGTCGAGCAGAACGTTCAGGTAAAGCAGGTTGGAGGAGGTGTGCGGTGCGTTGTGGCTTTGCAGCGTGCGCTGGTCGAATTCCTGGGCGCCGTGGGCGACGGTGAGCGCGAGCATTTCGCTGTGCGCGCCCGGGGCAAGGAGCCGGCTGTGGGACTCGTGGCGGGCCTGGCGGCCGCCGAGATGGAGGTTGAGCGAGAGCACCCGGGCGTCGCGGCCGACCGCGATGGAATTGCTCTGGAAGGCCTGGGTGGCGTCGGACCAGTTCTGGACCCCGACATAGGTGAGGTGCGAACCGGCCCCGGCGTGCAGGTCGTTGACGCCGGAGGCAAAATGAGCGGAGCCGGCCTCGACGGAGACAAAAAACTCGACGAGAGTGGCCTTGGCCTGGTCCTCCAGCACGACCAGAGTGTGGGGGAAAGTGGCCTTGTGGTCGCCGGAGAGCGTGTGCTGCACGACGAAGGGCAGGGCGATCTCCACTCCGCTGGGCACATAAAGGAGCGCGCCGGTGGAGGCGAGGGCGTGGTTGAGCGCGACAAACTTATCGCTGCCGAGGGCAACGGGATATTTTTGGAAATACTGGCGCACGAGGTCGCCATGGTCGCGGAGGGCCTCGTCCAGCGGGGCGAAAATCACGCCCTTGGCGGACAGTTCGGCAGAGAGGATGGTCTTGGCCCGGTCCACAATCTGGCAGTTGGAGAAGGTCAGTTCCGCGGCGTGCGGAAAGTCCGGCAAATGGGGGATGGCGGCAGCCGGCTCTGACGGAAGCTCGAAGCCATCCAGTGCCATGCCAGTGATGTTGGAGAAGCGCCAGCGCTCGTCGGTGCGGACCGGGAGGGGCAGGGCTTTGTATTGGTTCCACGCGGCCTGTTTGGCCCCGAGCCACCAGGCGGGCTGGGCGTGGCGGGACGCGAGGTGGGCGGCAAAGCGTTCGGCGGTGAAGCCGGGGACGGTGGGCTGGGGGAGAGGGACGGCGGACATCTGGAAATGTTTAAATTGCGGATCTATGGTTTGCGACTGGTGCGTGCAGGGATGGACAACTTGCCCGGCGCCAAGCGCCAATCGCAAGGGGTCGGTGTCAGCCGACGCTGCCCTCCATCTCGAGGTCGATGAGGCGCTTCAACTCGACCGAATACTCCATCGGGAACTGGCTCGCGAGGTCGTTGATGAAGCCATTCACGGCGAGGCTCATGGCCTGGGCCTCGGTGAGGCCGCGCGACTGCATGTAGAAAATCATTTCCTCGCTGACCTTTGAGACGCTGGCCTCGTGCTGCACGCTATTGGCATCGCCGCGAACGGTGATGGCGGGATAGGTATCGGTGCGGCTGTTGGTGTTGATGAGGAGCGCGTCGCACTCGGTGTTATTCCTGCAGCCCTTGAGGTGCCTCGGGATGTGGACGACGCCGCGGTAGGTGGAACGGCCCTGGCCGACGGAGATGGACTTGGCGACGATGTTGGAGGTGGTTTCGTCGGCGGCGTGAATCATCTTCGCGCCGGTGTCCTGGTGCTGGCCGTCGTTGGCGAGCGCGATGGAGATGACTTCGCCGCGGGCCTTGCGCCCTTTGAGGACGACGCCGGGATACTTCATCGTGAGACGGCTGCCGATGTTGCAATCGATCCACTTGATCTCGGCCTCCTCGTGCGCGACGCCGCGTTTCGTGACGAGGTTGAGGACGTTGTTGGCCCAGTTCTGGACGGTGATGTATTGGATCTTGGCCCCCTTGAGCGCGACCAGCTCGACCACGGCGCTGTGCAGCGTGGAGGTGGAGAACTTGGGCGCGGTGCAGCCCTCCATGTAGACGACCTCGGCACCCTCGTCGGCGATGATGAGGGTGCGCTCGAACTGGCCGAAGTTTTCGGCGTTGATGCGGAAATAAGCCTGCAGCGGCTGGGCGACCTTCACCCCCTTGGGAACGTAGATGAAGGAGCCGCCGGAGAACACGGCGCTGTTCAGGGCGGAAAACTTGTTGTCGCCGGTCGGGATGACCTTGCCGAAAAACTTGCGGAAGATCTCCGGGTGTTCGCGGAGGGCCTCGGTGGAGTTGGCGAAGATGACGCCCTGCTTCGCCACAATCTCCTTGATGTTGGAGTAGGCGGCCTCGGAGTCGAACTGGGCCTCGACGCCGGCGAGGAACTTGCGCTCCTGCTCGGGGATGCCGAGCCGTTCGAACGTCTTCTTGATGTCGGCCGGCACCTCGTCCCACGTGCGCTTCGGCTTTTGGCCCGACGAGAGGTAGTAGCGGATCTTGTCAAAATTGATGTTCTCAAGATCCTTCGTGGCCCAGTGCGTGGGCATCGGTTTATCGAGGAAGGTCTTGAGGGCCTTGAGGCGGAAATCGAGAATCCACGGCGCCTCTTTCTTCACCGAGCTGAT
Organism: uncultured Opitutaceae bacterium; assembly: GCA_903952145.1. Lineage (GTDB taxonomy): Bacteria > Verrucomicrobiota > Verrucomicrobiia > Opitutales > Opitutaceae > UBA2377. The sequence continues at coordinate 15,971 of CAJBES010000243.1, read as the reverse complement.
GTAGCGGACGGTTTTCTCGGAGAGGCCGGTGCCGGCGTCGAATTCGTAGGCGACGTCGTATTTGAAGTCGCCGCGTGACTGGTCGATGCCGACGACTGGATTTTCCGCCGTGGCGGTTTCCAAGGTGGCGGTGGCGCTGAGATTGGACATGGTGAAGCGGGGTCGGCGGTTAGGCGTGGGCGAGTTCCTTTTTCAACCAATCGTAGCCCTTGGCCTCAAGTTCGAGGGCAAGGGACTTGTCACCACTGCGGACGATGTGCCCGTCATACATCACGTGCACGAAATCCGGCACGATGTAGTCCAGCAGGCGCTGGTAGTGGGTGATCATGAGGATGCCCAGGGCGCTGTTGCGCATGGCATTGACCCCCTCGGCGACAATGCGGAGTGCGTCGATGTCGAGGCCGGAGTCAGTCTCGTCCATGAGGGCAAACTTGGGCTCGAGCATCGCCATCTGGAGGATTTCGCAGCGTTTTTTCTCGCCGCCGGAGAAGCCGTCGTTGACCGCCCGGGAAGTGAACTTCCGGTCGATCTTAAGCAGGTCCATCTTGGTATAGAGGCGCTTGTAGTAGGCGGTGGCATTGAGTTCCTCGCCTTCGGTGAGGCGGGCCTGCACGGCGGCGCGGAGGAAATTGGCGATGGTGACACCGGGGATTTCACTCGGATACTGAAAGGCGAGGAAGAGACCGGCCCGGGCGCGTTCATCAGGCTGCATCGCGAGAATGGACCGGCCGTCGAGGAGCACATCGCCGCCGGTGATGGTGTAATCGGGATGACCGGCGACAGCCTTGGCAAGGGTGGATTTACCGGTGCCATTGGGCCCCATGATGGCGTGCACCTCCCCGCTGTTGAGGGTGAGATTGAAGCCCTTGACTATGGCCTTCTCGCCGATGCTGACGTTGAGATCCTTGATTATGAGTTGATTCATGGACTGAGTGATGGAATTGGAAAGAAAAGGGCAGGCCGGAGTGATGACCGCGGACAGGTTAGGATTGGGTTTTGCCGCGGAAGATGATCTCCACGGAATTGGCCTCATAACCGGTGGGGAGAATGGTCTTCACGTGGTCGAGGAGCCCCGGCGGCAGGTCGATGTCGTGGGTCGAACCGGTTTGCTCATCGTGAAAATGGGCGTGTGGGCGCTGATTCGGACAATAGCGGGTTGGGCCGCGCTCGAAATTAACGGCGCGGACGACGCGGCATTGCACCAGGGTTTCAAGGCAGTTGTAAACGGTAGCGAGGGAGATGGTTGGCATCTCGGCTTTGGCGCGTGTAAAAACCTCGTCGGCAGTGGGGTGATCGCGTTTCTCAAACAGAATATTGAAAACAAGCTCGCGCTGCGGAGTGGCACGCAGTCCGCTGCCGGTCAGCGTTTGCGTAAGCGACTCTGGTGTAGCAGTAGATGTTTCTGACATGAGGATGAGAGTCACTATCAAATAAGAATGATTCTAATGAGCAAGTGGAAAATGAAGATCGTATGAGAATATGACCAGGCAATTGATAAGATTCTGTGTGAGAGTGAATAGCACTGTAAATATTGTTAACGAATGGTTTGTGGTTTGCATCATGGGTAAACGGGCGTGTTCTTTCATCGCATCCGAGTATCGGTAGGCTTCACGATATTATTCTGGAGCCCTGGTATTACTTGCCGCAGAAAACGATACCCATTGCCCATGAATCTAGAAGATGCCCGCTCTGTCGTCATTATTGCCCTCGGGCGCATGAATTCCCTCTACCAGCAGCCCGTTTTTGACGAGTGGGTGCTGGCCAAGCTCACCAGCGAACAGGGAGCCATCCTCTATTATCAAGGGCCGCGAGTGGATAGTTTCAAAAGCAAGTTCATCGCCGACAGTGTTCCGCTGCGCGCCGAGTTGGGGAAAAGCCAATTGCACCCGGGTGATTTTTTCTTTGCCCCTGAAGCCTGCGGCACCCACTTCGACGCCTGTATCCGGCTCGGTCCGGTTAGTTACCTTTTCTGCAACAATACGACAAGGTCCATGACTGACATTCGCCGGAGTCCGTTGTGGCTCAACGCCCAGAAGCCGTTCGTCGATCTGGCGGCAAAATTCCAAGCCGATCCGCTGTTATAGGCAAGTTTCAGGCCAGCAGTCCCTGCCAGACAAACAATGCATAGGCGGCGATCATGACCCCTCCCGCCCAGCGCGGCAGGCCGCCGGTCAGCAAGAGCAGCAGGCCGTGCATGCTGATGGTAGCGAACAGCAGCAGGAGGCCGCTGGTGAAAAATCCCGACACGGGCAGCGGTTTGAACAGGGCGAACAGACCAAGGCAAAGCGGGATGCAAATGTGCCCGTCGCCCATCTGCGAACTGTAAACGACATCGGCGCGGCGGCGCCAGCCCCAGTAGAGCGCGAGCACGGAATTGGGCAGCACCATGAACCAGCCGGACAGCCAGCCGAGGTTGGCCGCGCTGATGAAGCCACCCTTTTGCATGGCGAGCCAGGCCATCAACCAGTCGATGCTTTGGTAAATGGCATAGGCGCAGGCCAGCACGACCATGAGGTCGAGGTAGAACATCAACCCATAGCGGATGCGGTGGCGGGCATTGTGCTTGAGCACGTCAACCACCTGGAGGCACTGCCAGAAGAGGAACAGCCCGATGAGCATCAACCCGTCGTTCTGATCGAGCTGGCCGTCGCGGCCCAGGACCCACACCGCCCCGGTGAAAAACAGCACGGCGACCATGGTTAGCAGCAGGGACAGCCGATTGAGCCGGCTGGCCGTGTCGGTGTCCACGCTGGGTATTTTCTTTTTTCGCGCTGCGGCTTTTACGGGCATGACCGCCAGGCCCCAGCAGACCGCGGGCAGTCCAAGCAGGAGCGTGAGGTTGGTGACATTGTTGACGAGACAGTTGGTCAGGACCTCACGCGGTGCGCCCTCCCGCGTGATCATCAGGCCGACAAAGACCAGATTGCCGAGGCCCGAGCAGTAGGGCATGACAAGTGTGCCCAGCGCAGTGCCCTCGAGGCCGTGATCGAGCATTGCTTCGAGCCGCCACATCATGACCAGCGAAACCCCGATGAAAATCAGGAGGTAAGCCAGCGGATCGTTCAGGCCGAGCGATTCGAGCAATGCGGGGAGCACGACACTGGTTGGCGCGAAACCGTGTGGGTGTAAACCCTGCTTCGGCGGCGAGGGCTGAAATCAGGTGCGCCAGCACCAATGCCACGGTTCGAAGTCAAAGCCCTGGGGATTGTCAGGCGGGAAGGACAGACGGAACCCAAGCCGCCCGGCATGGACGGTGAGCCAAGTGCAGGCGGCGGTCCGGGCGAACTCCGCCCCCAATGCCGGTTCCTCGGGCGAGGCGTTGTCGAGGGCGCAGCCGGTATGATGTTCGCTGTAACCCGGGGCGGCGATAGTGGTGAGGATGGCAGTGATAGTCTGTCCGGCGGCGAGTTTTCCCCTGATGATCTCTGCTTGGCGTTTGACCCTGCGAAAGCCCGACTGGGCAGGAGCGTGATACCGTCGATCAGCGCCGCTGCGTGCAATCGCTGCCAGACGGTGGCAGCCGGTGAAAGCAGGCGCACGCTATTGCCATCGGAGTCTACGGCAATGGTGACCAGCCCGGTGTCGTGCGCCTCGAGCAGTGGCGCAAGGCTGCGGCGCCCGGCATAATCCGGCGGGATGCCGAGTTCGCCATGGATGGCGGCAAGACATGCAAGAAGAGCAGCGTGCGCCGGGTTTACGGGGAGCCGGGTCAGGCGGGTGAGAATCCTTCACGTGCAGCCGGCGGGCTTCGGCCAATTCGTCGGCGGCGTAGGGCGTGGCATCGGTGGCGGCGGCGCAGTCAAGAATCTCCCCGAGCTTGCGCGAGCCGGAGAGCACGAGCGAGATGTGGGGATGGTCGAGCACCCAGCGCATGGCGGCGGCGGCGAGAGATTTTACGTCGTGTCGCACCAGCAGGGCCTTGTAGCGGGCGGCGGTCTCGACGCGCTCAATGATTTCCTCGCGCGGGTAGCGCGCGTTGAGCGAGCCGGCGGGGAAGACGGTCTCCCTGGTGAAAACCCCGGCGAGGAAGCCGTTGGCAAGTGACTCGCGCGCGACGATGCCGACGCCCTGCCGGCCGAGTTCGCCAATGATGGGCTCCCATTCGCGGTAGGTCAGGCTGTAGGCGATCTGGGCGACATCAATCCAGCCGGCGGCGGCCCAATCCCGTGTCATCGCGGCGGTGTCCTGGATGAATCCGCAGGAGAGGCCGGTGAAGCGCACCTTGCCGCTGCGCTTGAGTCCGTCGAGCGCGGCCCAGACGTCATCCTTGATTTTGTCGGGGTGCGTCGGCGAGTGGAAGAACAGCACGTCAATGCGATCGGTGCCGAGGCGACGGAGGCTGGCCTCAACGGACCAGACGACCGACGGGCCGTCGAAAAATTCATTGGTGTGGCCGCGGGAGTGATAGCGGCCGAACTTGGTGGCGATCAGCGCTCGGTCCCGGTCGGCGCCGAGGGCCTGGCCGAGCACTTTTTCCGCGATGCCATCCTCCTCCACGGTGCCGTAAAGCGGGGCGGTGTCGAAGAAGTTGATGCCGGCATCAAGGGCGCCGCGGATGGCGCTGTGGGCGTCCTGGGCGTCGACCGAGCCGTAGATCGAAGGCGAGCCGAAGGCCCAGGTGCCGAGGGAGACTGCGCTGACTTTCAGGCCGGTGCGGCCGAGGGTGCGGTATTGCATGGCAGTGGGAGTTAGGTTGCGGCGATAGTGCCGAGGATATGTCCACGGCCATTTTCACGTATCAAGTGAAAATGGGCTTCATGGGCCGCGGTCGGGTGCGCGGGTGAGCGCCCTGGTGATGAGGGCTTGGGCCGCGGTGACGAAAGCGGCCGTGAAGGTGCGGCCCTGCTCAGCGGAGGACGCGCGGGGATCGGGACCCCACACGGCGTCCGCTTCGAGCGTCGGCACGCGGTCGGACGGCAGACGCGCGAGGTCCACGCAGTCCGGGTCGGTGTGCATGAGGAAGGAGACTTCACCCAGCGCAGCGTGGTTGACCTTCACCATGTCCGGCGAAACGAGGTCGCACTCGGAGGTGGCGAGGACGTGGGTGGAGGACGGGCGCCCATTGAACTGCCGCGCTTCATCCTTGATGATGTCGTAGTGGGGTTGACCGACATGGCCGCAGAGGACGAAGACGACGCGGAATTGCTCGTCAGCCAGTTGGTCGAGGTGCCCGCGGATCAGGAGCCGCAGCGTGCTTTCGCTGAAATCCAGCGAGTGGCGCGGGAAGGAGAGGGCCTTCACCCCCTTGATGGTATTGGCCGCAACATAGACCGGAGGCAGCACGAGACCGCCGGCGACCTTGGCAAGAGCGACGCAGAGACCGTGGGCCTTGAGGCCGTCAAGTCCGATGGCGGCGTGCCTCCCGTGGTATTCGAGCGCGCCCCATGGCAGGTAGGCAATGGGATGGCGGGCGAAGATGGCCTCAATCTCGGCGGGCATCAGCCGTTCGTAGCGGCCCCAGGCGGGAGCGGACGGGGGAAGGGTCATGCGTGAACGGCACACCATGCCGCGACAACGGGCGTCGCCAAGGCTTTATTGCCGACGGGGCCAGCGGGCCGGAAAACTGTTTTTGCGTTCCGGCGACAGGCAAGTTATCATTCGGCCGCAGAACCCCAACCGGGTTCGACTCCTCCCTTCAACCTCAACCCCCTGAACATATGGCAACATTTGTCCCCCTCATCAGTTCCGGCACGGCCGGTCCGCTCGGCGTCCTGCATCTTCCCCGTCTCTGGCTCAAGGCTTCGCTTGAACTGCGCGGCAAGCTCGACTCGCGCTACCCCGGGGCCGGCAAGGGCTACGACCAGATGACCATCGACGCCCTCGGTCTGAAGCGCGACGCCGTCCTCGCTTTTCTCAAGGACAAGCGTCCGACCTACCCGCAGTTCGAGGCCTGGATCAAGGCCCAGCCCGGCGTGAAACTCGACCCGGCCACCATCGCGAAACACAATGCAGGGGTCCGCGGCTACATCCATGACGACGCCACCCGCAAGGGCATCCTCAAGAACAACGGCCTGCCGGACGATGCGTCCGCCGTGAAGGATGCCGTGCGCCTGAACGATCTCGACAGCTGGCAGGAATTTCACGCTGACGTGCTGAAGTAAGCCGCACGCAACAATACCCAAAACAAACGCCGTCTCACGCATGTGGACGGCGTTTTTTGAGTCCGTGGCCGGACCGTGCCCGGTTGTTCTTACCCGCCGTGCTCAGCGAGCCAGCGTTCGGCCTCGATGGCGGCCTGACAGCCCATGCCGGCAGCGGTGATCGCCTGGCGGAAAACATGGTCGGAACAGTCGCCCGCGACGTAGACGCCGGGGACATTGGTCTGCACCTGGGACCCGGGCTGCGGCTTGAAGTAGCCTCCCTCGTCAACTTGGAGCGGCGGGGCGAAGGGGCCGGTGTTCGGAATGTGGCCGATGGCGATGAAGACACCCTTCACCGGCAGCACACTCAGGGCACCGGTCTTGACGTGTTTCACTTTGAGCCCGCTGACAGAACCTTCCTTCACGCCGAGGACCTCGACGGGCACGGAGTCCCAAACCATCTGAATCTTTTCGTGCGCGGTCGCACGGTCGGCCATGATCTTGGATGCGCGGAGGGAGTCGCGGCGGTGCACGAGGTAGACCTTGCTGGCGAAGCGCGTGAGAAAGAGGGCTTCCTCCGCGGCGCTGTCACCGCCGCCGAGGACGGCGACTTCCATTTTGCGGTAGAATGCGCCGTCGCAGGTCGCGCAGGTCGTCACACCCTTGCCGCCATAGAGTTCCTTTTCCCCGGGGATGCCGGTCATGCGGGGTGAGGCGCCGGTGGCGACAATGACGGTCCGGGCGAAAATGGTGTGATCGCCGAGGACGAGTTTGCGCGGCAGCGAGGTGAAATCAACCGCGGTTACCTGCGCCTGCTCAAAACGAGTGCCGAACCTGGTGGCCTGCTCGCGCATGTTCTGGGTGAGTTGGAAACCGTCCACGCCGTGCGGAAAGCCGGGGAAATTTTCGACCTCGCTGGTGGTGGTGAGCTGGCCGCCGGGCAGGGGTCCCTCAAGGACCAGCGGATTCAGGTTGGCGCGGGCGGCGTAGATGGCCGCGGTGAGACCCGCGCAGCCGGTGCCGATGATGACGACGTTTTCGACGGTGGTGGACATAGAGATGAAGGGAAAACAGAGAGCACAGAAGCCGGGGACTGCAACCTTTGAGATGGAGGCATCAGGCCGAACCCTGGTGACACCGGTTGGAGGGCATGCCCGTCTGGGTGGGCCTTTTAACCGCGTCATTTGTAGCGCAAAGCGGCACATCGTGGGCGCGGAACTTCACGCCGCGCCCAGCGTGCCACCTCTGTCCTTGAGTTCCGGCGATCGATCGAGTGGCGGTTTACAGGGTGGGTTGCCCGTGTTCCTCGTAAGGTATCACGCGGCTGAAATCCGTGCGCGTGACCTCGAAGGCGCGCGAGAGTTTCACGAGCAACACGCGCACCCCGCCGCCCATTTTCAGGAACACCGGTTGAGGTGCGAGCGCGGGATCCGGTGTTTGGAAGCGCGCTTCCAGGCCCGCCTCGGTCACTTTTGCGATGCCCGCCATGCGCATGGGATCGCGCAGCTTTACCGAGAAATCCTCGAACCCGCGGTGGGTCTTGTTCACGCGAAACCGCGCCTGAAACTTGTCCGCCGGAAAATCCGGATTCGAGGCCTTCACCGGCAGCTCGAACACCACCGCCGCTGTCTCTTCCGCGTAAACCCGCACATCATCCAGATCGACCACGCTCGAGAGCGGCGGCAGATCACCCAAGCCCGGCAGCGCCCCACGCCCTTCGTCGCGCCATTTTTTCAGATAGGCGGCCTTCGGGGCCTTGCCGTCCACCTTCAGCAGCGTGCTGCGCGCCTCCGGGGGCTGCGAAGGATCGAAGCGCACGGTTGTGGCGTGGTCATCGTCCAGGGTCCGGGCGGTCTCGGAAAAAGCCCAGCAATCCGCATCGCGCCCGATTTTCCCGAGCGCGTCGGAGAAGAGTCTTTTCTGCTCGGCCGTCGCCACGGGCAGTTTCAGGAACGACTCCGCCAGCGGGGCGCCGCTCTTTCCCGCCTCGCTGCCCGCCGGCTTCGCGATCGATGAACCAAAGCTCCTTCGCTCGGTGCTCGTGATCACGGCCGTTTCCCCCGACAACGCCTCGAACGGCCATCGGCCCGTAACCCGACCGACGTGGTGCAGCCAGAAATCGATTTCCGCCTCGAACCGCGCCCGAAGCTCCTCGGCCGAAATCACCCTGTCCTTGTGCTTCTTGGGCGGCCGGCCCGACGCGGATTCCATCGCCCCCGCGGGCGACGTGGTGAATCCACAGAAAACCGACTCGTCCGACCGGTGCTCCAGCCTGATCTCGGTTTTTCCGCGCTGCTGGCTCACCCAGATGCGGTGACCCCCGGTCGGCTGCACGATGCGCCACTCGTAGCCGGCGCGGTCGTAACGTCCGGACCAAATCCCGTTGTCCAGCACTTCGCGGGCGAGCGCCGCCAGCGGGCCCGGTTCCCTGACCAGGGCCGGCGTCCGTCCCTCCGGCGGGCTCCAATGCTCACTCCCCCAACGCGGGGGCGGCGACGGGAGGGTCAAGGTCACCGTGCGTGACTCCTTCGCCTCCGGGGCGCGGACCTCCAGCGTCAGCGACACGCTCTTCTTCCCCCGCGCTAGGTCCGCCCACATCCGTTCCTGCAGCTTCTGCGGCTTGAAACCAATCGACACCAGCGTCCTCAACCCCACCGACTTGCCGTCGATTTTTTCCACTCGCTCTCCGGGTCGCAGCCCGGCCTTGGCGGCGGCGGTGTTCGGGAAGACTTCCGCGACCGACAGCTGGTTGATGGAGGTCGGAATCCCCACCTGCACGTTGAAGCGCACGCCTAAATCCTCCATCCGGTCGCCCTTGACCGTGAGCGCGGGCAGGATCGTCACGTCTTCCATTTCCGCGCCCCTACCGTCATCGGTCGGCGTCGGTGCCGACTCCTGTGCCCAGCCCGGGGATCCGCCCAGCAACACAAACCAGCAGGCAGCCAGACGAACCGGCGCCGATCGAATCAGTGAGTCAAGCATCCGCATCCCGCTTAGTACCTTTGTTTCTCCGTCAGGTTCCCTGCGCCCTGCCGCCACGGTGCGGCCGGTAGACGACTTCTCACCACCCGAAGCTGCGCTTGATGCGGAGGGTTTCGTAGAGGTCGGACGAGAGTTCCAGGAGAAAGCGGCTGGGAGTGAGGAGCATGCCACCGGGACCGGCGCGGGACGCGACTTTCGGATAGCTGATGTAGAGTTCGTTCTTGGCGCGGGTCACGGCCACGTAGAAGAGGCGGCGTTCCTCCTCGACGTCGCCGCCCTCGATCGAACGGCGCGTGGGCAACTGCCCGTCGGCGGCGCCAATGAGAAAAACCACGTCGTATTCGAGGCCCTTGGCCTGGTGGACGGTCGTGAGCTTGATCGCCTCAGCGTCGGGGTCCACCTGCCGGTCGCTGGTCTCGCCGTTGAGCAGGACGATCTGGGCAAGCAGGTCCTGCATCTCCTCGAAACGGCCGGCGAAGCCCACGAGGGCCTTCAATTCCTCAAGGCGGTCCATGTAGTCGGCGTAGGCCCCCTTGAGGTAGTCGCCATACCAGCCGTCGATCGCCAGCTCGACGGTGGCGTCAGGTCGGGCGGTGCGCATGGCCTCGGCGACCTGGGAGAGCGAGGCGCAGAAGTTTTCCCAGTCGGGGCGGGCATCCTTGGCGACCTTGCTAATGACGTCGTCGCTCGGGAGCACATCGAGGAAGTCCTTCTGCAGGAGCCGGGCATGGTCGGTGGCGGCGTCATAGATTTTTTGCGCGCCCTTCTCGCCGACCTTGGGGAGGAGGACGGCGATGCGCTGCCACGCCTGACTGTCGCTGGGATTGTAGACAAAGCGCAGCAGGGCGACGAGGTCGCGCACATGCTGGCGTTCGAAGAACTTCACGCCGCTGGTGATCTGGTAGGGCATGCCCGCGCGCGAGAGGGCGAGCTGGATTTCCAGCGCGAGGTAATGCGAACGGTAGAGGATGGCGATCTCGTTGGCCGAGACGCCCTCGTCCTCCGTGAGGGCGCGGATGCGCTTGAGGATGAATTCGGCCTGCTCGCGGTCGTCCATGGCCTGGACAACGTAGGGCTTCTGGGCGTGGCCGCGCGCGGCGCGCAGTTCCTTGTCGAAATGGCGGCCCTTGGGCTGGGCGAGCAGGACGCCGTTGGCAAAGGCGAGGATCTCGGGGGTCGAGCGGTAGTTGGTCTCGATGCGGTGGATGACCGTGCCGGGATGCCGTTCGGGGAACGACATGATGTTCTCGAAGTTCGCGCCGCGCCACGAGTAGATGCACTGGGCGTCGTCGCCCACGGCCATGATGCAGTGGTGGCCGGCGAGCCGGTCGACGATCTGGGCCTGGATGGTGTTGGTGTCCTGATATTCGTCCACCAGCACATGGCGGAAGCGGTGGGCGAAATACGCCGCGACCTCGGGCGCCTCCAGCAGGAGCTTGAGCCAGAGTTCGAGGAGGTCGTCGTAGTCCACCACGTTCTGCGCGCGTTTTCTCTTCTCGTAGGCGGCGGCGAAGGGGCCGAAACGGTGGGTGAGGTCGGCGTATTGCGGGAAGTTCTTCTCGACGGTCTCGGCCAGCGGGAGCTGGGTGTTGCGCGCGAGGGACAGGACGCTGAAGAGCGGGCCGGGGCGGGGATGGGTCTTGTCCTTGAAAAAGAGTTTGTCGGCCGACTCGACGGCCTGCTTGAGGAGGGACTCGGACTCGTCGGCGTCGAGGATGGTGAAGTTGCGCGGGAGTCCGATGGCCTCGCCGTAGATGCGCAGGGCACGGTGCCCGAGGGAATGGAACGTGCCGCCCCAGAAGCGCTGCGGTTCGAAACCGGTGAGATCCTGCACGCGGTGGAGCATCTCCTTGGCAGCCTTGTTGGTGAAGGTGAGGAGCAGGATTTCGCCGGGCTTTACCCCCTGCGCCAGGAGGTAGGCCACGCGGTAGGTCAGGGTGCGGGTCTTGCCGGAGCCGGCGCCCGCGAGCACGAGGAGCGGTCCGGGCGGGGCGGTGACGGCGGCGAACTGCTCCTCGTTCAGGAGCGCGCGGAAATCGATCGGCGGAATCTGGGCCGGGCGCGGTTGGTCGAGTTCGAAATCCATGAAGCGCGAAGAAACTCACGCAAAGCCGTCCGGACGCAAAGCGGAAATGTCACGGCGAAATTTCCGGGGTCCAGCGCATCCGGTAGTGGGTGGCGGTCTCGCCGACAACGGCGAAACCGATGCGTTCGTAGAACCGGCGGGCGGGGTTGACCTTCAGGACCTGCAGCTGGAGCGGCACCTTGCCGGTGCGGGCCTCGGTGAAGAGGCCGTGCATCACTTCGGTGCCGAGGCCGCGGTTCTGGAAATCCGGGGAAATCTGAAGATTGACGAGGTAAATTTCCTCCGCGCTGCGTTCGAGGTGCAGCAGCCCGGCGTCCTGGCCCTCCGTCACGATGATCTGCACGTGACCGGGCACAAAGGTGCTGCGAAACCGGTCGGCCTGCTCCGCGTCATCCCACCGCCCCCAGGTCTGTTCGACGTAGGCCTTCATCGTCGCCCGTTTCAGCGACCAAAGCCACAGACAGTCGGCGTCGGTGACCGGGCGGAGCGAGTAGGGCATGGCTAGAGCAGCACGAGGTCGTTGCGGTGGACCACCTCAAGGTGCTTGCGGCCGGGGAAAAGCGCGGCGATGGCCTCGCCCTTTTTGCCGGCGATGGCGGAAAGGTCGGCGCTGCCGAACGCGGCCTGCCCGCGCGCGATGAGCGTGCCCTCGGGGCCGGCGATGTTGACGACATCACCGGCGGAAAAATCGCCGGTCGCATGGGTGACGCCGATGGCGAGGAGACTGCGGCCCTGCTCGCGCAGCACGGGCACGGCGCAGGGGTTGACGAAAATCGTGGCCGCCGGACGCTGGAAGTAGGCGAGCCAGCGCTTGCGGGCCTCCAGGGGCAGGCCGCTCGGCACGAAGAAGGTGCCGGGACCGTGGCCGGCGAGGAGGCGTGACAGGATGGCGGGCTCGGCCCCGCTGGCGATGAAGACGCCGCAGCCGGCGCGGGTGGCCAGTTTCGCGGCGGAGATCTTGGAGATCATGCCGCCCGTCGCGGTTTCGCTGGTGGTGCCGCCGGCCATGGCCTCGATTTCCGGGGTGATCCTCGCGACGACCGGCACGATCTGTTGTGTGCCCTTCAAATCGATCAGGCCGGGGATGGTGGAAAGGATGAAGAGATATTGCGCGCGCGCCAAGCTCGCAACCATTGCGGCGAGGGTGTCGTTGTCGCCAAACTTGAGCAGCGCCTGGATTTCGGCGGCGCTGACGGTGTCGTTCTCGTTGATGACCGGGATGGTGCCGTAGGCGATGAGCGCCTCAAGGGTCTTGGTGACACTGAGGTAGCGCTCGCGGCTGCGCAGGTCCTCGTGGGTCAGCAGCACCTGCGCCACCGTGAGGCCGTGCGGGGTGAAACCGGCCTGCCAGGTCTGCATGAGCAGGCTCTGGCCGACGGCGGCGCAGGCCTGTTTTTTGGAAACCTCGGCGGGGCGCTTTTTCAGACCGAGGCGGCCCATGCCGAGGCCGACGGCGCCGGAGGAGACGATGATGACCTCGGTGCCTTGCGACCGGAGCGCGGCGATCTGGGCGCAGACGCCGGCGATGCGCGCGGTGTGGAGTTGGCCGATGCCCGACGTGAGCACGCCGGTGCCGAGTTTGACGACAACGCGGCGGGGCGGGGATTTTTTCAATACGGAAGACACAGTGGAAAGGCGAACAACAGGGAGAGCGCCCCGGGGGCTCAGGGTTGCTCCGGGCCTGTTGCGAAACGAGACGCGCTCACACGGCGAGGAGATCCTTCTCCTTGTGGGCGAGGTGGTCGTTGATGTCCTTGATGGCCTTGTCGGTCGCGATCTGGACCTCCTTCTCCAGGCGTTTTTCGTCGTCCTCGGAAATTTTGCCGTCTTTCTTGGCCTTCTTCAGCACTTCCATCGTGTCGCGGCGGTTGTTGCGGACATGCACCCGGCCCTCTTCGGCGAGTTTGTGGGCGGTCTTGACGAATTCCAAGCGGCGCTCGCGGCTCATCTCAGGAAGCGGGATACGGACGACTTTGCTGTCCGGAATGGGGTTGAACCCGAGGTTGGCCGTCTGGACAGCTTTGACGATGGCCTTGATGAGGCTGATGTCCCAAGGCTGGATTTGAATGAGACGGGCGTCGGGGGTGGAGATGGCGGCGCACTGTTTGAGGGGCGTCATGGTGCCGTAGGCCTCGACCAGCACGGATTCGACCATGGCAGGGGTGGCCTTGCCGGTGTGGATCGCGCTGAATTCGTGCATGGTGTAGTCCACGGTCTTGGTCAACTTGGCCTGCAGATCGGTGAGGGCGGGATGGCTCATGGGATTTTTGGGAGTTTGGAATGTGGATTTCTGGTTTTTCGCCGGCCGGCGAAAAATTGGGCGGATGTGCCTTTCAGCTGTGGACGAGGGTGCCGATGCGCTCGCCGAAAACGGCCTTGCGGATGGCGTGCTCGTCATTGAGGTCAAACACGAGGATGGACACGTTATTGTCGAGACAGAGCGAGAAAGCGGTCGAATCCATCACTTTGAGCCGCTGCTTGAGGGCGTCGACAAAGGTGATGTCGTCGTATTTGACGGCGCCGGGGTACTTATTGGGATCCTTGTCGTAGATGCCGTCCACTTTGGTCGCCTTCATGATGATGTCGGCGTGCATCTCCGAAGCGCGGAGGGCGGCGGTGGTATCGGTCGAAAAATACGGGTTGCCGGTGCCGGCGACGAAGATGACGACGCGACGCTTCTCCAGGTGGCGCATGGCGCGGCGCATGATGAATGGCTCGGCGATCTGGTTCATGGGAATGGCCGACTGGACGCGGGTGCTGACGCCCATTTTTTCAAGACAGTCCATGATCGCGAGGCCGTTGATCACAGTGGCGAGCATGCCCATATAGTCGCCGGTGGTGCGGTCCACGCCTTGCTTGGCGCCGTTGAGGCCCCGGAAGATGTTGCCGCCGCCGATAACGACGCAGACCTGCACGCCGAGATCGTGGATTTCCTTCACCTGGGCGCAGGTTTTTTCGAGCGTGGCGGCATCGATGGGATCACCGCCTTTGCCGCCTCGGAGAACCTCGCCGCTGAGTTTCAGGACGATGCTCTTGTATTTGACGCGGGGATCGACCGGCAGGGACACGTGCATGGCAAACATGCAATGATAACGCAAAATCCGCGTCAATTCCCGAAGCGCTGTCCGCGGCCGCCGCCGTGGAACAACTGCGGCGCGGTGACGGCGACCGCACCTAGGTGCCCAGGCGCACGGTGACAATCTGCTTGGGTTTGAGGAGCAGGGTTAAGCGGCCCCGGACGAGGCGGAGAGACTCGAGCGGGTTGCCCTCGCAATCGATTCGCTCGGCCCGGGCCGGAGTGAAGGCGGGGCCCGGGAATGCGAGCTTGGCGGTGACGCGTCGCGGGTGGGGATTGAAGAGGCGCAATTCCAGCGCGGCGCCAACCTGCCGCACACTGCTGACCACGGCCGGCCCGTCGACGCGCACGAGGCCCGCTGAGGCCGGCACGGTTTGAGCGCCGCGGAACATGGCGACATCGGCCGCCAGCAGTTGCGCGGTGCGCAGACCGGCGGCGAGATGCTGGCCGAGTTCGCAGAGGTGTGTGCGGTCAGGCGCACCGGCCAGCGGCACGATGGCATAGCGGAAAATCAGCGGACCGCGCATCTGGCCGTTCGGTTCACCGGCGGTGAAGACGGTGCGGCGGGTGCCGCGGAAGAGCGTGAGTGCAATCGGGCGGCCGGGCAGATCCCGCACCGCGGTCTCGAGCAGGCCGCCATCGGCGACGACGGCGAGGCCGTGCTTCGCGTCGTGCACGGCGGTCCAGCTTTGCTGCGGCTTTGTTTCCACCTCCAACTCGCGGTATTCGTGGTTGTCCTGCCGCAAGGCAATGGGGCGCTCCACGACGTCAAATGGGGTGTCGGCGAGGTAGGTGTCCGTCGTGGTGCCGCTGGGCAGCAGCACGCGGAGGCGATGATCGTCGGCGGTATTGTTGACGGTCGTCTCGACATCAAGGTGCCGCTGACCGGCGCGCAGGCTGACTAGGCTGTCGATGACCAGTTCGACGAAACGCTCGGACCGCCCCATGCGGTCAAAGGCAAATTCCGCTGGCACCTGCATCACGGTGCGAATGCGGAAGGTCGTGAGCAGCGGTCCGTTGTGGACGAGCGCCACATCGGCGCGGCAGGCGGTCGAGGCGAAAATCAGGTCGTTGACTGCGAGGCCGTGATACCAACCGTCGCCGATGTCTGCGCGCTCCTCGAAAGTGAGCAGATTGGGATAGATGCGGCGGGTGTGCCGGTCGGTGAGGGTGAGCGTGCCGTTGGCCTCGACCTGGAGGGTGAGATGCTCGTTCGCCATGCTGCGTTCGCTGGTGGCGAGGCCGTGCAGTTCGGAGTGGCGCGTGGGGGTGTCGGGTTTGACGGCGCGCACTGTGAGGGTCGTGTAGCCTAGAGCGGGAATTGCGAGACGCAGCGCCACCGTGACATGGTGGCTGTTGACGTTTTCCGGGAACTTCATCGCACGGAGGCGGGGGCGAAGGCGGTTCATCACCTGAGCGAGCCGCTGGTAGGGCAGTTCGCTGCCGTCGGGGCCATGGAGGCGGAAGCCCGGCTTGGCCTCGAAACCGAAGAACTCGTTGAAGACAGGCCATGAGCTCGGGATCTTGTTAACGAGTTAACATGGATTGGAAGTCATGCAACAACATTTAATTTTCAAGCCCCTAAAAAGTTCAAAGTAGAAGGTGGAAATCTTTTTGCAAAGAGCTGGGACCTTGAACACGCAAGCTTAGCTGCTATCTAGGTTAATTGGTTAAATGGTTAGCAATAGAGAGGGAACCTTAATGGTTCCCTTTTTTGGGCTCTACAGGCGTTGCAGCCCCGGGCCCG
>CAJBES010000242.1 GCA_903952145.1 uncultured Opitutaceae bacterium | reverse complement strand
TTGCGCTGGGCTGCGCAGCGCTGACCTTGACGTCCGAGCAGGCCAACCATCCGGGGCACTTGTCACGCCTCGTGTTGGCCGCGCCTACCGGCAGGTTGGGTGGGCCACGTGGCCCAAATTTCCACCCGCTCCTTGCCGAGTTGCCCAGGGGAGATTTTCACTTATTAAGTGAAAACGGGTTGGGGCGGGCCGGAGCGGTGGCAGGCGACAGCGTCCAATTTTCCGCATGAATGCGGGCAGCGCAGACTTGGTTGCAGCGCCTCGCGAGCATGTCCGGTGGTTGTAGAATCAATGGACGGTTTGTGGCGGAGGATGAATGCGACTGATGGGGGGAAGCTGATAGTCCTATCGGCGTATGGACGTGCCGCCGCCCTCGTTGCTATAGTGGGTCAACCTCGCATGACCCCGCCCGCCGCCTCCGCTAATCCCACCACCCTGCGCACCACCGGCCAGCAGCTCCGCCGCCGTTCCTGGGCCGAGCCGTGGAAAATCAAGATGGTCGAGCCGATCAGGCTCACCACCGCCGAACAGCGCGTCGCCGCGATGCGCGCCGCCGGCTACAACACGTTTCTCCTCCGCTCCGAGGACGTCTACATCGATCTCCTCACCGACTCCGGCACGAGCGCGATGAGCGACTGGCAATGGGCCGGGCTCATGCTCGGCGACGAGGCCTACGCCGGCTCGAAGAATTTCTACCACCTCGAGGAGGCCGTCAGCCGCCACTACGGCTACAAGCACCTCATCCCCACGCACCAGGGCCGCGGCGCGGAAAACATCCTCAGCCAGATCCTGATCCGCCCCGGCGACACCGTGCCGGGCAACATGTATTTCACCACCACGCGCTATCACCAGGAGCACGCCGGCGCGACGTTCGTCGACATCGTGATCGATGAGGGCCACGACCCGGTGAGTCTGCATCCGTTCAAAGGCAATGTCGACCTCGCCAAGCTCGAGCGCGTGCTCACCACGGCGCAACGCGTGCCCTACGTCTGCCTCGCCGCCACGGTCAACATGGCCGGCGGCCAGCCCGTCAGCATGGCCAACGTCCGCGCGGTGAAGGCACTCTGCGCGCGCCATGGCGTGCCGGTGATGATGGACGCCACGCGTGCGGTGGAAAACGCGTGGTTCATCAAGTGCCGCGAGCCCGGTTACGCCGACAAGAGCTGCGCCGAGATCCTGCGCGAGTTCTGCGCGTTCACCGACGGCTGCACCATGAGCGGCAAGAAGGATGCGCTCGTGAACATCGGCGGGTGGCTCTCGCTCAATGACGACGCGCTCGCCGACAAGGCGCGCAACCTTGTCGTCGTCTACGAAGGCCTCCACACCTACGGCGGCATGGCCGGTCGCGACATGGAGGCGATGGCCCGCGGCATCGGGGAGTCCGTGCAGGACGACCACATGCGCGCCCGCATCGGCCAGGTGGAGTATCTCGGCGAACTGCTGCAATCCGCCGGCGTGCCCATCGTGCTGCCGATCGGCGGCCACGCGATCTACCTCGATGCGCGGCGGTTTTACCCTGACGTGCCGCAGGACGCCTTTCCCGCGCAAATGCTCGCCGCCGAGCTCTACCTCGACGCCGGCGTGCGCGCGATGGAGCGTGGCATCGTGTCGGCCGGTCGCGACGGCAAGACCGGCAAACACCACTATCCCAAACTCGAACTGGTGCGGCTAACCATCCCGCGGCGCGTCTACACGCAGGCGCACATGGACGTCGTAGCCGAATCCGTCGAAGCGGTTTACCAGCAGCCGGAAAAACCGCGTGGCCTGCGCATGGTCTACGAGCCGGAATACCTCCGTTTCTTCCAGGCGCGCTTCGAACCCATATTGCCAGAGCCCGCGCCGTGACGTTGGCACCGCGCAGCCGCCCGCGGCTGATTGAATGTTTCCCGCATGCCTGCTGTCCCGTGCCAACAACGCATGAGGATCAATTTACACCAACGGCCGAATGCATCTGGACCGCAGGGCCGGACCATGGTCCGGTCGCTCATGCTTTACGTTGTCTCCGAACCCCGGCGCGCAGAGACGCGCGCCCTCCAATCGATCTGATTGGGCTGGAGGGCCCGCGTCCCGGCGGGCCGCCTTGGCTCGTTGAATTTCAACCAGCCATTTGATGTTTCTGCAGAGGGAGGAGGGAATTACAGCCGCACCGACCACCGGGTGATGTCGGCGGTGGCGATGAGGGGCAGCTTGTGCGTGGCGACACCATCAGGCGAGGGCACGGCGAGCATGATGAAGCCGCTTTCGCCCTTGGGCCGGTGGAGCCGGCCGGAGAGGGTGCGGGTGTTGGCGTCCCACCGCACGTCGCTCAACTCGCGACCGCCGCTTTGGTGGAAACTGGTGCCGACCGGCCACGGGTGCGGCCGCGGCCGGCGCAACACGAGCAGCTTCACGGCGGGGCCGTGGAAGCCGAGGTCGAGGAGGCCGGCCTTCGATTCAAGGATCGGATGGGAAAAATCACCGGGGTGCCGGTAGGCACCGGCGGGTTGCGGGGTGCGCGGGATCTCGCCCAGAAACTGGCCCGACCAGAACTCATATGCCCAGAGCCGGGCGGAGGCCGGCAGGCCGAGCCGTTTGAAGGCGACTTGGTAACGGCGGCCGAGGTTGACCTTGGAACCTTCCTCCACGGGCGGTTCCGTCCAGTTGAAGACCGCGACGAGGGTCCACTCATCCCAGGCGGTTTTCACGGGCAGCGACCACACGCAGGCGCCCTGCGGATCGGGGGCGGGGCGCGGCGGCTCGGTCGGCTGGGCCTTGATAAGCGAGAGATAGGTCAGGGTGCCGGTGGCGATGGGCTCGAAGAGGTCCACCGTTTTGGCCGGGGTGTCGTTGGGCGGCAGCGTGGCGAGCAACACGGCCCAGCGGTCCTCGGGCAAGGTGGTGAGATCGTCGCCGAGGTCCACATGGCCGGCGCCCATGAAGGTGACGGTCGCGCGGATGCGCGCCTCCTCGAGTGTGCCGGGCAGGCCGACGACGAGGCACGAAGGTTGGAGGAGCGCCCAGTGTTTTTTGAAAAGATGGCAGGCGTAGGCCGTGTAAACCTCGCGCAGATGACGCCAGCCGAGGCCGGTGTTGCCGGTGTCCATGTTCGCGTAGTTGAGGCCGGCGATGCCGGCGGCGGCGGAATCGGTGCCGGAGCAGTCCATCATCAGCGCCTTCTCGCCCTGCGAGTTGAGCGCGTCCTGCGCGATGCGGAAGGCGGTGCGCACCGCTTCGCGCGCGCGGGTGTTGATGAGGCGCGGATCATGCCGGCCGCGCAGGTCCTTGTTCGTGCCGACGCCGGCGAAATCCCATTTCACATAGCGCACGCCCTTTTTGGCGAGGAGGGTGAAGTTTGCCCGCAGCCACTCCTGAGCGCCGGGGTGCGAGACATCGAGCGCGTAGATCGGGCAGAACGGCGCCCAGAACCAGTTGTAACAGTTGTGCGGCTTGCCGTCGGCGCCGCGCAGCAGCCACTCAGGATGTTCCTGCGCGATGGGATGGGTTTCCGCGATGCAGAGCACGCCGACCCATAGGCCGAGATCGAAGTTCTCCCGGCGCAGCCCGGCGCTGAGCCAGCCGAGCCCGTGTGCAAACCGCTCGTTCTCCTCAAAAAAGGAGGGGATATTGTCCTTTTCCCAGCCGAGATCGACCTGCACGAAGCGCAGGCCGAGCTGGTCGAGATGGCGCGCCCGGGCGGCGCGGGCGGTGGCGAGCACATTGGCTTCGTCCACCCGCAGGCGGTAGGGATACCAGCTGCACCAGTTGACCAGCGGCCCCGGCGGCGGCGCGAAACGGTTGCGCCGGGCGATGCGCGCACCGTGCCCGTCAAGGAGGGCCAGCGGATCGGCGCCGAGTTCGATGACGAAATCACCCAGGGCCACGGTTTCACCGGGCGCGACGAGCAGATCGCCGCCGTCAAAATCAATCGAGAACTGGCGGAAGGCGGGGACCCTGACCGGTTTGGCGGGCGTGGCCTTGGCGGTCGCCGCCCGGCCGGCGCTGCCGGCATCGACGTTGTCCGTTCCGGATGCCATGCGCCCGACCTGCGTGAACATGCGCCCCGTCAGGTTGGGCAGCCAGCGGTCGACCGTCTCGAAACCGATGAGCAGCCCCTGTTGTGCCGCCGGATTGTAGAACACGGTGTGCATCTGACTGGTGAACGCCCCGGTCGTGCCGTCGAGCGCGGTCAGCTGGTCGCTGCCCGTCAGCATCTGCCGCGGGGTGCGCACGCGGCCCATGTAGGAGGCCTGCTCCAGGATCCGCACGGCTTCGGGCTGGGCGCCAAGGCCGAGACGGGGCGTGGCGAAAAGCACGACCGCGTTGAGCGTGAGCGGCTGCGGTCCGGTATTGCGCAGCGTGCTGGTCACGCGCACGCGCCGGGCCGTTTCCGTGGCGAAAGCCTGGGCCAGCTCGACCCGGGCGCTGCGCCACACGGCGCGGCGCGCCGTGCCTGCACCGGGGTGGAGCGGGTGTTTTTTCCCATCGATCCGCAACGCGGGGGCGCCGGGACCGAGGGTGAAGGGACCCGCGAGAAATGAGACTTTGCCGGCCCGGGAGATGATTTTCATGGGAATGTTGCCCGGGCGGTTTGCAACGTAGGGCGTTACAAATCGGCTTGGGCGGGGGTCAGAGCAGGACTTCGCGTCCGTCGTTGGCGCGGCTTTCGTTGGCGGTCTCGATGAAGCGGATGAGTTCGATGGTCTCCTCGGGATCGATCGGGACCTTGCCGGTCTGGAAGAACTCGAGGATGGTCTCGGCAAGGCAGGTGAAGAAACCCTTCGTTTCGGTCTGAACGTTCACGTGGACGCTGTTCTTTTCAAAGTGCACCAGCCCGTGGTATTCGTAGTTGCCGGTGCGGTTGCAATGCACGGAGCCGATGCGGCCGTCGGCCCATAGGCCGGTGATGAGGTCGAAGTTGTCGTTGGCGACGCACCGCACGCTGCGGCAGCCGCGGCCCATGGTGGAAAAAAGCATCTCGATGGGGTGGATGCCATACCAGAAGAAGCCGGGGTTGGTGGGCTCGAAGGCGGCGGGACCATGGAACTGGGCGCCCTTCACCAGGGGCCGGGTCTCGGGGGTGACGATGCGGGTGATGGCGCCGGAGAAACGCAGCGAGGACGAGGTGAAGACCGGCACGTTGAATTTCTTCGCGATGTTGAAGATGGCCCGGGCATCGATGGCCCGGAGCGCAAAAGGCTTGTCCACGAAGACCGGCTTGCCCTTGGCGGCGGCGGCGATGCGCTGGAACTGTTCCAGATGGACGCGGCCGTCGAGCGAGGTGTGGAGGATGGCGTCGCTCGCCGCGACCACGGCCTCGATGGAATCCATGATCTGCACGCCGAACTTTTCCTGCAGGTCCTTGGTGTAGCCGGGCACCCGGCTGATGCTGGATTCCAAGTCGTGCGAGCCGCCAGACCAGGCGGCGACGACTTTGGCGCCGGCGATGGGCGCCTTCGTCGCCGGGTTGTTAAACGCGTCGCTGAAAATGATCACGTGGGAGGTGTCGAGGCCGATGATGCCGATTTTGAGTTCTGTTTTCATGGGGAAACGGGTTCGAGGCGGAGGAAGGCGGTGTCATGGCGCGCCAGTGAGCCCTGCCAGCCGGTGGCGGGGGACTCCGCGGTGAGGCCGCGCCATAGATCATGGAGGCGCCACCGGCCGGGCAGCGCGAGCCGGCTCCATTCCAGGTTCACGACCGCGGCGGCCTCGTCGCGGTTGCTGAGACCGACCGCGACCGCGCCGCCGGTGAGCGGCCGGATCCAGGCTTCCAGCGTGTCGCTGAGCACCACGCGTCGCGCGGGTCGCGCGAGCGGGTCCTGGTTGACCGCGATGGCGCCGGCGTTGGTGAGCAGCGCCAGGGTGTCGCGATCGAGGGCGGTGGGATCGCCGCCCAGCAGAAGCGGCGAACCGCGCAGGCACCAGAGGGCGAAGTGGGTGCGCTGCTCCGCGCGGGTGAGGTGCACCGGATGCAGCTGCCGGTTCATGCCGATCTGCCCGAGCATCAGCATATCCAGGTCGTTCCAGCGGCCGGGGCCGACATCGGCGTCGCGCTCCTCGCCGAAGAAACCCGCGGCGGAGATGGAGCCCCATGTATCCTTGAGGTCATGGCCGGTGCGCCAGAGCTGGCCGCCGGCTTCCACCCCCCAGGTCTCGACCGCGGCGAGCCCGTATTGGCAGAGGCTGAAGACGATATCGCGCGGCTGCGCCCGCAGCGCGTCGCCCATTTGTTGGTAAGGGCGCAGCCAGTCCACGCGCTCAAGCCCGCCGGCCTCAAGGTAGTAGGAGCACCAGTCGTATTTGAGAAAATCGAAGCCCCACGCGGCGAACTGCGCGGCGTCCTCCGCCTCGTGGCCGAAGCTGCCGGTGCAGCCACCGCAGGTCACCACGCCCGGCGAGCTGTAGAGGCCGGCCTTGAAGCCGCGGGCGTGCAGCCACGCAGTGAGCGCGGGCATGTCGGGGAAACGGGCGTTGGCCAGGATGCGACCCTGTGCATCGCGGGCCGGACCCGCCAGTGTGGGGTCGTCAATCCTCACCTTGTAGTAGCCGGCGAGCCGGCCCGTGATCTTCTCGCGTTCGCGCAACTGCGCGATGATCGCGCTGTCGGAGGCGGGGCGGGTCATCCAGAAATCATCGAGGTTCACGTAATTCCAGCCATAATCTGCGAGCCCCGTGGCCAGCAGGGCGGCAGCGGCGTCGCGCAGCCACGTATCGGAGACCTTGCCAGACATGCAATACCAGGAACTCCAGCCCAGCGGCGGTGTGAGCGCGAGGGTGTCCCCGACGACAATCTCCAGGATGTGCGCGGAGCGCCCCCGGGCATTCTCCGCCAGCAACCGCACCGTGACGGTGCCGGGTGCAAGCGGCGCAGTGCCTTGGATGACCTGATACTTTGCGTCGAAGGTGAAACCCGCGGGGAGCCCTTCCGCGGTGAGTTGCAAGGGGCGTTCGCCACTGACGTTGACCCGCTGCAGGAACGGCCGTCCCGGCCGCACGCCGGCCCGGGCGGGAGTGTTGAAACGGGGTGCGGGCTCAGCCGGTGGGGCAAGCTGCAGCGAGGTGTCGGGCACCGGAGCGGCAGCCGTCGGAGCCGCGCCGGCATGAGTGATGACCGGGTTCAGCCAGTCGGCCCGCGCAAAGGGATCGCCGCGCACGTCCACGACGAGCGCCAGCCGGTGCACCCCGGCCAACGGAACTTCCAGGGCCACCGCCGGGCCGCCGCGCTGCTGCCACGGACCGCGATACAGCACGCGATCATCGCCAACGACGAGGCAACGCACGGTCGTGAGCGCACCGCTGGTTTCATCGGCGCCGGTCAGGGCGCTGAATTTTTCCGCCGACCCGTCCAGGGCGAGCTCAAGGCGGCTGCCGCCCACGGTGCCGAAACCGTTGGAGAAGGTCCTGCCACCCACGCGCAACGGGCCGCCACCGGCGGCGAGTCCGGTTTTCGGAATCGTCCAGTCACTGTGGAGAGTTTCCCGCAGGTCAAGCGACTCGACCCTCGTTTCCGTCGAAAAACCGGACGTGGCCAATGCCAGCGTGGCGATACACCACAGGCGGGCGGAGAAAAGGGCCATGAACCGCGATTGAACGGGCAGAGACAAGATCGGCGAACACAGAATCATGAATGGCTGGACGCGGGCGCGGAGGCGGGCTGGGAAGGGCAGTGGGAGGATCCCGGACCGGCGCGACAACACCGTGGCCAAGCTACCTGTAGAATGCCAGCACCGACGGCAGGAAATTTTGTCGCGCTGACGCGTGGTCGGCTGATGCTACCGGCATGAGCAACTCCACCGTTCCCACCCGGCTGCGTTTGCTGGCCACGGGCGGGACCATTGCGGGCGCTGAGACGAGCGGCCGCGGTTACCGGGCCGCCGCCCTTTCCATCGAGGCGCTGGTGGCGGCGGTCCCGCAGATTGCCGCGCTGGCGGCGCTGGACGTCGAACAGGTGGCGCGCATTGGCAGCCAGGACATGGATGAGGGCGTGTGGCGCAAGCTGGCGGCCAGGGCACAGTCGGCGCTGGACGATCCGGCGATTGCGGGGGTGGTCATTACCCACGGGACCGACACGATGGAGGAGACAGGGTATTTCCTGAACCTGGTTCTGAAGACGTCGAAGCCGGTGGTGCTGGTGGGGGCGATGCGTCCCGCCACGGCCATCAGCGCGGACGGGCCGATGAATCTCTACAACGCCGTGGCGGTGGCCGCGGCGCCCGAGTCGGCCGGCCGCGGCGTGCTGGTGGTCGCGAACGACGAAATCCACTTCGCCCGCGAGGTGGCCAAGACCAACACGACGCAGGTCGGCACCTTCAAGTCGCCCAACCGCGGGCTGGCCGGCCTCATCCACAACGGCCGGCTGCACTACTTCGGGCCGACCGTGCGCCGTCATACGGCCGCGAGCGAGTTCGCGCCGCTGTCGGCAGCGGACCTGCCGCGCGTAGACATCGTCTATGCGCACGCCGGCATGGGCCGGGAACTGATCGACGCGGCGGTGCGCGCGGGGGCGTGCGGGCTGGTCATCGCCGGGGTGGGTGATGGCAATATTCCGGCTGCCGCGCTGGCGGCCTGCACGGCGGCGACGCAGGCCGGCGTCGCCGTGGTCCGCAGCTCCCGCACGGGCGGCGGTCTGGTGGAGCGCAACATCGAGGTGGACGATGATGCGGCGGGTTTCGTGTCCGCCGAGGAGCTCAATCCGCAAAAAGCGCGGGTGCTGCTGCAGCTCGGGCTCACCCGCACCGGTGACCCGCAGCGGCTGCAGGCCATTTTCCAGGATTACTGAGATGCCCTTTGCCGACGATCTGCTGGCGGCGGCGTTGCGCGAAGAATCGCCGCGCTGGAAATTTGTCCCGGGCACCCGCTACCGCGAGATGCCGCGGACCTTTGCCCTGCAGTTGCTGGCGCTTGCGACCCGGTCCGCGCCGGACCGCGTCGTGGCCGGCACCTCGCTTGCAACGGCTTTGGTGGAGAAACTGCATCCGTGGCTCGGCGGACTGCCGCCGGACGCGGAGGGCAACACCCGCGAACCCGAGGCCCAGGGCGGTATCGGCGGGTGGACGCATGCCGCCGCCGCGTGGATTTTGGTGCTGGCCAAAGAGACCCCGGCCGTTTGGTCGCGACTGCCCGACGGGCACAAGCACCGCGCCGACCTCATCATGCAGGCTATGGCGGTGGCGGGGCATTTCACGATGAGCGACGCCAACAACTATCACGTGCTGCTCGATGGCACGTCGCTCCACCACAAAAGCTGGAACATCAACATTGCGGAGGGCTACGTCGATGTGCTGGCGGCGGCGGGACGTTATTTCGGCGCGGCGGAGCTCAACGCTTTTTTTGCGGGCTTCGATTTCGACGGGTTTGTCGCCGCACTGGAGCAGGCCGGCTTGTGCAACATTGTGCGCTGCTGGACGCACCGGCCGTTCATCCGGGAGCTGCTCATGCGCGGAGGCCCGCACCAGGTGCCGGGGGGCATCGGGCCGGTGGCCGCCGGCGGTGTGACCGGTCACGGGTCGGGAGTTCGGGGCGGATGTTTTTTTCAGGGCCACGGTCTGGATGAGACCTGGGCGCTTTATCGCACGCAGGCGGCGCGGCAGTTTGCGAAGGCGGTGCGCACGGAGATCCTAGTGCAGGCGGGGGAGACCACGCGGTTACTGCAGCGAGCCAGTCAAGCCACGATCTCCCCGTGGGAAGGCGCGATGGGCATGTGCACGGAGTTCGAGGGCACCGACTGGTATGGGGTGCGCAGCAGCCTGACGTATGCGTTCGAGGGCGTGATGATCAACCTGGGTACGGCGGCGAGCCTCCGGGTGCTCGGCCTCTGGCGCGACGATGCGTCGGGCCGCGACATCGGGGAGCGCATGGCCATCGGGGTTTCCGACCTGTTGTTCAAGGCGCGGGAGGGCTACCGGGGCTGGGCGCACGGCCAGGAGACAATTGCCGGACTTGCGGAGGTGCGCGCGCGCGGGTCGGACTATGTGCTACCGATGTGGAGTGAATTGTTTCCGCCGCCGCCGGCGCGGGACTGAGGGCCCGATTTTTCACCCGCCCATGAACACAAACCCCGCTGACGTTTCCGGTGCCCCCGTCTCCGTCTCCCCTTTCCGCCGGCTGGTGGCGCTGCTGGTCTGGCTGGCCCTCGCCGTCGTGGTCGTGCAGGCGGCGGTGGCGGTTGGCAGCCGGTTGCACGGCCTGCCCGGCGGCGCAATCGGTGCGGTGCTGGCCATGGTGGCGGTCGCCCTCATCGCGCACCGTCACCCCCTCGGGACCTGGACCCGGGTCGCGGTGCTGGCGGTGCTCGTCGCGCCCGGCTGGATTTACCTGAGCACCGATGAGGCGGCATTGCTGCCGACGCCGATTCCGCCGCTGCCGGTTGCGCCGACCGGGGCCGAACGCGCCAGTTATGAGACCACGCTGCGGTTTGCCCTACGTCCGGGCACGCGGCCGGTGCAGGAGTTCATGTCGCCAAAACTGGAAGTGCCGTTGCCTTTCGGTCGGCCCGGCGCATGGGCGGACTATTTTGCCAAGCACGGGGTCAAGGCGCACGCAGCCTGGCAGGCCAACACCGTCGGTCGGGAATGGTTGCAGGCACTGGATGCCGTTCCCGAAATCGCCGATCTCACGCCGCAGCGCCCGGGCGCCATGATCATGCCCTTCCGGCCCTGGCGCGAGACCGTGGGTCTGGAAGTCACGGAAGCGATGCGGCTGGCCGCCGCAGGGCACGGCAACGAGGCGGTGGACATGATTGTGCCGGTGATCCGGGTCTGCCGGAAGCTGCAGGCCAACTCCCGCACCCTGGTTCGCTTCATGAGTGCGCGGGTGGCGCTGGACCGCGCGATGGCCGGGGTGCGGTTCATGCTCGAAAAATCGCCGCCCGATGCCGCGCACCGGCAGGCCCTGATTGCGGTGCTGGCGGCGGGTGAAGATGGCGCGGCGGCGATCGAACGGGCGATGTGGATTGAATCGGCCTATTGGCCCACGCTCATGGAACTCACCCCCGGCCCCGGTTGGGCCCGTTATCTGCCCACGCTCCTGCACCGCTGCCGGACCTGCAATGCAATGACCCGCCATACGGCGCAAATCGCCGCGCTGGCCGCCCGCCGCGATGTGACCGGCATCGAGGCGTTGCAGCAGCAACAGCTGAACGCACGCGCCGGTTCTTTTGGTTTCCGCAGCCCGACCGGGCAGATGCAACTGATGGAGCTGCCAGGTAAAAACGCCCCGATAGCCTTCCGCAATCCGCTCGGAGAACTCCTGCTGACCCTCGCCACCCCGGCCTATGGCAGGCTCGTGGCCAGCTACTGGAAAATCGAGGACGAGCGGCTGGGCTTGCTGGGGAGATTGCGTGGCTGGGTGGAATAAAAAGGCGGCCCCGGTCTGGGGCCGCCCGTGAGCAGTTTTTGGAAACGTCGCTTACTCGAGGCCGGTGACGTTCACCTCGTTCGGATACTCGACGGTGAATTTCACGGTCAGTTCGCGCTTCTCGGCGGGCTTGAGGTCGAGGCTCCACTTCAGGGTGCCCTCGTCGGTGGGCTTCACTTCCTTCGCGTCGGGCGAGAGCAGTTTCACGACGATCTTCTCGTTGCGGGAGAGCGGCACCTGGTCGGCGACGATGACGCGCTCGGCGGTCTTCTTGTTGTTCTGGATCGTGAGGAGATACTCGTAGGTGATGCGCTTGCCGGAGTTGGTGAGGCCGGTGTCCTCGGTGAACTTGTTCACGCGCTTGTGCTTCACGCTGATGCCCTCGTCGGCGCCGAGCGCGAGGTCGAACTTTTCGCCCGCCATGACGGTGCGCAGGGTGCTGGTGGCGACGAAGGTGCCGTCGAGGAAGACGTTCATCGCGCCGGCGAGCAGCGGAAACTCGGAGTTGTTGTAAACCTTGGCGGTGAGAAAAGCCGTGGTCTGGCGCTTAGGGACCGTGAGGTATTCGGGGCTGGCCGTGAGCTTGATCGAGGTGATCGGCACCTTTTGCGGCGAGTTGTCGCTCGGGATGCTGGCGGTCGTGGCGATCTTGAATGACGCGCTGGTGGCGCCGGCCTCGATGGTGGCGGTGGCGGTTTCGGCGTCTTTAAGACTGTTCGCATCAAATTCATCCAAGGCGATATTGGTCGTGAGAGACTGCATGTTGACGCCTGCGGGGGCGGCTGACTTGGCCATCATTTCCCGGCGCTCGGCGTATGCCACCGGAGCCGGACGGGCGACAAATACATCCAGGTTCCATACGCTGAGCACGGGCGCGGCGCCGCCGAGGCCGGGGCGGGCGGTCGAGAGCGTGAGGGCGACATCCTTCCAGTCTTCGCCGGTGTTTTGCCGGACGAGACCAAAGTAGCCGAGGGCGACGGCGCGCTCGGTGCTGAGCACACGGGCGTCGTAGCTGGGTGACCACGTGGCACCGGGCACGGCGTAGGACAGGGCCACCTGCAGGTTGCCGGCCTGTGCGGCGGAGACGCGCACGGTCACGGTCTTGTAGCCGCGGCCGCCGGCACCGCGCAGTTCGTTGAGCTGCTGCTGCACGGTGTTGGTTTTGTTCTGCAGGTCCTCGCGCTGCTCATCGAGGGCGGCGCGCTCGGTTGTGACCCGGGCCTTCTGTTCGGTGAGGTAGGTGAGGGAGTTGGTGAACTGGGTGAGGTCGGGGCGTGGCACGTCCTTGGTGGGCGGGGCGAAGAGCGCAGCTTCCATCCGGTCGAGCATGGTGCTCTGCGACTGAAGGCCGCTGCCGCGGTCGTCGAGCCCGCGCACCTGCTTGCCGAGGGCACGGAGCTGATCTTCGAGTTCCTTCACGCGAGCGTTGGGCGTGAAGTCCACGTAGGTCTGCTTCGAGCTGACGTCGAGGATGAGCGCCGCGGCGGTGCCTTTGCCGCTGACCTGCAGCGAGCGTTCGTTGAGCGCCTGAGGCAGGTTGGCGAAGACGAGTTCGGCGATGCCGCCGGTCAGTTCGACGGTGGCGGTGCGGGTGACGACGGCACGGTCAGTATAGACGGTGACAGCGCTGATGGTGGAATCAACCGGCTGGGTTGCGGCGGTGACGAGGGCGGCGACGGTGAGCGTGCAGAGGAGGGCGAGGATACGTTTCATGGGAGCAAACGGGGAGGGTTCAACGGTATCAACGGGCGGGACGTCCGGATCTTAGGAAAAATAGTTCCGGCCGCGAGCGGGGAATGAGATTTTTCTCACCAGGCATCCGAGCGGAAGGGGGCGGCGGGGAGGCCGGTGCCGCCAAAGAGGTTGGCTTCGGGACTGTTGCTCCAGGCGTAGCGCACCGCCTCGGGCGCCGGCACCTCGGGGGCGGAAACGACGACGGTGTCGCGGTCAATGCGGGCGGCGGCGGGATAAAACATCCGATCCGCCCCGGCGAGTTCGAAGGCCTGCAGCGGCTTGTTCCCGGCCGTGAGACCGTCGGCGGCCTGGGTGAAGCTTACGCGCATTGCCGCGCCCTCGCGCCGGGCCGAGGCGAACAGCGGTCCGCTCCAGTCCACCGGGATGTCGTAAACCTGCGCCTTGGCGAGGAGGGCGAGGCGGCGACCGACCTCCTGTTTGTTGCGCGGATGGATGTCCTTGGGATCGCCGATATCGATGGTCACGGCCACGCCGGTGTTGGGCAGGGTTAGAGCCTTCATTTGGGCTTCGCGCAGCCAGGCCCAGGCAAGACCGCCGGGGTCGTTCGTGACGGTAAAGTTGGCGAGCTGCACAAAGTAGAAGGGAAAGTCGCCCTGGTTCCACTGGGCGCGCCAGGCGCGGATCATGGCGGGAAAGACCTCCGCGTATTCGGCGGGGCGGGGCCAGTTGGACTCGCCCTGATACCAGATGGCGCCGCGCATCGCGTAGGGCTGGAGCGGGGCGATCATGCCGTTGAAGAGGCCGCTGAGGGCATAGGGTGTGCCGGGGCCGACGGGGGCGCGCGGCCAGGGCAGGGGATTTTTGGTCTTGGTGGCCTTGGCCAGCTCGTCGGCCTTTTTCCAGGCGGCCAGTTCGGCGGGATGGTTGGCCAGACGTTCCGGGAACTCGGCGAGGGACTGTTGCCAGCGGGCGTCGATCGCGGGCCAAGTGACGGTGGATTTGAGCGTGAAGGCGTCCGTCCAAGCCTCGATGGCAGTGCCGCCCCAGGTGCTGTTGAGGATGCCGACGGGCACGCCGAGCTTGCGGTGCAGCTCGCGGGCAAAGAAGTAGGCGATGGCGCTGAAACGGCCCGCGGTGTCAGGCGCACAGGGTTGCCACATGCCAGCGACAGTGTCGGCGGGCTGGTCCGTCACGGTGTTGGCGGCGTCGAACTCACGGATGAGGGGGAACCGGGCGGTGGCCATCTCCTGCTCGGCATCGGCGGATTTCGCCACGGGCCACTCCATGTTGGACTGGCCGGAGGCGAGCCAGACCTCGCCGACGAGCACATCCTGCACCGTGAGGGTATTTTTGCCGGTGACCGTGAGCACGGCCGGTTCGGCGGAGGCGGGCACGGGCTCGAGGTAGACAAGCCAGCAGCCATCGTCGCCGACGGTGGTGCCGATACGCTGGCCCTTGAACTCGACGGTCACATGCTCGCCGGGCGCCGCGCGGCCCCAGACGGGCAGGGGCTTGTCGCGCTGCACGATGGCGTGGTCCTGAAAGGGTGGGGCGAGAGTGACGTCGGCGCGGACGTGGGCGGCGATGCAGAGCAGGAGGGCGAGGGAGAGGAGAGAACGCATGGCAATGGCAGCAGGTGAGGCTGAAAACCCGGTGCAGGCGAGCGTATCGTTGGACCAGCGGCGCCGGTTGAAGTGCAAAACCGCCGGTCAGGCCGGCAATGCGCCGGCGGGCGGAGCCTGATGCAGGAAGGCGTGCAACGCGGCGGCGAGCTTCGGGCCGATGCCCTCGACTTCCTGCAGTTGCGCCTCCGTGGCGGCGCGCAGGCGGTCGAGGCCGCTGAAGTGCTCCAGCAGCGCGGCGCGGCGCACGGGGCCGAGGCCCGCGAAATCGTCGAGGATGGACTCGCGCAGCTTCCGCGAACGCAGGTCGGCGTTGTAGGTGTTGGCAAAGCGGTGGGCCTCGTCGCGCAGGCGCTGGAGCAGGTTGAGCCCGGGGTGGCGGAGGGGCAGGTTGAGCGGCGCGCGCTGGTCAGGGAAGATGATCGTCTCCTGTTTTTTCGCGAGGCCGATGAGTGCGGGCGGCTCGACCCCGATGGCGATGAAGGCCTTCAGCGCGGCGGCGATCTGGCCGCGACCGCCGTCAATGACGACGAGGTCGGGCAGGAGTTTGCCTTCCTCGGCAAGCCGGCGGTAACGGCGGCCGACGACCTCCTCCATGGCCTTGAAATCGTCGTTGCCGATGAAGCTCCTGATCTGGAAGCGGCGGTAGTGGTCCTTGTCCGGCCGGCCGTCGGTGAAGTGCACCATCGAGGCGACCACGTAGGTGCCCGAGATGTGCGAGATGTCGAAGCACTCCATGTGGCGGGGCGGGGCGGGCAGGCGGAGCGCGAGCTGCAGGGCATCAAGCGCTTCCTGGTCAGGGCGGAGCAGGGTGCGGTCGCGCTCAAACCGGCGGGTGCGGGCCAGTGTGCCCTCAAGCGCGAGGATGAGGTCGCGCAGTTCGGCGGCTTTCTCGAAGGCCTGTTTCGCCGCCGCCGAGGTCATCTCAGTGCGCAACCTCCCGAGCCACTCGCGGGACTTGCCGTCGAGGAAGGCGCAGGCCGCCTCGACCCGCGCGCGGTAGTCGGCGGTGGTGACGACGTTGGTCTGGGCGTAAAGCTCCTGCCGGACGTCGTCGTAAAGCTGCCAGGTGCCGTCGGGGAGTTTCCGCGGGCTGGCGTCACCGAGCAGGACGCCGAACTGCCGGCGCATCTGCGCCAGCGTTTTGCGGAGGAGGCCGGAGTGGGCGAAGGGCCCGAAGTAGCGGGAGCGGGTGTCCTTGCGGATGCGGGTGAGGGCGAAGCGCGGCAGCTCCGGCGCGAAATCCACCCGCACGAGCAGGAAGCGCTTGTCGTCCGTGAAGTCGGTGTTGTAGCGGGGCCGCCACTGCTTGATGAGCTTGCCCTCGAGCAGCAGGGCCTCGGGCTCGGACTTCACCTCGATGGTGTCGAGGTCGGCGATGGTCTCGATGAGGGCCTTGATCTTCGGGTGCACGCGCCGGTCGCGCCCCGGCTGGAAGTAGGACGAGACGCGCTTGCGCAGACTGTTGGCCTTGCCGACGTAGATGATGCGGCCCAGCCGGTCCTTCATCAGGTAGACGCCGGGCTTCGCCGGCAGGGCGCGCACCTTGGCCTTGAGATCGACCGGATTGCTCATGACGGAACGGGCCGGCTGCGGATGAAGGCCAGCACGCGATCGGCACACGCCTCCGGCGGGGCCAAGGAGGTGTCGATTTCGAGATCGTAGCTCCGGCCGGAGTGGACGCCTTCAAGCTGGCCCCGAGCCAGGCCCGGCCGCCGATCGGGCCGCGCGGCCTCGCGCTGGAGCAGCACTGCGGGCGGGCATTTGACGCCGATGAAGTGAATGCGGCGGCCAGCGAGGGCGGCGAGGGTTGCTTCATGCCAGGCGGGCGTGAGCAGCAGATGATCCACGATGATGCCGAACGGGCTTTGGGCGAAGATGGCCAGCGTCCGGTGAAAGTGAGCCACGCCCGCGGTGTGACAGGCCCGGCGTGTATCGGGATCGGTGATCGCCTCCCACAAAAACATGTCCGTGAACTGGTCGAGCGACGCATGCAGCAGCGGCGTGCCGGCCCGCCGCTGCAGGGCGCGGGCGAGGCTGCTCTTTCCTGAGCTGGAAGTGCCGTTGAGGAGAATGACGTCGGGAAGCATGGGAGTCGGTCCCGCGGGAGGCGGGCACATTTGGAACTACCACTGGCAATTTTGCAGAATCGGCCTATTCCTGTTTCCCGCAAGTATGGTTTCTCCCAGCTCCCCCACTCCCGCCGGACCTCGTCCGGCCAAACGCTTCGAATTGCTCACGCTCGGCGACGAGTTGCTGCTCGGGCTAACGGCCAACGGCCACCTCACTTTCATCGGGGCGGAACTCGGCCGCCGCGGCGTGATGCTGGCGCGCAACGTGACTATCACCGACGAGGCCGACGACATCGCGCGCCAGTTCCGCGAGAGCTGGGCGCAGGCCGACATCATCATCACCACCGGGGGGCTTGGCCCGACCTGCGACGACCGCACCCGCGAGGTCATCGCCGAGGTGCTCGGCCAGCCGCTCGTGTTTGATCCGGCGATCGAGGCAGCCATCGTCGACCGTTTCAGCAAGTTCGGGCGCAAGATGACGCCGAACAACCTCAAGCAGGCCTACAAGTTCGCACGCGGCGAGGTGTTGCCCAACGCCAACGGCACCGCGCCCGGACTCTGGGTGGAGCAGGACGGCAAGGTGCTCTGCATGCTGCCCGGCCCGCCGAACGAACTGCAGCCGATGTTCACCGAGCAGGTGATCCCGCGTCTGGCCGAACGCGGCCTGCTGCTGGCGCACGAGGCCTACATGCAGCTGCGCACGGCCGGCATCGGCGAGTCGGCGCTGGAGGCCAAGCTGCAACCGGTTTTCGACCGGTATGGCGCGGCCCTCGGCGTCGCTTTCTGCGCCCATCAAGGCCAGGTCGACTGCCGGCTCAGTTCGCCCGGCGGCAAACTTACGCTGACGGAACTCGATGCGGCCGCCGCCGAGTGTGAACAGCTGCTGGGCGAGGACTTCATGTGCTACGGCTATGCCTCGCTCGCCAAGGTCTGCGGCGACCTGTTGCGGGCCCAGGAGAAAACCCTCGCCGTCGCGGAGACGGCGACCGGCGGCCTGCTGGCGAGCGCCTTCACCGACCTCTGCGGCGCCTCGAAATTTTTCGCCGGCGGGGTGGTCTGCTATTCGAACGAGGCGAGGATGAGCCTGCTCGACTGCCCCGAGTGCCTGCTGGAGCAGCACGGGGCGATCAGTGCGGAGTGCGCCGTGGCGATGGCCACCGGAGTGGCCGAGAGCCTGGGGGCGGATTATGCCGTGGCGGTGACCGGGTTCACCGGGTCCTGTCGCGGCACCCAGGTGAATCCCGTGGGCACGATCTTTCTGGCGCTGCATGCGCCGCACGGCGTGTGGTCGAAGGAGCTGAGTTACCCGGGCCCGCGGGCAACCGTGAAGGAGCGCGCGGTAAACGCCGCGCTCGACTGGCTGCGGCGGGAGTTGGTGCGAAGCCAGACCGGTCACAATGCGCCGCCCCGGCAATCCGGGGCGATGCAGTAGGGGATATTGAAGCCGGGGCCGTTGACCTCGGGATCAAAACCGGGCTCAGCGAGCCCGGCTACAGATGGCTTGGAAGGCCGTAGCTACAAGCGTGAGCGAGTGGAGGTTCGACCACTCGCTCACGCTTGTGCCACAATTGCAGAATGGGCTGCCCCGTCCACTCACCGCGCCGGCAGCGCGCGCACCATGCGGGTGAAATCATCGAGGCCGAAGACGAAGCCCCATTGCAGGGCGATGCGCCACAGAGCCTGCCCCTTCTCGCGTTCGCCGCGGGCGGTCTCGCGGTTCTCGATGGCGGTGACGGCCTCGCGAATGGCTGAACACATCACCCCGTGCTGCCCCATGTCGACCATGCCGCCGGGTGACATGACCAGGCACCAGTTAATGGCGAAGCCAATATAGACGAGGTGGTTGATGCCGCGATCCAGACAGAGCGCGGTGAGCTGGTGTCCGTTTTCCGCGATGGGCTCGTCGCCCACCGGTTGTGCTTCGGGGGCAAAATCAAGTTCGTGGTAGCGGGCGCTGATGTCTGCCCAGTTGCTGGTGCCGCCGATCGCCTGGTCGCGGCGGAATTGCTGCATCCGTTCCCACACGGGATCCTTGGCAACGCGGACATTGGGCGGGGGCGGGCCGGCGAGCTGCACGGTTTGCTGATAACCGGGCAGGTGCGAATAATAGTCGCGGCCGCCCACCACATGAAATAACGGCAGCGACGAGGCGCGCACGGCGGACAGCAGGGGAGGAAACACCTCCTGAAGAATCCGCTGGATGCGGGGCATGGACTCGGTGGAGCGCCATAATCCCGGCCAGCGCTCCGCGGTGCCGCCGTCCCACGCATGCATGACGACTAGGGCGGTGTGGGCCGGCGCGAGTTCGACGTCGGCGATCTCCCAGCCGCCGTAACCTTCACCGGGGACATCGCGGGTGTAGTCGGCGTCGAATTGCCGGTAATAACTGGCCGGGAGTCGAATCGAATTCATGGCCGTGGGAAGATCAGGACACGGCGGTGGCATCGAGCCGGGCCAGTTCCTCACCGACGTTGAAGTTCATCGGGAAATCGGGGTCGGGTGAGGGCATGGCGGACAGCAGCAGGCGTGTGTAGGGATGGGTCGGCACAGCGAATATCTGCGACGTCCCGGCCAGTTCCACCAGTCGCCCGTGGCGCATGACGGCCACGCGGTCGCAGAAGTTGCGGACCACATCGAGGTTGTGCGCAACAAACAGGTAGGTGAGCTGCAGTTCGCGTTGGAGTTCCTTCAACAGGTCCAGCACCTGCGCCTGCACCGAGACATCGAGAGCCGAGGTGGCCTCGTCGCACACCACCAGCGCCGGCCGCATGATCAGGGCGCGGGCGATGCCGATGCGCTGGCGCTGGCCGCCGCTGAAGGCGTGAGGGTAGCGCACGCGGTGCTCGGGCTTGAGGCCGACCCGCTGCAGCATGTCGGCGACGCGTTCCTCACGTTCCATCCGGCGGGCCAGGCCGTGCAATAGCAGCGGTTCGCCCACGATGTCGCCTACCGTCATCCGCGGGTTGAGCGAGGAGAACGGGTCCTGAAAAATCATTTGGAAGTGCTGGCGCAGCGGCTTGAGCTGGCCGTCGGACAATTTCACCAGGTCAACCGTGTCGAGTCCCGGCGGCCGGAAAATGACCTCGCCGCTGGTGGGCTGCACCGCGCGCAAGATGCAACGGGCGGTGGTAGTCTTGCCCGAGCCGCTTTC
Source organism: uncultured Opitutaceae bacterium (assembly GCA_903952145.1). Lineage (GTDB taxonomy): Bacteria > Verrucomicrobiota > Verrucomicrobiia > Opitutales > Opitutaceae > UBA2377. Next base: position 46,096 of record CAJBES010000242.1, on the reverse strand, counting down.
GCCCACCAGCCCGAGCGTCTCACCAGGGGCAAGGTCAAAGCTCACGTTGTCCACGGCCTTGATGAGCTTGGTGACGCGCGGCCGAAAGCCCCGGCTAATGACCGGAAAATGCTTGGTCAATCCGCGGACGGACAGGAGGGGGGCCGGAGCGGGGGTGTTCATCGGCGGAGGGCGTGGCGGCTGGGCAGCGCATCCAGCAGGGCCTTCGTGTAGGCGTGCTGCGGATTTTTCAGCACTGCGCGAACCGTGCCCTGTTCGACCAAACGGCCGCGGTGCATGACGGCGACGTCATCGGCCATCTGCGCCACCACGCCGAAGTCGTGGGTGATCAGGAGTACCGAGCACCCGATCTCGCGCTGCAGGCTGCGGATCAGGCCGAGCACCTGCGCCTGCACGGTCACGTCCAGCGCGGTGGTCGGTTCGTCGGCGATCAGTAATTCGGGTCGGCAGACCAGGGCCATGGCAATGACGACGCGCTGGCGCATGCCGCCGGAAAGTTCGTGGGGATATTGCTGGAAACGGTGGGCGGGGTCGGGGATGCCGACCTTGCCCAGCATGTCGATGGCGATGTCCCGCGCCGCGGCCTTCTTCACCGGCTGGTGCAGCAAGATCGCCTCGCAGATCTGGTCGCCCACGGTGTGCACGGGGGAGAGCGCGGTCATCGGCTCCTGGAAAATCATGCTCACCAGCCCGCCGCGCACCTTGTAGAGCATGGGGGAGCGTTCATTGAGCCCGGCGATGTCGATGTCGCCCATCCGCGCCGAGCGCAGCAAAATGCGGCCGCCGCTGATCCGGCCCGGGGGCTGGATCAGCCGCAGGATGGAATGGCTCGTGACGCTCTTGCCGCTGCCGCTTTCGCCCACGAGGGCGAGCGTGCGGCCCCGTCGCACATTGAAGCTGATTCCGTCCACGGCCGCGACCTCGCCGTCGTCGGTCTTGAAGTGGGTGTACAGGTTCTCGACTTCCAAGACGATATCGGAGGCGGGGGTGGAAAGGACGGGCGTGTCAAACGATACCATGGGGAATCAGCGTTCAGAGTAGGGGTCGGCGGCGTCGCGCATGGCGTCACCTGCGAAATTGAACGACAGAATGGTCAGGACAATGAACAAAACCGGGGCCAACAGCCAAGGGTAGTTCGCGACGGTCTGCAGATTCTGGCAATCCTGCAGCATCACGCCCCAGCTGACGATCGGCGGCCGCAGGCCGAGCCCGAGGAAGCTGAGCACGGTCTCGCCAAGGATCATGCCCGGCACACTGAGTGTGAGGGTCACGATGATATGGCTGGTGAATCCCGGCACGAGGTGGCGGAAGAGCACTCGCGCGTGACTGGCGCCGAGCAGCCGGGCGGCGACGGCGTAGTCTTCCTCGCGCAGGGAGAGGATCTTGCCGCGCACGACGCGGGCCAGGCCGGTCCAGCCGATGAGGCTCAGGGCGACCGTCACGCAAAAATACACGCTCAGCGGCGACCACTCGGCGGGAAAGACCGCACCGAAGGCGAGCCAGAGCGGGAGCTGGGGCAGGGCGTTGATGACCTCGATAAGGCGCTGGATGACATTGTCCCAGCCACCGCCGACGTAGCCGGAAATGCCGCCGAGGGTGACGCCGAGCACAAAGGTGATGACGATGGAAATAAGGCCGACGGAGAGGCTGATGCGTGCACCGTAGAAGAGCCGGCTCAGGACGTCGTGGCCGTATTTGTCAGCACCCAGCAGGTAGAAGACCGCACCGGTTTCACCCGCGCGTCCCGCGTTGGCAAGCGCAACGCGGTTGAGTCCGAAGAAGTGCCGCTCCATCGGAATGACGCCCCACAGCCGGTGCGGTTCGCCGCGCACGAAGAAGCCGAGCGGGATCGTCACGGTGCGGTCCTCGAGGTAGCTCCGGGCAAAGGTCACGGGATTGTCGAGGCGGCGCATGGCGCTTACGTGCAAACCTTCCTTGAAACTGAAGCGGATCGGTTGGGGCGGGCAGTAGGAGTAGTCCAGGTTGCGCCAGTCCCGGGTGGTGGGGGCGAAAAACTCGCAGCCGGTGGCCAGCACGTAGAGGATGATCAGGAGGAAAAACGCCGCCATCCCGAGCTTGTGCCGGGCAAAGCGCCGCCGGGTCAGCTCCCAGGGTGAGAGGACGGCTTCGGTGCGAACGGCGGGGAGGTCGTCGCTCATCGGCTGCCACCTCCGAGGCGGATGCGGGGGTCGAGCCAGAGCAGGAGCAGGTCGCTGACAATTGTGCCAAGCACGCCGAGGACGCTGAGGACCATGAGCATCGAGGCGGCGAAATAGGTATCCTCATTCATGAGCCCAAGCATCAGTAGGGGGCCGACCGTCGGCAGGCTGAGGACGAGGGCGACGATGGCGCCGCCGGAAACGAGTTGGGGGAAGAGCCCGGCCAGGCCGGAGACGAAGGGATTGAGGGCCATGCGCACGGGGTATTTCAGCAGGAGCCTGAGGGGTCGCACGCCCTTGGCGCGGGCGGCGACCACGTAGGGCTTCTTCAATTCGTCGAGGAGGTTGGCGCGCAGCACGCGGATCATCACCGCCGTGCTGCCGGCCCCGAGGACGATGACGGGAACCCAGAGGTGCTGGAGCAGGTCGATGAGCTTGCCCCAGGACCAGACCGGGTCGGAGGCGTAGCGAACACTGAAGAGGCCGGAGACGCTGACACCAAAATATTCGGAGCTGAAGTACATCAGCACGAGGGCGAAGAGAAAGGGCGGCACCGACATGCCGACGAAGCCGAGCAAGGTGAGCACGTAGTCGCCGACGGTGTAGGGCCGCACGGCCGAGTAGATGCCAATGGGCAGGGCCACGCCCCAGGTAAACAGGATCGTGCAAAACGAGATTGCCATGGTCAGCAGGAGGCGGTCGCCGAGGATCTCGTTGACCGCCTGGTTGCGCTCCATCGAGCGGCCGAGGTTGCCCTGCAACAGGCCGCTGTCCTGCGCCTCGAAGGAGGTGAACCACATGAAGCCCATCCAGCGGGCGTACTGTTTCCACGGCGGGTCGTCGTAGAAGAAACTCTGCTTGATGTCCTCCACCTGGGCGGCGGCGCTGGGGTCACCGTTGAGCGACAACTCCATGACCTTCGAAGTCACGTAATCGCCGGGGGGCAGTTGCACGAGGGTGAACACGATGACGGAGATGAACAGAAGCGTGGGCACCAGCGTGAGCAGGCGCCGCCAGACGAATGGGTGGCGCAGGCCGAGCAGCACCAGACCCAGGATGGCGCCGAGCCAGATCCCCCAGGCCAGAAGGCGTCCGCTCCAGGGTAAGGCATCACCTGCGGTCCGGCCGCCGGAGGCGCGCGGCAGGAGCACGGGTTGCGTGAGCGCCTCCTTGATCTGTGCCGCGACGGCGGGCGGATCGTTGGGGGTGTCCCAGAAGTAGGTTTCCATGCCCAGATTGCCGGGGGCTTGGAAACAGACTGCAGCCACGGAGTTCGGCGGGACGTTGCGAAAGCCGTCCTTCACGACCGCGAGCATGGGCGGGGGTGTGGCGAGGTTGATGGTCCAGAGATTGTCGGCGGCGATCTCGAGGATCTCGTTGAATCGCGCGAGCCGCTCCTTCTCCGTGGGCGCAATGAGGGCGAGATCGTAGAGTTCCATGGCCCGGCGGGCCGGGTGGCCCGGCGGCGGACCCTCGAGCCCGGCGGCGCGGGCCTCGGGGTTGCCCTGCAGTCCGCCGCGCTGGTACCAGCGGCCCCACATCGGCGCGAAGAAGGAGGCGCCGCTCACGGGCACGAAGTAGCGTGGTTGCAGCACGGCCATGAATTCGTCCAGGCCGCCCCAGACGGTGAAGTCGTGCACCAGCGCCGCCTGCTCGACCTGCCAGAGGGTGCGAACGCGCACCTGCACGAGGGCGCGCACGCCAACCTCGGCCCACTGGTCCGCCAGCATCGTCGCGGCGTCGGGCTGGTATTCCTCGGGCACGTTCAGGAACCAAACCATGCGCGTGCCGTCGGGGAAGGTGCGGAAGCCCTCGTGATCGCGTTTGATCAGACCGAGCGCATCGAGCAGGGCGTTGGCGCGGACCGGGTCGTAGTCGGTGAAGGCGTGGTACTGCCGCTCGTTGTAATACGGCGAGTCGGGTCCGGGCGAAACCTGGGCGGGTTCGCCCACGCCGTTGAAGACCGCGGCGCTGATTTCCCGCCGCCGCATGGCGAGCGAGAGGGCCTGGCGAAAGGTTTTTTCGTTGAGGAGCCGGTGCTTCCACGCCGTCTCGGGTTTCGACGGATCAACCGCCCGGTTCAGGTTCGGGCTCAGGTGAAACCATGCCCGCGAGGCGGCGAACGAATGCAGCAGGCGGTAGCCGCGCCGCGGCGCCTCGCTGGCCAGCAGGGTGTAATCCTGGAAGTCGATGTGCCGGTCCTGATAGGAGAGTTCGCCGCTGGCGGCGGCCGCGGTCACCATACCCTTGCTCTTGATGTCGGAGACGAGTCGGTCGAGGTAGGGCAGCTGGTTGCCCTGCGCATCGACCGCGTAGAAGTAGGGATTGCGGACAAAGACCTGGGGAGCCGAGGCCTTGTAGTTCGCATATATCCAAGGCCACATCCGCGGATGCGCGGGGTTGAGCGGAACCTTCATGCGGGCGTAAACCGCGTAGGCGCTGGGCAGGTCCATCGCCGCCATGGTCTCCGCGATGAGCTTCTGATCGCCGATCTCGGGATGATATTTCTTCAGGTAGTGGGCCGGCCGGAAATAATCCACCGCACTGGCCAGCTTCTCCAGGAAGATGCCGTTGGGCTCGTCGAACACGAAGCGCAGCGTCAGGTCATCCACGCGCTCGATGCGCCCGAACTTGCCGGCGTGACGCATGAAAGTGTAGTCGGCCCCGGCGCCGTTGCTTGCGTCGGATTTGAAATAGAGCACCTCGTGGTTCCACCAGAACAGGATGTCATCGGTCGTGAAGGGATGGCCGTCCGACCAGCGCAGGCCTTGGCGGAGCGTGAAGGTCCACGTGCGCCGGTCAGGCGAGGCCGACCACGATTTCGCGAGATGCGGCACGATCGGGTAGCCCTGCGGGGACCAACGTACCAGCGTCACATAGGAGTAGCGGCTGCTCATCACGCCCTCGAGGTCCTGCGGATTGGTCGCGAGCCGGTGCCACGTGCCGCCGTAGCGGCCGGTGCCCTCGACACCCTCGAGCACAATGGGCTCGGGGCCGGTGCGTTCGGCCACCGGAGGCAGTTTGCCCTCGCGGACCAGGCCGGCGAGCACGGGGGCCTCGCCTTTCGGCCACCATGCGCCGCGTTTACCCTCGGCGTAGTCGACGTCGCGCCAGATGACCGGCGGATGATCCGGGTTCAACCGCGCGTCGCGCGCCTGGCGGGCGGCGGCGGCCTGGGCGGCAGACGGCATCGGCGGCACCTGCGAAAGGTCCGGCCGGAAAAACGCCCCAGCGGCGACGATCAGCAGCGTCATGCCCAGCACCGCGCCCAAGCAGCCGGCGATGAACTTGAACGGCAGGGGAAGGGGACGGGGCATTCAGGGGAGAGGAAGCGCGGGTGGAAAAACGGGGCGACAGGCAACCAATCCAGCGAGGGTGGAACGGGACACTAGAAGCGCGAACGACCAGTAGTGCAACCGACGTGATATCACGTGGGAAAAAATTCCATGTCCGGTGCGGCGTTTTGCTACCTGTATGATCTTCCGGCGGCGTCAGGATTCGGACCGGCCTGCCAGATTCAGGAAGGGCGCGGGATTCCAGCCTCCGGCCAGTTCCTTGCAGGCCTTGAAGATGAGTTTGTCCATCGCGGCGAGCTGGTCGGCGCTGAGGAAGGTCGGGGTCTCGCGAGCCAGCGTGGCCTCCACTTTTTCATGGGCCTTCGTCAGGATGTCCTTGGCTCCGTCGCGCATCCACTCGGACTTCCGTTTCCGGCCGAAGAGGTGCGGCGGATGATAGATTTCCCGCCAGTGGTCGAGCGTGACGTCGCAGTCCATGAAGCTGGCGCCGATGCCCTGCTCAACGATGGTTTCAAGCGCGATGGTCTCGTCGGTGATCTCCGCGCCCTTGATCAGGTGTTTGACGTAACCGGCAATCTCGTCGTCCACCATGAGCTGTTCGTAGCAGAAGTCTTCCTTCAGCTGGCCGGCTCCGCCGATGCCATTGGCGCCGCCGAGGGCGGTCAGCAGGGCGTACATCATCTTTTCCGCGCCGGCCTGGGCGTCCGGGAAATGCGCGCCGATGTCCATGATTGGATGGTTCACTACGATCCGGAAGCCGCAGTGCTCCAGCACCTTTTGCCCGAGCAGCGCCAGCAGGGTCTGCTCTGGAGAGCCACTGGCGATGTCTGCGCTCTGCAGGTCCAGAAAATAGGTGTGGTTGCAGAAGTAGAACTTCGCGTCGGGCTTGATGGCCGTGACGATGCACATGCCGGCCAGCCGCTCCGCATGGTCCAGAGCGATGTTGGCCGCCGGGGTGACCGGGGATTGCACGCCGCAATTGCAGTTGCCGCCAATGCCCACGACCTGGCCGCGGCGGATCGTGTGCATCGCCATTTTCAGGATGTCCTCGCTGTAGCGCAGCGGGCTGGCGACGCCCATGAAGAAGCTGAACTCGGGGTCGCTGCGCATCTTCGCCGCGCCGATCTTGATCTCCAGCATTTCGCACAGGTAGTCGAAGGCCTGCGGATGCAGGGCGTCGCAGCAACTGGGACTCCGGCCCAGGCCGCCGCCGCCCTTCTTCTCGGTGTGGTTCCACATGTGGCGGTAGGCGATCATGTCGGCCACCTGCGGGGGCACCTCCATAGCATGGACGAGGGTGCCGGCGGCATCGATATGCTTGAGTGCCTGCACCAGGCGCGGGACATCGGCGAAGTCGCGGGCCACCACCGGCCGGGCCCGTCGCGTGGCGTAGTCCCAGATGTGCTGGGCGCCGCAGTCGGCGCTCACCGAAAACTCGCGAGTCGGTCCGCCGACTCGGTCCCAACTGCCCGGGGCGTGCCTCATGATCTCATCCACCATGGCGGCCGGGAAGCGCACAATCTTCGTGGCGCGGTCCACCCGGGCGGCGGTGCGTTCCAGGGAGTCGAGCGCCTCGTCGTGGCCCACCCACACTCCGGTCCGCTCCAGTATCTGCAGGCTGGCCTGATGGATTTTCTCCAGGGCCTCCGGTTTCCATGGGTTCAGGATGCCGTGCAGGGAGCTCATATTTCAGTAGGGTGGATATGGGAAAGGCTTGGGGAAGAGAAACAGATTAACGGGCCATTGATAATGGATCGAGCGGCGGCGGGCAGCGTATTGCTTCGCTACCTGTAGTTTACGCGGGTGAAGCGCAACTTTGTAGTGCTGAAATGCAGTAGCCGCTTAATGAAACTTACCTAAAAAGATGAGTCTTTGCCATTGGCAGCGCCCGGCCAACGGAGGGCAGGCCAGACGGGCTGTTTGGCGTGCGTCTACCATGCACAGCCCGTCCGGAGCGGAGGTCGTGCCCCATCCCTTCAACCCGGTTGCGGCTGTGCTGTTACGGTGGGCGCCCTCCCGCCTGGCCTACAGGTAGGCGCACCCGCAGATTGCCGGGTTGGCGACGGGGCATGTCTTTGCCAGCTCGGGCCGTCCGCAACCTCGCGGCGGCTGGATACCAAAACCACCTTTCCCATGATATCCGGTCTCCTCCCAACCACGGCGATTTTCCGCCGGGCGACTCTTGCGGTCCATTTCGTTCTGGCGGAGGCTGCCTCATGAACCAGACCGCTGACGTAGTCGTGATCGGCGCCGGCGTGCACGGGGCCTCGACCGCCTTTCATCTGGCCAGGGCCGGAGCCGGCCGCGTGGTCGTGGTGGACAAGTTCGGAGTGGCGTCAGGGCCCACGGCCAAGAGCGGCGCGATGATGCGGCCCATCTTCACCGAGGCGCCATACATCCAGCTCGTCATGGAGGCGACGGAGATGATGGAGCGCTGGGATGAAGTGGTCGGCGGCGATGCCGGTTTCGTGGAACGCGGATTCCTGCGGTTCACGCTAAATTTCAGCGAGGCGGATCTCGGGGGAAACCTGCACCTGATGAAGCAACTCGGGGTACAGTTTGAAATTCTGGATGTCGGCGCGCTGCGGTCGCGGGTGCCGGATGCCGAGTTCCGCGGCGACGAGCAGGGCCTGTGGCTGGCGCGGGCAGGCTATGCCGACCCGGTGCTCACGACGCGGACACTGGCGCGCGCAGCGGAGCGCCTCGGCGTGAAGGTGCATGAAGGTGTGCAGGTCACGGGCCTCCGGGCGAGCGGCTCGCGCATCGAGGCGGTCGAGACCGATCAAGGGGTCATTCACACGCGCACGGTGGTGAACTGTGCGGGTCCGTGGTCGGCGCGGCTGGCGGCGGGCTCGGCGTGCAGCTGCCGATCGAGACGCACAATGGCGGCACCGCTTTATTTCAGCGGCCGGAGGCAATTCCCGTCGGCAGCCCGATCTTTTCCGACGGGGTCAACCAGGTTTACTTCCGCGAGGTTGGCGATCACATCCTGCGGGCGGCGCACTTCGGCTGGACGAACCATCCGGTTGATCCCGATGAGTGTGACGAGACGATCACCGCCGCCAAACTGCAGACCTTGCGCGAGGACCTGAAGAAGCGTTTCCGCTCGATGCGACGCGGAGTTTATGCCGGCGGATTCGCGGCGATCTACGACATGACGCCGGACGCGCATCCGATTATCGGCAACATCGGCGGGGTCGCCGGTTTCTGGTGCAATTGCGGCTGGAGCGGCAACGGCTTTGCCAGCGCCGCGGCCGTGGGAGGGCATCTGGCCGCGCGCATGGCGGGCCGGAGCAGTGCGGTGGATCTGGGCATGTTTGGCTGGCCCCGGCCGCCCGAGACCAAGACACGGCCCGACGGGAATTGGATCCGGCGCTGAAGTACCGGTCAGTTCACGCACAAAAAACTCCGACCAAGCCCGACCGCTTTGTCACGTGACAAAGCCTCAGGGAAGCAGAACAGAGGATTGCGTCTCAGAATTACAAATCGCGGAGGCTTGATATCCCCCTACAGTGCGCGGCCGAGCTGGATCACATCCATCGGCCCATTGTTCAGCTTCAAGGCGGCGGGCAGGCGTGCGGTGACGGTGAAGCCTGCGGCGCTGAGGCACGCGAGTTTGGCCTCATCACCGGCGGCCACCTTCGCCTCGGCCTGTCGGACCTCCCGCTCCCGGCAGTCGTTGAGCAGGTGCGCGAGCAGGGCGGGCAGGTGGGGCGCGTAATGGTCGTGCGAGGCAAATTCGACGGTCGCCGTTCTGGGGTGGGTGCCGTTGGCGGTAAGGGTCACGCTGCCGAAACCGAAGACCCGGCTGTTTTCCGGACCAGCCAGCACGGCCAACAAACCGCCCCGGGCGGAGGTATCATACCAGAGCACGGGAAAATTCGAGAGGCAACGCTGGGCCGCAAGATAGCGGCCCGACAAAAGTCCGCGCGGATAATCGAGGCAGATCGTGGCGACGGGCTGGGCCGCCAGCAGGGCCAGGCCGGGCAGATCGCCCCAGTGTGCGGCCCGGATGACGGCCGACTGGCCGGGGGTGAAACATTTCTGCTCGAAATCCGCAGCCTTGAAATGACAGCGCATGACCATCCCGTTCTCCCACGCGAAGCCGTGGTGCATGTAGACATTGTGCGGATTGCGCGCGGTGCCGAGCAGGCACACCTTGCAGCCGGCGTCCCAGGCCAGCTTCAGCGCCACCTCGATCACCCGGCTGGCTAGGCCTTGGTCGCGATGCTGGCGCAGGGTGAGCACATTGCCGATTACGGCGACCTCCGGCTGGAGGCGGGCAAAATGGATGGTGGCGGTCGCGAGCGGCATGCCTTGGCGGCGGACCACGACCGAGGTTATGGCCAGTTGTCCGCTGTAGTCGCCCCGCATGGCCTCGAGCCAGTTGTAATCGGTGGCGGTCCACTCCGTGCGCAGCAGGCAGATCAGTTCATCCCGGGCCATGACCGCAAGCGGGTAGGGTAGGGTGTCGAGCTGCAGATCCACGAGGAAGTCAGGAGAGGTCATGGGGGATAAGGTTGGGCGGTGGAAAAATGGACTGAGTGGGCAGAGGCAAAAGGCGGGACAGGCAATATCCGATGGGAAAGGGAAGAATGCAGACGGTGCGGAATGTGGGTGAAAATTCCTTGGTGACAGGACGGGCGCGCGGCGACGGAACTCTGCGCCTACCTGTAGGCGGTGGACGCCACCGGCCCTGCGATCGCGGGCGCATACCTACAGGTAGCGATAAGCATTGTTTGCCCGTCAGGCCCACGAGTGGGCATTAGCGTCGCTCGTCCGAACGGCTGTCGCACGGCCTTACCCCACCATCCGTCTTCTCAGTTCCATCGCATCATCTCACCATGAACACAAAGTCCATCCAGCATGCGGCAGTGTGCGCCAGCCTCTGGCTCGGCCTAACTGCCCTGCTCAGTGCCCAGACGACCGCGGCCAATCAAGCCGCTGCGCCCAACAGCAACAGCGAGCCCGTGATCCTCAGTCCGTTTCATGTCTCGGCGGACAATGATCTCGGCTACCGCAAGCTCAGCACCATCACCACTTCGCGCGTCGGCGTGCCCATCCTCACCGAACCGCTGGCGATCGAGGTCATTTCGGGCGAACTGCTCAAGGATTTCGGCGTGACCGAGGATTATCACGTCTTCCGCTACTCTGCCAGCGTGACCGTGGGTGAGAACGAGGTCGGCCAGAGCGGTATCGTCACCATGCGCGGGTTCCAGCTGCCACGGTATTTCAACGGCGTGGGCTTCTCCAGCGCCGGCGGACTGACTCCCTACCTGGTCATGGACAACATCGACCGCGTGGAAATCGCCAAGGGCGCGCAGGGACTGTTCTACGGCAACTCGACCCCGAACGGCGTGGCCAACTACATCACGAAAAAGCCGCAGTTCACCACCGCGGCCTCGGTGCAGCTGACCGCCGGCACGCTCCAGTACAACAAGGCCTTGCTGGATATGCAGGGCGTCTTTAATCCCAAGATGGCCTGGCGGCTCATCAGCTCGTACTACAGCCGCACCGGCCGCGTCTACGGCCAAGACCGCCAGGAGATGTTCATCGCCCCGTCCTTCATCTACCGGCCCAACTCGAAATTCCAATTTGAGGCAGAGGTCAACTACACCAAGCAGAAGATTCCCTACGGCACGTTTGCGCGCGATTTCGTACTCAACCCGCAATTTTACCAGGACCTCACCAATCCCAGCGCGGCGATCCTCAACTTCATGAAGACGAAATACGGCCTGGCCGACGACGCCGCGGCCCGGGCCAAGGTCGGGGAACGCTACGGCCGCAACCTGCAGTGGAACGCCTTCCTCTTGAATTGGACGGCCGACACGCTGGAGCGGACCGGTCTGCAGCCCTTCCAGTTCACCGGTGATACCATCAATTGGAACCGCTATTCACCCGATGGGGACAAGATGCAGGTTTCCCTGGGCAACCAGGACGGCGAGACGAAGGTCTTCGATTCCAGCATGACGTTCACCCCGATTGAGCACTTCTCGCTCAAGTATCATTGGACCCGGATGGAAACCTCTGCGAATTTCGTGCGGCATCTCGTCCTCACCAACGGCGGTCTGCGCGCCGACGGCCGGGTGCCCACACTCAACGTGCAGTACATCGACGCCGCCACCAACGGGGTGCGCTCCGCCTATTCGGACGTGCAGACGCTTGACGGAGTGTTCGACACGGAGCTGGCCGGCATCAAGCACCAGGTTCTCGTCGGCGCGGAAATGCGCCGTTCAAAGAATACCAACGGCAATGTCACGATCGACTATACGAAGGCCACCGCGAGCGTGGACGAGCTGGGCAACCCGCTGACCGGCGTCGCCGTTTATCAATGGTACGATCCGTTCGGCGGCAAACCCATCCCCAGCATGTGGCCGATCATCGGCAGCGCACCGCGGGTGACCTCGCGTTCGAACGCGGACTTCAAGGACTACTATGCGACGTATCGGGCCACGACTCTGGAGGACAAGCTCAACATCCTGATAGGTGGCCGCCGGGTAAAACAGAAGCAGACCGGATTTGCGCACGACACGTGGTCCGTCGGCGCCGTCTATGAAGTAGTGCCCGGATTCCGGGTCTTTGCCTCGAAGGGCCAAAACTTCGTGTTCGGCAACAACTACACCATCGAGGGTCCCGGCATGACCCCGGCCGAATTGGCGAGCCGGCGGCAGCTCAACTATGAAAAGGGCAATGGCACCGAGTTTGGCGTGAAGACCAACTGGAAGGACAACACGCTCGCCGGCAGCGTCTCGCACTACTTCGACCAGCGCGACGGCATCATCCGGAGCGACTACGCCAAGAACATCCTGGAGCCCCGCCTCAATGATCCCAACCCGAACAACCGCGTCACTTGGAGACAGAACGGCGGTGTGGTGCAGGTGAAGGGTATTGACGGTGACATCGCCTGGACGCCGAACCGGATTTTTCAGGGCATCCTGAATTTCAACTACGAATACGAGGCCAAGGTGGTCAGCGATCCGGCGCTTGATTTGAGCAAGCCGTATCTGACCACTTACATCAAGGCGCTCCTGCGCCGCCCGCAGAAGAATCCGCTGTGGAAGACCAACCTGATCACGAAGTACAACTTCACCAGCGGCTTCCTTAATAACGTCAGCGTGGGCAGCGCCATCAGGTATTCCGCCGAATACAATATGACCGACAGTCCGACCATGGATCTCATCGTGCCGGCGGAAACCATCATCGACTTGTTCGGCACCTATCGCACCAAGTTCAGGAACACGCCGACCGAGATCACGCTCAACCTGATCAACATCACTGATACGATCAACGATCTGACCCGAAGCGACGGCCTTGAGGTCCGGATTTCGGTTGGGTTCAAATTGTAGCAGCCCGTTCGGATGGCTGGTTTGCAGGTTTCCGGGGCCACGCCACGCGGCGTGGCCCCTTTTCACAGGCCCAAGGCGTCGTCGAATTTTCCGATTAGGCTACTGCTGGAATAAATCCATGGTTTCCGCCGTCGCCCAAACCTGAAAGCATGGCGCAATCAAGCCTCTGGTCCGAGCGTCCACCCATTCCCTCTCCACCTCTGCAGGGATGATGCCGCAATCCACACTTCCATCACACCATGACCGTTGACACCAAGCTGCCCGCCCGGGCGTGGCTGATCGTGGGGCTGCTCTGGGTGGTTGGGTGCCTGAACTATCTCGACCGCGTGATGATCACGACCATGCGCAGTTCGTTGAAGGAATCGATTCCTATGACCGAGGCGCAGTTCGGTTTGCTGACCACGGCCTTTCTGGTGGTTTATGCGGTCCTGAGTCCGTTTGCCGGCTACCTGGCCGACCGTTTCAACCGTTCGCGCGTCATCATCGGGAGCCTGTTCGTTTGGTCGCTGATCACCTGGCTGACCGCGCATGCGAAGACTTATGAGCAGCTGCTGGCGACGCGGCTGCTGATGGGCATCAGCGAAGCCTGTTTTCTGCCGGCGGCGCTCGCGCTCGTGGCCGACTACCACCGGGGAACCACGCGTTCGCTGGCCACGGGCATCCTGCTGGGCGGCGTGATGATTGGCGGAGCGATGGGCGGTTTGGGCGGCTGGATCGCCGAACGGCACCATTGGAGCCTTGCCTTCTCGCTCTTCGGCCTGGTCGGCATAAGCTTTGCCGTGGTGCTGCTCGCCCTGCTGCGGGATGCACCCCAGCGCACCGGTGCGGCGGCCTCGGTCGCCACCGCGATCTCGGGCGTCCGCATGGGTGCGGCGATCAGGAGCCTGTTTGGCAGCCGTTCCTTCATCTTGGCCTTCATCTACTGGGGCCTTTTGGGCGTCGCCGCCTGGATGGTGATCGGCTGGATGCCCACCTACTTGCAGGAGCATTTTAAGCTGCCGCAGGGCGAGGCCGGACTCATCGCCACCGTGTATGTGAACGTGGCGTCACTGATCGGACTCGCGGTCGGCGGAGCCTGGTCTGACCGGTGGAGCCGCACGAACCGCCGCGCTTGCCTCCATGTCACGGCCATCGGCCTGGCCCTTTCGGTTCCCGCGATCCTGCTGGTATCAACCACGTCCGTGCTGCCGGTGGCGATCGTCGGGCTTGTGCTCTACGGACTGACCATCGCCTTCGCCAGTGCCGAGATGATGCCGATCCTCTGCCTGATTCTGGATCCGCGCTACATTGCGACCGGCTTCGGGGTGCTGAACCTCTTTGCCTGTGCCGTCGGCGGGTTCACCACTTATGCGGGCGGGGCGTTGCGCGACGCCCAAATCGATGTCAGCCTCCTGTTCATGGCCGGCGCCGCTGGCATGGTGCTGTGCGCGGCGATGCTCCTGTTGGTCCGGCCGCGGGACGAGTCCGCCGCCACTCCGATTTCACCATGATAAAGCCATTCATCTCCGGCAGCTTCATCGACATCCAGCATGTCAACAACTGGGACGCTCAATACTGGGTGGACGAGTGCCGCGAATGGCGCGACGAGAACTGGGACGCCATCGTGGGGCAAATGCACGGGATCGGGCTCGATACCGTGATCATCCTCAATTGCGCCATCTGGGGCCGGCCGCTCTATCCCGCGAACCGCCAGACCGTGGGGATCCAGTTGCCGATGCCGTGTGCGGATCCCGTGGGCGCCATTGTGCGCGCCGCCGACCGGCGCGGCATGGGGGTCTACCTGGGCCTGGGCGCGTTCGGCCGCTATTCGCTCAACGCCAATCCCGACGTGCCGCCCGAACACGACGCCTGGCTTGGCGCCATGGCGGAGGACCTCCGCGAGAAATACGGCGGCTACAAGGCGCTGCAGGGCTTCTACATCACCGCTGAGGCGCACGGCATCAAGGAGGGCGGGCTGTTTGCGCAGGAGGACTGCGACAAGACCTCGCGCTTCGTAAAGAGCATCCGGGAGCGCGTGGGGGACGCGAAGCTCATGATGTCCCCGGCCAATCTGAAGAAGCCGCGCCCCGAGCAACTGGACCCGCTGCAGCGGCAGCTGGAGCAGCTGAACGTCGACATCTTCGCCTACCAGGATCACGCCGGATTCGAGAAGGTGTACAAGAACCTCAATTTCTACGTGGCCGCCGAGGGCTACGGCCTCATCAAGCCGCTCCATGAGAAGCTCGGCCAGCAGATGTGGGTGAATTGCGAGGTCTTCGAGTACACCGAGAAGCGTCCCGACGGGCGCCGCATCTGCACGCCCTGCGAGTTCGAGCGGCTGGAGCGGCAGATGGGCGTCGCGGCGCCGATTGCCGACAAGCTCATCATCTACCAATATCAGGGCCTGATGAACAAGCGCAGCAGCCTAGTGAACATCGGCGCGCCCGGCACCGATGAATTGCACGCGGCCTACGCGGCCCATCGCGCCAAACACTTGTAACGCCCAGCCATGAAATCCACCCGCCGCACCTTCCTGCAGAACACCTCGTTGCTGGCCGCCGCGCTGCCGCTGGCGAATTTCAATCTCACGGCGGCGGGTGAACCGGCGGCGCCGGCCGCGGCGGTTCCGGCCAGGGGCGTGTTGCGCGAGGTGCTTTTCAGCCCCGGCAACATCACGGAGCAGAAGAACTGCTACGACCGCTTCGAGCTGCTGAAAAAGCCGGCGGGGAATCCGGTCATGACCGCGCAGATGCCCTGGGAGGGCGGCGGCGGGATCAACTGGGGCAGCGTCATCCGCTCGCAGGTGGACGGGAAATTCAAGTTTTTCTACAACACGGATTTTCCCGGGGCGCAGGAGGGCGCCGTGCTGGTGGACAATTCCATGCAGGGAAAAAACCACTGCGTCGTGTGCTACGCCGAGTCCGACGACGGCCTGACGTGGCGCCGCCCCGCGCTGAACCTGCATTTCCAGGACAAGTTTCCCGGCAACAACATCATCCTGACGTGGGCTTCCTACTACAATGATGCCAGCACGGTGATCGAGGACATGATCGAGCGGGACCCGGCGCGGCGCTACAAGATGTCCATGTTTCACATCGACACGAAGGACAACGATCTCACCGGGGTCTGCCTGTTCGTGTCGCCGGACGGCCTGCACTGGACGTTCACCGGCACCGTGCTGCCTTCGCAGGATGCCTCGTCGATCTGGCAGGACAAGCGCACAGGCCGGTACTTCGCCTTCCTGAAGGAACGGCATGCCGGCAACCGCAGCCGGATGCTCACCTACAGCGACGACTTCAAGAACTGGACCGAGCCGCAGTGGATCTTCACGCCCGACCACGGCGACAATGAGGGCACCAATTTCTACAACCAGTCCACCTTCACGCTGGGCGGTCGCACGCTGGGTTTCCTCAACCTTTACGATCTCTCCACGCAGACGACTTGGGTCGAATTGATCGAGAGTGGGGACAACATCAACTGGCGGCGGATGCCGTCGCGCCCGCATCTTCTGTCCCCCGGCGCACCGGGCACCTACGACAGCGGCGGGGCTTATGTCGGGTTGGCGGAGCCGATTCTGGTCGGAGAGGAATACCGCTATTACTACTACGCCTCGGCCGACCGGCACGACGCGGCCGATACCGGCGGCAACCCCGCGCAGCGTCCCTCGCTGGCGTATGCCACCTTCCGGAAGGATCGACTCATCGGCCAGCAGACCGAGCACGACGGCTACTTTGTCACGCTGCCCTTCAAGTGCCCCGGTGGCCGTCTCTTCCTTAACTTCGTCTGCCGCGGCGAGGTGACCGTTACGGTCAAGCGTCCGGGCTACGGCACCGAGTACGAGGGGTTCACTACGGCGGATAGCGTGCCCGTCACCGGTGACAGTCAGCATCAGGAGATCGTGTGGAAAAACCACGCGAACCTCGACGCGCTCAAGGGCAAATATATCCGCCTCAAGATTTCCGGCCGCAACGTTGTCGCCTACACCGCGGCCTTCGAGGCCTGATCAGGCTGGCTGGGGTGCCGCGACGGCGCGCACTGTGGGCCGGTCCACCCAACGGCCCTCGACCATCGTGTAGACCGGGTATTCAGGGAGGCCGAGTTCGTTGTGCTGGAGCAGCGAGACGAGGCACTTGCCGGCTGTGATGCCGAGCAAGTCATTCTGCTCGTCGATGCCCGCAATGTGATCGGACTGACCGAACCGGGAGATCAGCGCGATGCCCATCTCCTCGGGCACGGCGTAGCCGCGTTCCTTGATCCAGTCGTAGATATCGAGCGGATAGCCGGGCAGGACGACGCAGTCGACACGCTGAGTCTTCAACCACCGGCTCAGAGCCTGCTTGGTCACGGCCTTGGCGTAAAGTGGTGGCACGTTGTTGGCGGCGGGCTGCGAGTATTGTTCGGCCAGATAGGCCCCGAGCATGATGCCGAGGCTGCGCTCGGAAAAATCCTGGTGCAGCACCAGGCCGATGCGCTTGTAACCCCGTTCCCGCAGTTTCCGCAGGCACAGCCGCATGTTGTAGGCATGGTGGATGGTTACACGGTGCGCGGCGACGTTCGTGATGGAATAGCCCACCGCCACGGTGGAGAAGTGCGCCCATTCGAGATCGGAGATCGGCCCTGGCACGGGTAATCGGGGCGGCAGCATCACACCCCGGATGCCGCGGGCGCGCAAAATCCGGCTGAGTTGCCGGCCGGTCATCCCGGGATCGGTGACATGGAAGCTTTCAAGGGAAAACCCTTGGGCCTCGGCATAGGCGATCACCGAGCTGCGCAGGGTCGCCTCGGCCAGGTTACCCTGATACAGGGCGGGATCGTAATTCAGCACGTAGGCGAGCACGCCGGCGAACCGGCGGCTTTCACCGCGGCGGTAGGAGGAGAGCGCCGACAGCATGGCGTTGTGCTTGTAGCCCAGCTTCCGGGCGGTTTCCCGGACCCGTTCCGCAGTTACCTGGTTCACATGCGGATCGTTGCGCAGCGCAAGCCCCACCGTGGTGAAGTGTACACCGGTCACCTTGGCGAGGTCGCGTAACGTCACGTGCTTTTCCATGGGGCCCGCAGAGGATCAATCATGGCCGCCCGTTCTCCAAGTGGATTCTTCGGCGCAGCTTTACTACAAGTAGAAATTAAAAATTGGATGGGTAGGAGCCTGCTTGCAGGCGTTGGAAAAAATGTAGGGCTTGACCTTGGTCCAGCCCTACAGGTCGAAACCAAGCCATCGCCTGCCAACAGGCTCCTGCCTAGGGTTTTAGTTTGGTGAAGCGCTGGATTTCCGGGTCCGTGAAGATGTCGTGCTCGTCCGTGCTGTGCGTGGAAAATTCCGAGACCACGGCCCCTTCGGCCCCGGCTTGGAACCAATGCTTCAGGCCCGGGCGCAGCGTGTACTGGTCGCCGGGATTCAGCTCGACCTCGTGCCACACGGTGTAGGTTTTTTCCCGGCCGGCCGGGGGCCACACGGACACGCGCTCCGGTGCCGGGCCCTCTATGTACAGGTAGACCCGGCCCCAGCGGCAGCGGAAGGTCTCCTCCTTGCCGGGATCGGCGCCGACGGGCGGGTGCACATGTTCGGGACAGGTCTGGCGTGGGAGCATCGCGAGTTCCTTGGCGCAGCAGCGCTCGGTGTTGACGTAGACCAGCACGGCGAGGCCGGTGTGCTCAAAGTCGCCGAGGCCGAAATCGGCGATTTCAATCCGGTTCTTTTCCTCAGTGGTGATGATCAGGCCGGCGCGGGTGGAAAAATATTCCCTGGCCTGCCGGCGGTAGGTGTCCTGTTGCTGGGCGGTGATCATGTTGGGGGTTGGGTTGAAAAGCGGTGGCCTGGTCAGCGGCCGATGAGATCGCGGCAGGCTTGGGCGATGCGCGCGGCGTCCGGCCGGTAGGCGTTCTCCAGGATGGGCGTGAACGGCACCGGCACGTCGGCGGAGGCTACGCGGATGACCGGCGCCTGCAGGTAATCGCCGAAGCGCTCCATGATCCCGGCGCAGATTTCGGCGCTCACGCCGCCGGTCTTGGGTCCTTCCTCGACGATGACGACCCGGCCGGTCTTGCGCACGGATTCACCAATGGTCTCGTAATCGATGGGCGAAAGGCTGCGCACGTCGATGACCTCGGCGCTGATCCCCTCCGCGGCCAGCTGCTCGGCCGCGGCGGCCGCGAAATGGGCCATGAGCAGCCAGCCCAGCACCGTGACCTGGGAGCCCGGACGGCGCACTGCGGCGCGGTCCAGCGGGACAATGTAGTCGCCGTCGGGAATGTCACTGGTCGCGTCGACGGCGCCGGGTTCGGCGCGCGCACCCTTCGAGCCATAGAGGAGCTTGTGCTCGAAAATCATCACGGGGTTATCATCGCGCACGGCGGCCTTGAGCATGCCCTTGGCGTCGTAGGCCGTGGAGACGGCGACGACCTTGAGCCCGGGCACGCCGGTGAAATAACGCTCCATGCTCTGCGCGTGTTGCGACCCGCGGCCGGTGGCGCCGATGGGTGCACGCATGACCAGTGGGACCTTGACGGTGCCGCCGGACATGTAGCGCATCTTGGCAGCGTTGTTGATCAGCTGGTCGCTCGCGAGGAAGAGGAAGTCGCCGTATTGCATGTCGGCGATGGGGCGCATGCCCATCATTGCGGCGCCAACGGCCATGCCGGTGAAGCCGAGTTCTGCGATGGGCGTGTCGATGATGCGGCCGGGGAATTTCTCGGCCAGCCCGAGCGTGACGGTGAATGCCCCGCCCCAGCCGCCGGGGACGCCGATGTCCTCGCCGATGCAAAATACGCGTTCGTCGCGGGTCATTTCCTCGGCGATGCCATCGCGAAGGGCTTCTGCTATGCCTTGTCGTTTCATGTTTTTGGCGAAGTCAGGCGCGGTGGATGACGGGGCTGCCGACCGGATCGTTGAAGTCGTGCAGGTAGCCGGCGTCCTGCCAGCGGGTGCCGGGGCGGAGCCCGGATTTTTCGGTGCGAAGATGGATCGCAAAGCTCACGCGCGGGCGCACACGGGCCAGGAGCTCGGCGGGGATCACCGGCGGTGCGATGAAGAAACCGTCGCGCTCATATTGCGCGGCGGCGGTTTTTTCCTGGTCGGAAAGGGCGGGCACGGCGGGTGGATCAGGCGAAGACGTCGGTGGTCAGGTCGGCGAGCGTGGGCTGCGGGGCCTGCTTGGCGAGCTCGACGCTCTGGGCGATCTGCGTGTCGATGCGCGCCTTGATGGCGTCAAGATCGGCTTGCGTGATGTCGCGGCGGGCGAGGAGCTGGGTGGCGAATCGGGTGATGGGATCGCGGGAGAACCAGGCCTCGCGCTCGTCCTTCGCCTGATAGTGGCAGGCATCCCGGCGCGAGTGGCCGGTGCGGCGGTAGGTGAGGAGCTCGAGGAGGACGGGGCCCTGGCCGTTGCGGCAGGCCTCGGCGGCGCGTTGGGCGGCGGCGTAGACCGCGAGCACATCGTTGCCGTCTACGGTCTCGCCCTGGAAACCGTAGGCGGCGGCGCGAGCGGAGACGCGCGGATTCTTCATGACCTTGTCGATGCGCGTGGAGGCGCCGTAGAGGTTGTTTTCGCAGACGAAAATGACGGGCAGGTCCCAGATGGCGGCCATGTTCACGCCTTCGTGGAACGCGCCCTCGGCCACGGCGCCGTCGCCGAAGAAGCACGCAACGACCTGAGTGGTGCGCTGCATCTTGAAGGCGAGGGCCATGCCCGCGGCGAGCGGGATGCCGCCGGCAACGATGGCGATGCCCGGCACCATGCCCTTGGCCATGTTGCCCATGTGCATGGAGCCGCCCTTACCCTTGCAGCAGCCGGTAGTGGCCCCGAAGAGCTCGTCGAGCATTTCCTGCACCGTGAGGCCCTTGGCGAGCGCGTGGCCGTGGCCGCGGAAGGTGGACGTGATCCAGTCGTCGGCGCGCAGGGCGGCGCAGACGCCGGTGGCGGTCGCCTCCTGGCCCTGGCATTGGTGGATGGTGCCGGGCATCGTGCCTTCGAGGAACAGGAACTTCACGCGTTCCTCGAATTCGCGGATGAGGACCATCTTGCCGTAGAGGCCGAGGAGAAACTCCCGGTCCAGAGGAACCGGGGAGGCGGGGGAATTTGCGGCGGAGGCACCATTCATGACTTTTCGATTTCCCGGACGACGGCGGCCAGGAATCCGGCCGCGTATTTGCCGTTCACCACGCGGTGATCGGCGGAGAGCGTGAGTTGCACCCGGTGCTGGACGACGGCCTGGCCGTCAACGGGCACCAGCTGCGGTGCGACGGCGCCGATGGCGAGGATGGCGGCCTCGGGCGGATTGATGATGGCGCTGAAAGTCTCCACGCCGGTGCTGCCAAGATTCGTGATTGTGACCGCACCGCCGGACTGGGCGGATTGCGGCAGGGATTCGCCCCGGCGTAATTTTTCCGCGCCGGCGCGGATTTCGGCGGAAATTTCCGCGATGGTCTTGGTCGCCGCCCGGGCGATGTAAATCACGCGCAGGTCATCCGCCACATCCACAGCGACGCCGATGGCATCCGAAGCCTGCGGCACCAAGGCGCCGTCCTCGAAACGGCAGGCAAACCGGTTGTATTGCTGCAGGGCCACGGCGACGGCCCGGACGAAAAACGCGTCCCAGACCGGCTTTTCCGGGAGGGCGGCCTGTCGCTGTGCGAGCATGGAACCGGCATTGGCGCTCAGTTGGAGGTAAAAATGCGGGATGGTCTGCTTGCTCTGTTGCAGTCGCCGGGCGGCGACCAGCTGGGCCGGGCTCAGGGTCGGTCGCGGCGCGCCGGCCGCGGCGGCTGGCGGGGTTGGGGCGGTCGCTTTTGCCCGGTTGCGCGCGAACATCCCCGTGGGGGCGTTGGCGGGCTTTGGCGGCGCACTTACCGGAGCCGCGGCTTGGACCGGGGTCGGGGCGCGAGCAGCGGTGGGGGTGGGCGAGGCGGCGTTGACGACGGCCATCACCGCCCCGACGGAGACCTCGTCGCCCTCGGCAAAATGCGTCGAGACGAGCGTGCCGGTGACGATGGATTCAACTTCCATGGCCGCCTTGTCGGTTTCCACTTCCAGCAGCGGCTGTCCGCGCGTGACGGCTTCGCCGGGCTTGACTAGCCAGCGCAGAATCCGCACCGCGGAGCCGGTGGTGGCCAGGTCGGGCATCGTGATGGGTGTCGCCGTTTCGCTCATGGACAATGCGGGGTTCAGGCGGACCTGACGGTGGAGGTTTGGATTGGCAGAGGGTTCGATTGCACGAACTGCCGCGCCTCGTCGAAAGTAAACACGCCGTCGGTCGTGCCGATGGCGCGCGTGGCCGAGGCGCCGAGGGCGGAGGCGAAGGTGAGCATGGCCGGCATATCCCAGCCGTGCGCGATGCCGGTGAGGATGCCGCTCGCAAAGGCGTCGCCGGCGCCGGAGGGGTCGAGGGCGTCCATGGCGTAACTGCCGCAGGTCCAGCGCTGGTGGCCGGTGCCCGCCACCGCACCGGCGCCGCCGCGGGTGATGATCACGTTTTTGGCCCCAAGCTTCAGCAGGGCCGCCATCTGGGCTTCGACCGAATCCAAGCCAGTGAGGCGGCGCGCCTCGTCATCGTTGGGGAGAAAATAGTCCGTGGCGGCCAGCACGAGATCGAGATCCCTTAGGGTTTGCACCGGGCAGCCCTCGGGCACGACCACGTCGACCACCGTGCGCACGCCCAGCGTCCGGCATTCGTGCAGCACGCCCGCGAGTTCCCGGCAGTTCAACCCCGGCAGCACGAACAGTCCGCCGATATAAAGGGTGTCCAGCGTTTGCAGCCAGGCGCGCGGCAGATGTGCGGCGGAAAATTCCGCGTTGGCGCCGAAGACGTGCAGGTAGCGGCGGTCCTCGCCCTTGATCAGCAGTATCACTGTGCGGCTGGTCGGCAGGGTGGGCGAACGCTGGAGTTGCGAGCAGCCGATCTGGCGGCGCTGGAAGGCGTCGAGCAGGACGGTGGCGGAGGCGTCGGAGCCGACCACGCCGGCGAGATCGGCCTGCAGGCCCTGCTTGGCGAGATCGATGGCGACATTGGCGGCGCATCCGCCGGGTTTTGAAGGCAGGGCGGAGATGGCGGCGAGCTGGCCGGCGGCGGGCAATGCGGCGAGCGGTCCGCAGAAGATGTCCTCCACGAGAATGCCGGCGCAGCCGATGGTCCGGTTGGTTTTCATGGGGCCTTGCCGCAGCAACCCAGCAACCCAATGCGCTCGTTGACCGCATCCCGCACGGCCGCGCGGCCCGTGGCCATGAGATCCCGGTCGCCACCGATGCCGAGCAAGGCATGGGGATCCGCCGCGGTTGACTGGAGCGACTTTTGCAGCGCGGCGAGGTACCTTTGTTTCAGGTACGTGCCATAGTTCACCTTGGCCACGCCCAAGGCGATGGCACCCTGCAGCGAGGCGGCGGAGATGCCGGTGCCGCCGTGCAGGACGAGCGGTGTGCTCACGCGGGTGGCGATGGCTTCCAGGCGGTCGAGGTCGAGGGGGCGCTCGCCTTTGACCAGGATGTGGATGTTGCCGACGCTGACGGCCAGCAAATCGACGCCGGTTTGCTGCACAAACGCCCGGGCCTCCTCAGGGTCGGTCATGGCCGCGCCAGCCTGCACATGGCCGGTGGCGCCGCAAGGCAACTCCCCGAGTTCCGCTTCCACGGCCACGCCGCGCGGATGCGCATAGGCCACGATTTTTTTCACCCGCTCCGCATAGTCCGGCGCCGAAGCCTTGGGGTCGGCCGGCATGACGAGATTGAAGCCGGTGTCGCACGCGCGGCGGACCCAGTCATCGCGCGGGCATTCGTTGAAGATGAGGCCGCACGGCACGGTCGCGGACGCCGCGGCCGCCTTGCCCAGCGCGGCGTACATTTCCAGGCGTTCCTGAAACCGGCGTTCCGGGCGGCTCAGGAAATCGCCGTTGAAGCCAATGATGATGGGCGAGCGGGAGGCTTCTGCGGCGTCGATCACGCCCTGCAGCGAATCGAAGCTCCAGCTTTCGAAATAGCCCAGGGCATATTTCTCCGCGCGGGCTCGCTCAATCAGCTGGGCAATGGGGTAAAGCGCCATTGTGATAAAATATTACACAAAGATGGTAATTATTAACAAGAGTGGCAAGTGCTAAAAAGCAGGCAGGCAACGGAAACCCGTGCTGGAGCTGCGAGCGTGAGCGAGTGGAAATTATGTAGGGCCGGAGCTTGCTCCGTGCCTCGAAGGGGTTGACGGCCGCGTTGCGCAAACAGGCACGGACCAAGGTCCGGCCCTACAAAGTGAATAGCTGAAGAGTATTTTTGCCGCGAACGAGAGCGAAGCATCGCGGCATAAAGCCGCTCCTACAGTCGGACTTTCGGGGCGTTCGCAATCACAACCTGCCGGCCCGAACTCTTCAGTTGCTCGAGTGACCCCTTCGGGGACTTGCCGTCGGTGATGACCACATGAATTGCATTCACATCAAGGACCTTGCACAGGGCCCGTTGCTCGAATTTCGAGCTGTCCACGAGCAGGTAGAGCTTGTCGCAGCGTCCGGCCATCAGCTGCTTGATGCGCAGCGTGGCGATGGAGGATTCGTAGGTGCCCTCGGCGGCCACGAAGGCCTTGGTGGACATGAACGCAGCATCGACAAAGAACTTGGCGCAGGCCTCCTCGGTGAGGGTGCCGACGAAGGAGGCGCTCTGCGGATCATATTCGCCGCCCAGGCAGATCACCTTGGCGTGGGGCGTGCGGCCGACCTCGATGGCGATGAGCGCGGAGTTTGTGATGACATTGAGGGCGAGTTCGGACTTGGCGATGAGGCGGGCGAGCTCGATGCACGTGCTGCTGCCGTCGAGGAAAAGCGTCTGATCCGGCCGGATGAACTCCAGGGCGCGGGCCGTGATGGCCTCCTTTTCGGCGCGGTTGGTGTCGATGCGCGAAAGCAGCGACGTTTCATAGAGGAAGCGCGGGGCGTTCGAACGCTGCGCACCGCCGAGGGTCTTGATGAGCGCGTTGCGCTTCGCGAGGACCTCGACGTCGCGTCGCACGGTCATCGACGAAACGTCCAGCAATTGCTCGAGCTCCTGGTAGGTGCAGGCGCCCTTGGCTTGGAGCACATCCAGGATTTTCTGTTGGCGCGTAGTCACGGTGGGAGCCTGCAGGAGAATGAGCGCCCGTTCAAGCGACTTGGCCCGGACCCGGCCGGATCGCGGGCTGCGTGGCGTTCAGCAAATCATCCCGCGTTTGGCCGCCCGGCCGTGGCCGATGGGATTTTCACCGATCCAGCGTTCATCAACGGGCTCCGAAGCCGGCTGATAACGGGTATCGGTGGAAAAGCGGAAAAAGTCGGTCTGGTTGTCCAGGCTGGCGTGCACGGTGGTCATGCCGAAGATCAGGATGTCACCCATGCGGTACTCGGTGCTCAACCACCGGCCGCCGAGATGTTCGCGCAGGCTGTGGGGGTTGTTGGAGAGCACGCCGCCCCATTTCCACGGGATCTTGCCCGATTCGATTTTCTCCGCCTCGGGCCGGTTGGTGCAGTAGGTGTCCACGTCGCGGCTCAGGTAGTTTTTCAGGCGTGCGGTCTGCCGGTGGGAACCCTCCAGTACCATCAGGCCGCCGATTTCGTAGGAAATGTCGCCATAGGGCACCCAGGCGGTGCAGAGGCGCGAACTGCCGCGACCCATGTAGACGGTGTCGCAATGCGGATCGGTCCCGAAGCCCTTGCCCATGGTGCGGACCCAGGTGAAATCGAAATGCCGGACGGCATCGGCAAAGAAGGCCCCGAACAGTTCTAGGATTCGGCCGGCGTAGAGGAGCTGCTGCATGCTCCGGTTGCCCTTCGAGATGGAATTCATGAATTCCACCGCGAGGCGCGGATCGGCGAGAAACTTCAGGTCGGCATCCGCGCGCTTCACGGCCTCCATCGCAGGATACGCCGGATCGAGCAGGTTTCGTTGCGCCAGGACATCCGTGATCCGGGCGCGTGCGGCTCGGACCAGCGCGGGATCCAGAAAATTAGGGATGAACAGATAGCCATCGGCCGCGAAGCGCTCCCGCAGCGCGGCGACGTCGTTCACCACGTCATCGGATCGGTGCAACTCGCCGAAGGACTGGGGCGAAGTGTCCAGCTCATGACCTTTGGCAAGAATGCGCGGCAGCGTCGTATTCATATGGCGGGGGCAGCTATATGATAAAAATTTAAGAAAGCTTTGTGATTAAATAACAGGCAGTTCTGAGCGTCAACCGGTAAGTTTGTCGGTTGGCCGTAGCGCAGTGCCACTCGACTCTCCTACAAGTAGAAAATCTGGGCGTTTGCCTTGTGAACGCGCCGCCGTGATGACATGGCGCCATGAAACCCCGTTTGCTGGCCCTGGTTGCTCAGATGTGTCTGGTTAGTTTCGTGCAGGCTGGGTCGCCGACAGGTGTGCCCACCCACCGTCCGGTGGTCGTGACGGTGCTGGGAGAGCCGAAGTTTACTCACCGGCACTACGAGTCGGAAGTGGAGGGCGTCCCCGAGGAACTCCAGCATATCTACCAGACTTGGTGCACCGGTGAGATCGGCCTGCGGGTGTCGGGCCTCGGGGCCGAGCCTTACCGGGTGCATCTGGCCTACACCGAAATGGCGATGAGCGACCCCTTGCGCCGGATCTTCGACATTGTGCTCAACGGAGAGACGGTCGCGAAGGAGGTGTGCATCAACCGCGAGGTGGGCAACCGCCGCGTGCTAAGTTTTGATTTCACGGTCACGCCCCAAGCCGGCGTCATCACCTACGCGCAGCGCAGGAGTGTGCCGGCGGCGGAGGTGCCGCTCTTCTGTCTGCTGCAGGTTTACGACCAGGCGGGCAACCTAGTGGCGGAGCAGTCGGCCCATGCCATGCGTCCGGCCGACTGGGACCTGCGCACCTACCTTGACCTGACCCGGGAACACGAGGGCCAGAAGCTTGAGACCGGCCGCACGGCACCGCCCTGGCCTGGCACCTACCGGATCCGCGCCGGAGAAAAAGCGAAGCTGACCGCGGCGGATGTGCTGGGGCCCGACGGGATCGCCTACCCGAACTGGACGCGCGTGGGCATTCCTGGCGGCATCCCGGTCCGCGCAAATACGGTCTCCGCCGCTGATTACGGCGCCGTGCCCGACGACGGGAATGACGACTCTGCGGCACTGCAAAAAGCGATCGAAGCCTTGGAGGCAAAGGCCGAAGGCGGGGGACTCTTCATCCCGGCCGGCCGCTATCTGCTGGACCGTCCGATTGTCATCAAAGGCGACAACATCGTGCTGCGCGGCGCCGGGGCCCAAAAGACGAGGCTGGTCTCCCGCTTTTCAAAACGGGGCGAGCCGCCGGAATTGCACGGCATCCCCGCCGACGGGAAAATTCATCCGCAGGGGTTTTACTATGTCTGGCTTGACCCCGAGGGTCTGACCGGGGTGGAGATCACTGCCGGGGGCAAGTCCGTGCAGCGGATCGCCCGGTCCGGCCGTTGGGAAACCCAGATATTTTTCCGTTTCAACGCCGGCGACCTGGCCCCGGCGGTCGGTCCGGGCTCGGCCGAGCTCAAGGTCAGCGCCACCTATCGCGACGGCACGGTGCGAACCGAGGCCCGGCAGGTGCAACTGGACGCGGCGGTTCCCTTGGCGCGCGCCCACGGCTCGCTGGCGGTGATCGCCTTTGCCGGCCGGGGCCTGGTGGGCGGGCGCATCCCGCTCGCGGCCGACGGCCGGCGCGGTGACCTGAGCCTGAAGCTGGCCCCGGGCCATGGGTTGGCCGCCGGCGACCGGATTCAGCTCAGTGCGCCCTGCACCCCGCGTTGGGAGGCGCTGATTGAGACGGCGCGCAAGGGTGCGCAGAACCGCACCAACCACTACGAGATCAACCGCGTTGAGGGGGACCGGGTCTGGATTGGCGAGGCGCTGCGGCTGGAGTTCCCCGTCATCGACGGTTCCTCCGTGCAGCGGCTGCGCGCCCAGGTGCATTGCGGCGTGGAGGATCTCGGGTTTGAGCAGGAGGTGCAGGCGATGATCCACGGCGTCATGTTCGAATATGGCTGGGAGTGCTGGATGCGGGGCGTCGAGCTGGTCCGCGCCGGCGACAAATCCCTCTACATGCCCCACTCGAAACGCTGTGAGGTGCGCGACTCGGTCTTCGACCGCGTGTGGTATAACATCGGCGGTTCCGGCTACATCGGTTGGGAGCATTCCTTCGACTGCCTGATGACGAACGTGACCACCTATGCCATGCGGCATGCGCCGGTGGTGCAGTGGGCTTCCTCGGGCAATGTGATCCGCCAAAGTGTGTTCCATGGCAGCGATGCCCAGTGGCACGCCGGCTGGACCAACGAAAACCTCTACGAGGAGTTGATCGTGGAGTCCAGCCAGCGCGACGGCGCCTATGGCAACGGCATGTGGGCGTCGCCGCCCGAGGATGGCGGCCATGGTCCCAACGGGCCGCGCAACGTGGTCTACAACTGCAGCATCTCCTCCCCGAAGGCGGGGCTCTGGATGGGCGGCATGAACGAGTCGTGGCTCATCCTCCACAACCGCTTTGTCGCGGGCCGGGGCCCGGGGGTCGTGGCCAAGACCGCAAGTTTCGACCACCTCATCCAAGGCAATGTCTTCGTGCTGTTGGATCCGCAACCCGCGGCGATCTATCTCGGCTCGGCCGACTGCACGGGAATCGAACTGATCGACAATCATTTCTATGGGCCGGTCACCAAGCTGGTCGCCGGTGCGATTCCTCCCGCCTTGGAGCGCGGCAACCGCATCCGCACTTCCGGCGAGAGCGAACGCCCGCAGCCCGCCGTGCGCTCGATCTACGAATGGCAGCAGGCGCACCGCGCCGAGATCCAGGCGGAACAGGCCCGCCAGGGGCGGTCGACCGCACCCTGACCCGGCGGCGTGACGGGGAGCAGGTGCGTTGATCCGTGAGCACGGCACGGACCGTGGGCCATCCACCCACGGGCTTTCGACCAGCGAGTAGTGCGGGAAACACGGCAGCCCGCGCTCGTTGAGGCGCAGGAGCGAGGTGACGCAGTGCGCCGTCTCCTCGCCGGGCAGCAAATAGAGGCAATGATCCGCAGCGCACTCGCAGGTCCTCGGGTGCTGGCATTCCAGCCAACTTGGCTTGGGCCAGGTCGGAGCCTTGGGGACCGTTGCGAGGGAGTGCCACGCCGCATCCTCTATATTCGAGTCAGGCCAGATGCTCTCCCGTGATACCGGGAGCGGTGGCCAAAAGACACGGCCACCGCAGGCGGATGAACCAGCTATCCAAAGCCCGCCACGAACGAATACACTGCATTAGCGCCACTTCATAGCGCCACCCTCGGGCAGAATCCGGTTCTCCAACCGCCGTTTACCTAATGTATTTCACGGTCTTAGCGGATCTTACCCCGTCAGTTCCCCCTAAAAAGCTCGCGAGAAGGAAGGAAAGCATGACTTCGAAAACAACCAGGCGATCGGTCTTTTTCACGCTGGCCATTGCCATCGGCCTGGGCTTGGGCCCGAAGGCGCTGGTCGCTACAGAGGACGTAGAAGCGCTGAAGCGCCAGAACGCCGAATTGCAGCAGCGACTCGAAAGCGTCGAGCGGGACCTCGCCGCGATCAAGAAAATGCTGGCGCCTGCCGCCGGTCCTACCGCGGTCGCATCCGCCACGCCACCCGCGGCCCCTTCCGCCCGGCCCGCCACCGCTTCAGGCTTCACGGAGGCCGAGACCGCCAAGCTCAAGTCGCTCGCCGGTCTGAAGGGCCAGCCGGCGCGCTCCGGCCTGGACCTCAATTTCTACGGCTACGTGAAACTGGATGCCGCCTTCGACGATTCCCGGACCTCGCTCGGCAATTTCGCGCGCTGGATGGAGTCGGAAAGTGTGCTCATGAACGACCATCACTTCAACCTCACCGCCAACCAGACCCGGCTGGGCGTGGACGCCACCGGCCCCACGACTGCGAGTTTTCAGGCCACCGGCAAAATCGAGATCGATTTCTACGGGGCCGGCGTCGCGGAAAACAAACCCGAACCAATGCTGCGCCACGCCTTTGTGCGCATGGACTGGCCGTTGCGCAAGCTGGCCCTCATCGCAGGTCAGACCTCGGACATCATCTCCCCCCTGAATCCGACCACCGTCAACTACAGCGTCGCCTGGTGGCAGGGCAACGTCGGCTACCGGCGGCCGCAACTGCGACTGGTCAAGAGCATCGACATCGATGAAGGCGTGGATCTGAAACTCGACGGCGGCATCAGCCGCACCATCACCGGCCGCAAGGCGGTCTTTGCGACTGCCAACGACCCCGATACCGGCGCCGACGGCGGGTATCCCACGTTCGCAGGCCGGGCCGGCCTGAGTTTTCCGATCGCACCCAAACAGGTGGCCACCATCGGGGTTTCGGGGCACCTTGGGTCCGAAGAGATTCATCGCACCAATCTGGGTGGGAGTGACACCTTCGAGACTTGGTCGATCAATGCCGACCTGCGCCTGCCGCTCAGCCCGACGCTGCTGTTGCAGGCCGAAGCTTTCCAAGGACGCAATTTCGACTCCCACCTCGGCGGCATCGGTCAGGGCGTCAACCTCACCCTGAACCGGGAAATCGACACTGTCGGCGGCTGGGCCTCGGTCACACTGACTCCCTCCGCGTTGTGGCAGTTCAACCTCGGCGCCGGTCTGGACAATCCGGACGACGACGATCTGAGCGGGAATGGGGATTCCACCAAGGACGCCCGCACCAAGAACACCCTCGTCTTCGGCAACGTGCATTATTCGCTTAACGCGCAGGTGCAGCTGGCGTTCGAACTTTCCTGGCTGGAGACCACTTACAAGGTGAACGCACCTGGCACCGACTGGCGCCAGCAATTCGGGATCACCTACAAGTTCTAACCCTAAAAAAATACCCCCATGGCTTCACTTGATTTCAAGACTCCGGTAATTCGTGAACAGGAAGATGCGATGGTCGTCGCGCACAACACACGCATCGGGCTGGTTTTGTTTGCCATCTATGTGGTTTTTTACGGCGGCTTCATGGCGCTCAGCGCCTTCTGGCCGGAGGTGATGCGCAAGCCCTTTGCCGGCGGCGCCAACCTCGCGGTCGTCTATGGTTTTGCGTTGATCGCCGCCGCGCTCGTGCTGGCGCTGGTCTACATGCGTCTCTGCCGCAAATCGAAATAAGGAACCACCATGATTCACGCAACTTCTTGGATCGCCGTCCTAGTCTTCTTGTTTTTCGCCGGGTCGGTCATCGGCATCAGCTTCTACCTGGGGGCGCGGGCCAAGTCCGCCAGCGGCTACTTCGCCGCCGGTGGCGGCATTCATTGGTTTGTCAACGGCATCGCGTTTGCCGGCGACTACCTGTCGGCGGCCTCTTTCCTCGGCATCTGCGGCATGATCGCGTTCTTCGGCTACGACGGCTTCCTCTACTCGATCGGTTACCTGGCCGGGTGGATCGTGGCGCTGTTCATCATCGCCGAACCGCTGAAACGCCTCGGACGTTTCACTTTTGCCGACGCGCTGGACAACAAGTTCAACTCCCGCGGCATCAAGTTGGCGGCGGCCATCAGCACGCTGGTGGTCAGCTGCTTCTACCTGATCCCGCAGATGGTCGGCGCTGGCGCCCTGGTGCAACCGCTGCTGGGCTTTCCGCATTACGTGGGTGTGATCGTCGTGGGTTTGATCGTCACTACGATTGTCGCAACCGCCGGCATGGTTTCGACCACGTGGGTCCAATTCATCAAAGGCAGCCTGCTGGTCGCGCTGTGCGCGGCCATTACCGTCATGCTCATGTTCCGCGGCGTGACCACCAAGCCCACCGACGCCAACGGCAAGGAGGTGCAGATCCTCCGGCACGGCGTGCCCGCGGCCACCGTCACGGACGCGGCCGGCAGCACGGTGCTCTCCGAGGAAGGCCCGTGGCAGGGGAAGCCCTATGTCCGCGTGCAGGATGCCGCCGGGGTGGTGACGGTCTGGCGCAAGGAAGGCGCTTTGCTCTCCGAAGCCCAGACCCTGACCGTGCTGCTAGACGGGCGCAAACTGGCCAACGGACGGCCGCGGGGCAAAGGGGTGGGCGAAGCGGACCTGCTGCCGGTGGGCTATGCCTCCAAGCTGCCGGGTGGCGTCGAAAAGACCGGTCCGCTCAATCCGGTCTCGTTTATCACCACCATGCAGGACAGCGAAGTCATCCTGTGGGGCTCGGATAAGGTTGCCGAGGCTGACGGCAGCATGACGACGGTGTATTACCAGAAGCCCACGCCAGGCAGCGATTTCATGGCCCCCGGCTCCAGTCCGACCTTCAAGAAGGTGCGCAGTGAGAAATTCTTCGACAAACTCGATTTCCTCTCGCTCATGCTGGCACTGTTTTGCGGCACGGCGTCGCTCCCGCACATTTTGATCCGGTATTATACGGTCAAGGACCAACTCAGCGCCCGCAAGAGCACAGTGGTGGGCATCGCCGCCATCGGCTTTTTCTATGTGCTGACGCTCTTCCTTGGCCTCGGCGCGATGACCAGCGGTGCGCTGGATGTCACGGATTCCAACATGTCGGCGCCGCTGCTGGCCCGCAGTCTGAACGAACTGCTCTTCGCGGTGCTCTCGGCCGTGGCCTTTACCACCGTGCTCGGCACGGTGAGCGGTCTGATCATGGCCGCGAGCGGCGCGGTGGCGCATGACCTCATGACCAACTTTTTGAAGATCAAAATGGACGATTTCCAAAAAGTGCGCTCGGCCAAGATCGCGGCGCTGTGCGTGGGCGCGCTGGCCATCTGCCTGGGCATCATGTTCCAGAAGATGAATGTCAATTTCCTGGTCGGCTGGGCCTTCAACATCGCGGCTTCCGCCAACCTCCCCGCCCTGGTGATGCTGCTCTTCTGGAAACGCACCACCAAACAGGGCATCACCGCCGCCATCACCGTGGGCATGATCGCCTCGCTGGGCTGGATTCTCCTGAGCGCACAGGCTTACAAGGACGTTTACGGCCTCGATCCTGCCAACGCCATCGTCCCCTTTAGCCAGCCCGCCATCGTCACCATCCCCCTCGGCTTCCTGGTCCTCGTGGTGGTCTCACTGCTGACCCCGCGGCCCGAAGCAAAGCCGGCTTGCGTTGCGGGCTGACAGTATCCGCGGCGCAACTCCTGCCAGGGGGAGGGCGCGCCGCGAGGCGGGGCATTACCCGGGGTTCCCGGCGCTCGGGTCGGCGGGGCACAGCAGTAGTTTTTTTTCCTCGGTGTCCCAAATCGCCAGCCGGCGATGGGGGCCATCGAGCTCGTCGCTCACGCCCACAAATCGCGTGCCCTCGATCACGGCTTCGTGCGCTCGGTGAAAATGGCCAAAGACCCAGGCCCGCGGTTTGTAGGCGAGTTCGCACCAGAGCCGGCTCAACTCCACTTCGCCGCAATCGTCCGCCGGCCCGGGATCAAATCCCGCCGCGACGATGTGTTCCGCCACGCCGGGCTGCATTGCCGCAGTGCTCTGCATCCCGAGGCCGATGCGGGCGGGACAGGAATGCGTCACGATGAGCTCGGGGCGCTCCCGGTTGAACAAGGTGACGGCCTGCTCCCGGTGGCGGCGCAGGATGTAGTTCGGGAAACCGCCCAGCCAATTGTGTTTTTGCGGCCGGTCCACGTGCAAAGCCCCGCCGAGGAAACCGACCTTGGCGGCCCCCAGCACGGCCACCGAGGGGCGGGGCTGGTAGATCAGATTGAGCTCGCGCGCCCAGCTGTGCGCCGCTCCGGTCAACCGTGCGCGGCGCAGCCACGCATGATCCTCGTGATTGCCGTCGATCGCGTGCAGCGGCACGGGATAGCGGACCCGCCCGGCACTGGCAGCCCCCAGCAGGTTTTTGTAGAAACCGAAATCGCCCACCTGGATCGCGGCCTCGATCCGGTAGTCCGCCTGCGCCTGCCGTAGCGCGGCGGCGAGTTTCCCGTGCTGGCCATGCACATCGCCGAGGATCAGGACACGCATCGGGTCAATCCCTGGCCGGGGCTTGGAGCGCTTGTCGTTTCATCATCCGGCCTCACGCCGTACGGGCAAAGTCGGTCTCCAGGCGCGCCTGGAAGACGGTGATGTCGGCAAACACCTTCTTCAGGACCGACTGATCGAGCTGCGTGAGTTCCTGCAGGTCGATGAAGTTGTCGGGCATCGCGCCGCGATTCCACTGCGCCGCCTGGTGTCTGAGCCGCATCAGCATCAACGTGGTGTAGGCCTGCGCCAGTTCGTCGTGGCTCGACGGCACCAGCCGGCCCTGGTCGCGCAGCCGGCGCAGCCGATCGAGCGTGTTCGTCTCGGCGAATCCGTGCTGCAAGGCATAGATCCGTGCGAAATTCACCAGCGGAATGATGGCCGCCTTGATGTTGAAGGCCGCCGGCCGTTCACCGGCTGCTTCCAGCTGGATGTTGCCAAAAAACCCCCGGGGCGGACGGAATTGCAGCGTGCTCTGCGCGAGGTGGAAGAAAAAGGTGTGCTTGCCCTCGCCCTCGAGGATCCGCTGGAGGTGCTGGCGCAACTGGACCACGTAGGCGGCTTCGCCATGGGCGCAGCGGAAGTCGAAAAAGACATTCACGTCCAGCAGATCCTGCGGATTGGCCGCCAGGACACAGTCGGTGAAATACTGCCGCCACTGCGCCAGCGGCTGGCACCATTTTGGGTTGCACGCCATGACTTCGCCTTTGCAGCGATGGTAGCCGACCAGATCGAGCCAACCGCACACCTTTTCGCCCAGCCGCAGGAAATAGGCCCGGACCGCCTCGCTCCGCTCAGGGGGGACGTCCGCGTAGATCAGGGCGTTGTCCTGATCGGTGGCCAGCGTCTGTTCCTCCCGGGCTTCGCTGCCCAGCGCCACAAACGCATACGCCGTGGGCGGGGGGCCGAGTTCGGCCTCGGCCAGTGCGAGCAACCGCACCACAACGGCGTCCGACACCGTGGTCATGATCCGGGTGATGCTCTCCACGCGCGCCCCGCTCTCCAGCAGGGCTTTCACAAACACCGGCAGCTTGGCGCGGCTGTCACGCAATTCCTCGGGCGCAGCCGCCCCCTGGATTTCGTTGAGCACCATCGCCACCGCGTGCCGCTGCACGTGCAGCACCTCGGTCGCCGTCAGGACCCCGAGCGCGTTGCCCCGTTCATCGGTCACCACGAGATGCTGCAGGTTGCGCTCTTGCAGGAGCCGTGCGGCTTCGAACAGCAGGGCGCGATCCCCGATCTGCACCAGCGGTGCGCTCATGATCGACGAGACGGGCAGGGCGGGGTTCCGCCCCGTCGCCAGCACCCGGGAGCGGAAATCCTGATCGGTCACGATGCCGATGGCCTCCCCGGACGGCGCTTTCACCAGAATGGCGCTGGATTTCGCCCGGCTCATGGCCGCGGCCGCCTGGTGGATCGGGGTATCCAGCTCACACACGACGAGGCTGAGCGGCGAGGCCTTGATCGAGCGCGTGGCCAGCGGCAGCATGCTTTGCAGGTCGGCCAGCAGGCGGGCAAACGTCTCCTCGGTCTTGCGGCGGGCGGCCACTTCCTTGACGGTGAGAATTTGCCCGCGCTTGTCGCCGATCGTCACCGATGCGGAAGTCAGCAGCACCTCCGTGACTTCGCCGCTCTTGGCGGTGATGCGCGCCCGCTGCTCCGACGAGGCCGGCCCGCCGGTGGCGACCGCGGCGATGATTCGTTCCAAGGGCAGCTCCTCTATCTCCCGGGCCGAATAACCCAGCCGGTCAAGCAGGGTGCGGTTCGCATAGACCGGCCGGTCTTGCAGCACCAGCAGCACCCCCTCCGTCGTGCCCTCCACCAGCAACCGGTATTTTTCCTCCGATTCGCGCAGGGCCGTCTCGGCGGCCCAGCGGCGGCGCTCAAGGTCGAGGCCCTGCTTGGCGATGTAGGCCAGCAGCACCGCAATGACACCGGAAATCGCCAGCGCCACCTGCAGTACCCGGCGGATCATCTGGCTGATTTCCGCCCGCACGTCCTCCAGGTAGATGCCGGTTCCGACAATCCAACCCCACGGGGCAAAGCCTTTCACGTAGGAAAGCTTGGGCACCACCCGCCGCTCGTCGTCCTTCCATTGCCAGCGGTATTCCACATAGCCATCGCCCTGCGCCCGGACGATCTTGGTGAACTCGACAAAAAGCTTCTTCCCCGCCGGGTCGGAATACTCCAGCAGACTCTGGCCGTTGAGTTCCGGCCGATAAGGATGCATCACCATGCGCGTCTGGGCATCGGAGATCCAAAAGTAGTCTTTCCCATCGTCGCCGTAACGCATGGCCTGGATGCGCCCGGCCGCCGCGGCCTGGGCGGCCGCCCGATCCAAGATCCCGCGTTGCTCCTGTTCGTGCAGGCTGGCCAGTTCGCTACAGGCCGCCTGGGTCAACTCCCGAATCATCTCCTTTTTGCGCTCGACGATGTTTTTGCGCATCGTCGGCAGGATGACCGCAAAGATTACGACGAGAAAGAGCGCAAACGTCAGGATGGCCGGCGAGATGATATTGACCGCAAAATGGTGCCAATAAGGTCGGGGGGAGCGCACGGGCGGGAGGCGATGATGAACGAAACGACCCCGGAGTTTCGCCCACCTGGCGCGACGCTGCCAGACATTTCTCGTCCGCCAGCGCGCCGCAGCCTGTTCAGGCGTTCACCGGCCAGGCTCAGGGCGCAATCTGGCCGGAGTCGCTCCGCAAGCTGTGGGCCAGTGCGATAGCCGTGGCGACGGTGGCGAGGTCTCACGGGGTGGTCCCACCGGGCCTGCAACGCGGCCGAGCTAAACGGGCAGCGCGCGCACCGTCGGGCGTTCCACCCAGCTGCCTTCAATGAGGGTGTAGTGCGGATGGGCCGGCAGACCCTTTTCGTTGCGGCCGATCATGCCGATCACGGCGTCGACCGCGCTCTCGCCGAGCTGATCCACGTGTTCGTCGATGCCGGCGAAGTTTTCAGTCTGGCCGTACAGGCAGATCAACGCCACGCCCAATTGGTCCGGCACGCGATAGCCCAGCTCCCGGATGAAACCCATGATCTCCAGCGGCATGGAACTCAGGATCACGCCGTCGAGCTGCTGGTCGCGCAGCCACTGGCCGACGGTGGCTTTGGTGATCTGCGCGTTGGGCACGAACAGCGGGGTCACCCGTTCGGTTTCGGGCAGCAGGTATTGCTCGGCCGCGTAGGCCCCGAGCACGTGGCCGCGGTTGCGCTCGTAGATTTCCCGCGGCAGAATCAGGCCGATGCGGCGGTAGCCATGCGTCCGCATCTGGCGGAGACACACCCGCACGTTGTGGGTATGGTAGGGGCAGACCCGGTGGACGGTGAGGTTGGTGATCGAGAACCCCATGGCGACCGGGGAGAAGTACTCCCACTCAAGGTTGGGCATCGGGCCGGGCGTGGGGAGGCGCGGAGCGAGGATCATCCCCTGGATGCCGCGGGCACGCAGGAGCTTGCTCAGGCGTTCCGCGGTCATCTCGGGCGCGTCGATTTGGAAGGATTCGAGCCGGAAATTGTGCGTCAGCGCGTGCGCCGCGGTGGCCGCCACCACGACTTGTTCGGTGAGGTTGGCCTTGAGCTGCTCCGGGCTGTAGGTGACCACATAGGCGATGACGCCGGCGAAGCGCTGGGAATTGCGGTGCCGGTAGAGCGACAGCGCGGAGAGCATGGCGTCGTGGGCGTAGCCGAGTTTACGGGCGGAGGCCTGCACCCTGGCGGCGGTGGCGGGAGTGACGCGCGGGTCGTTGCGCAGGGCGAGGCCGACCGTGGTGAAATGCACCCCGGCATCCTTGGCGATATCCCGCAGGGTGACGCGCTGGAACATGCGGTGGCTCCTAGGTTGGGCGCCTCAGCCGATCAGGTTGCGCAGCGCGGCGAGGTATTTCTCCTGGGTGCGCGTGATGACGTCGGCGGGCAGCCGCGGCGCGGGCGGCGACTGGTTCCACTTGAGGGCGAGGAGGTGGTCGCGGACGAATTGTTTGTCGTAGCTCGGGGGCGAGCAATCCGCCCGGTATTCGCCGGCCGGCCAGTAGCGGGAGGAGTCGGGCGTGAGTACTTCGTCGATGAGGAAGAGCTGGCCCGCCGCGTCGGTGCCGAATTCAAATTTCGTGTCGGCGAGGATCATGCCGGCCTGTTTCGCGCGGTCGTGACCGAACGAGTAGAGCGCGAGGCTGAGCGCTTTGACCTGCGCATAGAGCGCGGGGCCGATGGTGGCGGCCCCCTGGGCGTCGTTGATGGGCAGGTCGTGCTGGCCCTTGGGCGCCTTGGTGGTCGGGGTGAAGATGGGGGCCGGAAGTTTGTCCGCCTGGCGGAGGCCGGCGGGGAGCCGGATGCCGCAGACCTCGCCCGACTTTTGGTAGGAACTCCAGCCGCTGCCGATGAGGTAGCCGCGGGCGACGCATTCGATCGTGAGGGGCTTGAGTTTCCGGACGATCATGCTGCGGAGCTGGAGGTCGCGGTCATGCAGGCCGCGGCGGGCAAACTCGCCGGCCTGATCGGGCAGCAGGTGGTTCTGGATGAGGTGCCGGGTCTGCGCAAACCACCACAGGCTCATCTGGGTGAGGATGATGCCCTTGCCGGGAATGCCGTCGGGCATAATCACGTCGAAGGCGGAGAGGCGGTCGCTGGCGACGAGGAGGAGGGCGTCGCCGAGATCGAAAATCTCGCGGACCTTGCCGGAGGCGAGGAGCGGCAACGGCAGGCCGGTGAAGGAGGTGCGGGCTTCGACGGGCAGGGCGGTGGCGATGGCAGCGAAGTTCATGGGTGGGATTTGCACGCAAAGGGGCGGCGGGGAGAAGCTTTTTCTGACCACGGTTGCATGTCGGCCGGCCAGCCTACCGGAAAGCAGCTTGCACCACCTTGATCCCGGGTGGCACCTGATACTCCAGCTTGGGCTCGCCGCCGACCTTGCGCCAGACGACCGTGATGTCGCCGTGCGGCGTGGGGACGGTGCCCTCGGCCCAGTCGAGTCCGGCGCATTGCGGCCGGATCTCGATCTCCCGCCAGCCGGGGGCCACCGGGCGGATGCCGAGGACATATGCCGGCAGTTGTACCACGGCGCCCGCGCCCCAGCCATGGCAGTAGCTGATGTCGTAGTCGTTGGCGAAATGCTCGGCGTAGGTCCCGCCGCGCGTGATCGGCAGCCAGTTGGCCTTGAGATAGGCGATGGCCTCGCGGGCGAGGCCGAGCTCGAACAGCACCTGCACGAGCAGGAAGCCCGAGCCGGGCGTGCCGATCCGCACGAGGCCGCCGGTCTGGCAGGTGAAGCCGGGCTTCAGGCGGTGGTTGCAGCCGGTCATCGGGAGCAGGCGCGACTCGTCCATGATTTTGGCCAGCAGGGTGCGCGCCTCCGGCCCCTGCACGACGCCGGCCCAGACCGCCATGACGTTGGCCAGCTGGCTGCGGACGGCGCTGGGCTTCCCGTCGTAAAGCGAGTCGACAAAGAGCCCTTCGTCGGCGGACCAGAAAGCGCGGCGATAGGCCTCGGCGAGGCTCACCGCCCTGGCCTCCAGTTCCCGGGCCACGTCGACCATACCCAGGGCGCGCGCGAGCCGGGCGGTCTCGCGGTGGGCGCGGATGTAGATGGCGTTGTTGCATGAGGAGACGCCGCCGATGTCCATGGCCGACCAGTCGAGGAAGGTGCCCCAGCCCGGCCATTTCTCGTTGATCAACCCCTCGGGGGTCGTGAAGCGTGCGATCACCTCCAGTTGTTTCAACACGGTCGGGAACAGCGCTTCGGCCGCCGGCCGGTCGCCGCTGTGGTGGTGAAAATCCGCGACCGAGATCAGGTAGTAGAGCGTGTAGCTCACGAGCATCGGATCGTAGTCGCAGGGGGCGAAGCCCTTGATCGCGCCGGCGGTGGCGCCTTCCCGGCAGGGATTTTGCGCAAACAGGTAGAGGCAATGGCGCCACAGCGCGGTTTCGCCAAAGCCGTAGACGCTGCATTGCGCCTCCACCGTCATGTCCATCCACATGACCCGCTCGCGCGACGGGCAGTCCACATAGCTGTCCAGCTGGCAAAGGCGCGTGGTCGTGAGCCCGACCTCGTACAGGTGCGCAAGCTCGGGATCGGAGCTGCGGAAGGTGCCGGTGCGGGCGACCGGATAGGTGCGCTCCGCCACCGCGACGCGCGTGAGCGTCAGGCCGCCCAGACCCGCGGCGACATCGAGCAGGAGGAAGCGGAAGCCCCGGCCGCCGTGAATCTGCAGCTCACCCTGGCCGGCGCGCAGAAAGGCGCGGTCGGCGGCATGCACGTAGGTGCGCCGCGGGTTGGGCCGGCCGTCGGCGTCCAGAATCTCGTCGTAACCGATGTCCACCTTCTGGCCGGCCTGCGCGCCGGTGAATTCCAGTTGGACGTGCCCGGTCACGACCCGGCCGAAATCGACCACGGCAAACTCGCTGGCGGCGCCTTGGGCCAAGGCCAGCGGCAACGCGGTCGCCACCGCCGGATCCGGTCGGCGGATACGTGTGGCCATCTCGACCGCCACGGTGATCTCCTTTTCCGTTTCGGCGATCGGGCCGGTCTGGTAGCTGCCGCGGGACGTAATGCGCTCCACGGCGATGATGGCGGTGGCGAGGGCCGGGATGTCGCGGGGAATCAGCCGCGACCAGGGAGCGCAGCCTGCCGGGCCGATGACCTCCGCCGCGGACCAGGCGGCATCGTCGCATGCAAGGGTGGTCCAGCCCGCCGGGACCTTGGCGTGGTCGCAGACTTCGTAGAACCCGAAGTGCGACATCATGCAGGGCAGCCATTGCTGGTAGGCGGCCGCGGGCAGGACCTTCCAGCTGGCGTCGGAGATCACCGGGTCGCTGCCGGCGGACGTCATTTCCACCAGCAAACCCGGCCGCGAACGCATGGCCGTGGCGCATTGCTGGCCAAGATGGTGCACGAGGATGGCGAGCACATGCCGGCCGGGGCCGACCGTGAGCCGGTGGGTGTCGAAAGTCTTGTAGGAAACCTCGGCCGGGGCGGTGCCGCGGTCGACGAGGGCGCCGTCGAGATGGAGTTCGTAGGTGCTGTCCGCCGCGATGTGCAGCGTGAGGTCGCCGGACGCGGTGAAGGTCCGGCGGAACCAAGCGTAGCTGTTGCGCCGCTCATAGCCGCTCTGCTCCGGCACCCAGATCCAGCTGGCCGTGAAGTCGGTCTTGGGCGGCAGCGGACAAAGCCGGCTGCCGGGGGCGAGATCATCCGCACCGAAGCCGGCGCGGACAACCAGGTTGGAGGACAGGACGGGGGCCGGGGACGGCGTTGGCATAGGGCGGACGGCGACCCCAACTCATTTCACGCCAACGGGCAATAGCCGTTGTGCCGGCGCCGGCGGAGGCGGACCTGCGCACGGCTGAAACGGTGTTTTCAGGCGGTGCGGAGGCGGTGAGAAATCCGGTTTTGGCTGGCGGTGCCGAGGGAAAAATTGCCTTGCGCGAGACGGGGTGCGACGTAGCTTCCGACGTTCCGCGGTTAGTCCCCATCGTCTAGCCCGGTTAGGACACCACCCTTTCACGGTGAGAACCGGGGTTCGAATCCCCGTGGGGACGCCAGCGGCGCCTGAAGCCAGGCTTCAGATTCGAACCAGGACCGATGAAGCGAACCGGCCGTGGCGAAGATGCTTCCGGCCTGTTCGCCGGGATTGATCTTGGGCGGTCAGCGGTGGTTACAATCCGGGATGCAACGAGCACAGTTCATCGGGCCGATGGCGCACCACCTGCGGCTGGCGGCCTTTCCCGTCGCCTACGGCCTGGGCGGCGTGCTCATCGGCGGCACGCTCAACCGCGTGATGATCGCCGAATTCGGTCTGCCGGCCACCCTGGTGGCGCTCCTGTTTTCCATCCCGCTCCTGCTGTCGCCGCTGAGGCTGTGGTTCGGGCATTGCTCGGACGGCCATCCCATCGGCGGACGGCGGCGCGAGCCCTACATGCTGCTGGGCGCCCTGCTCATCGGCGGCGGCGTTTACGCCATTGCATGGGTCACCGGCCGCTTTGCCGCGTCGCTGCCGGTTTTCGCGGCCGCCGGCGCGGGCGCGTTTCTCCTCTATGGCGTCGGCCGCAATCTCGCCCACAACAGTTACCACGCGCTAGTGGCGGAAAAGTTCACCGGTGGGCGGCGGGCCCGGGCCATGACGCTGTACGAGGTGGCCACGCTGCTGGGCGCCGTGGTGGGCGCCGGCCTGCTGGGGCGCGCGATGGAGCATTACGATCCGAACCGCCTGCTGACCGTCGCCGGCGGCGTGGCGCTGGTGGTGGTCCTGCTGACATTCATTGCGGCGCCGGGTCAGGAAACGGGCGGTGTCGCGGTGGAGCGGGCGGGGCGGGCGCGGGAAAAACCCTTTGCGCAGGTGCTGCGGGACTATGTTTTCGCCGATCCCCAAGTGCGCCGGCTCTTCGTAGTGGTGATCTTCACCTTCACTGGCACGCTGGCGCAGGATGTGTTGCTCGAGCCCTACGGCGCCCTGGTGCTGGGAATGAGCGTCGGGCAGACCACGCGCCTGACGATGTTCTGGGGCCTGGGCGTCCTCGTCGCCATGCTGCTTTCCGGCCTGCTGCTCCTGCGCTGGCTGGGGGCGCTCCGGCTGATGCGCATCGGCCTCGGCCTGAGCATCGTGGTGTTCAGTGGGGTGGCGGCCGTCGGCTTGGCGGGGGCGCCGGAAAGTTTCCGCTGGCTGGTGCTGGGACTGGGCTTTTGCGCCGGCCTGACCGGGGCGGGCATGCTTTCGAGTGTCGTGGAGTTCACCACGCCGGAACGCGCCGGGCTGCTGATGGGCGTCTGGGGCATGGCCAACATGCTGGGCCATGCCGCGGGCAGCCTGATGGGCGGCGTGATCGTGGACACCCTGCGCCTGGCGACCGGCAGTGCGCTGGTCGCCTATACCGGCCTCTTCGCCTTCGAGGTGACCCTGCTCGTCGCGGCCTTGGGGCTCAGCCTGGGTCTCAGCCCGGCCCGGACGCGGGTGCAGGCGGAGTTCGCCGGTGCGCCGGTGCCGGAGAGCTGAAGGGGCCAAACGGTCCGCCGCAGGCGGCGACGCGACAGCCATCGCAGATGAGAAACCGCAATCCACGCTCATAAACGCTAAGCAGGGTTTTGGGACAGAACAGGGGCACCAAACCAGATCACCAGATTGGTGAATCATAAATTCCGAGGGGATCCGGTTACCTTCTCCATGCGCGCCCATGGGCGAAAAGCAGCGGTTAACCGGGTGTGAAATTTAGGGTTAAGCTTCCGGGCCAGCGTGACGTTGTAACGGGTGTCCGTCGGTTCTTTCAGGAAAAACTCAACAAGGCATTCTATTCCAATACATGCCTCCGCTGCCACAAAACAGTAGTCCCGTTCCCTCCGGGGAGATCCAGGTGATGAATGCTGGCAGCTAGGGCTTGGCCACCGAATTGGTCAACCGGCCTGAAAGAACCGGCGGTCCCATTTTTCCGTGGTAAAGACCGGAGTGGATGTTGCCCGGGCCTTGGATCGGGCGCAGACCAGCAGCGCCTCTGCAGGATCGCCTGCAGGCCGACGTCCTTGTCAGGCATTTATACTTTAGCCGCACGTCCCGGGGGTCTGGCCCTGTTTCGGAAATGTGTGCCGACATGATTTTGGGATAATCCTTTTGCAACCAACCGCAGATTACTGATGACACGGATGGATTTGAATCAGCACTTATCCGTGCCCATCCGGGTCCGACGTGTCCTCCGTAGCTTCAGCGAAGGAAGATCCGTGGTAATAATTCAGCGGCTTGGTTGTAGCCGGCCTCGATGAGGCCGGACCCAAACCGGTCCGCCGCAAGCGGCGACCCTGCGTCAGGTATGGCGATAGGGCCATACGTCGCTGACTCTTGGCAGGAAAGTTATCGCGCAAACCCATTGGCCAAAAGCTGGGGCTGGAAATCTTTATTTCTCCACCAACGAGGGTCTGCGGCCAAATTGCCCGCAGCATATTTGACTCGCGTCGGTACACCCCCGCCTGTTTCCCGAAAGCGCCTTGACTCACGACCACAATACGTCTGCGCCGACTCGGCAGGGACCGGCCGCCACCCTTATGCTGGCGGCTGCGGGCAGGTCCGATTGGCGGATTGTCGCCGGCCGGCACGCC
The DNA here is from genome assembly GCA_903952145.1 of uncultured Opitutaceae bacterium. GTDB lineage: Bacteria > Verrucomicrobiota > Verrucomicrobiia > Opitutales > Opitutaceae > UBA2377. The sequence goes on along the minus strand of CAJBES010000242.1, from coordinate 2,370 downwards.
TCCGATGCGGAGCGGCATGCGGCCGACGAACTGAGCCGCTATCTCGCGGAGATAGGCGGGGCCGCGTTGTCGGTCGTCACGGACGATACCAGGCGGCAGCCACGGGAAATCTGGGTCGGCGACAGCGGGCGTTGGTCGCGCGATACCGAAGGGCTCCGCGACGAACCGGGGGCGGAGGGGTTCATCATCCGGACCGGAACCGATCACCTGCTGATCGCCGGCGAAGGGCGGCGGGGGACGCTGTATGGCGTGTATGATTTTCTGGAGCGGCACCTGGGTTGCCGCTGGTTTGCGCCGGGGGTGAGTCATATTCCGCGGCGCGAACGGATCGAGACCGGCCCGATCGACGAGCGGCAGGGGCCGGCCTTCGAATACCGCGAGCCCTACGCCTTCGAAGCCCTCGACCCCGACTGGGCTGCACGCAACAAATGCAACGGCCACTTTCCCGCCTTTGAAGCCAGACACGGTGGCGGGGTGCGCTACGCCCTGCCCTTTGTCCACACGTTCAACGTGCTCGTGCCGGTCGAGCAGTACTACGACACGCATCCGGAGTATTTCTCGGAGGTGAACGGCGTCCGCCTGCGCCATGAAACCCAGCTGTGCCTCGCCCACCCCGACGTGTTCGCACTCACACTGGCGCGCATCCGCGCCTGGCTCGCCGCCCATCGCGAGGTGAGCATCGTGTCGGTCTCGCAGAACGACTGGGACAACCCCTGCCAGTGCGTCGCCTGCCGGGCGGTGGATGCCGAGGAGGGCAATTTCAGCGGGAGCCTGATCCGATTCGTGAACCGGATCGCCGAGGCCATCGAACCTGACTACCCGCACGTCGCCATCGACACGCTCGCCTACCAATACACCCGCAGAGCGCCGCGCTGCGTGCGTCCGCGGCCCAACGTCATCGTCCGCCTGTGCACCATCGAGTGCTGCTTCTCCCACCCGCTGGAGACCTGCGGGGAAAAGATGTTGCTCAAGCGGCAGCGCGGCACGGGCGCCACGCTGACCGAGGACCTGATCGCTTGGGGCCGCATCTGCCGGCGGGTCTACATCTGGGATTACGTGACGAACTTCGCCAACTACGTGCTACCCTTCCCGAACCTCGGCGTGCTCGGCGCCAACGTGCGCCTTTTCGCGCGCAACCATGTCAAGGGCGTGTTTGAACAGGGCGCCAACCCGCCCGGCGGCGGCGGGGAGTTCGCCGGTCTGCGCGCCTGGGTCCTCGCCCGGCTGCTGTGGAATCCCGACGCAGATGCCGACAGCCTGATCGCGGAATACCTGCACGGCGTCTACGGCCGGGGGGGCGCGCCCCTGCTCCGCTACATCAAGGCCCTGCAGCGGCTCGTGCAGGCGCAGGGACTGCACGCCAGCATCTATGACCGGCCCGACAGCGCCTACCTGACGCGCGACCTGCTGGCGGTTGCCGTCTCCTGCTTCGACGAGGCCGAGCAGCTGGCGGAGGACGAGGCCGTACTGACGCGGATCAAACGCGCCCGGCTGCCCGTCCGGTTTGCACAGTTGTCGGCGCTACCGCTCGACGCAACGGACCGCGAAAGGCTGCTGGGCGAATTCGAAGCCGATGCGGCCGCCGCCGGGATCACGCAACTCTCGGAACACATCCCGCTCGCGCGCACGATGCACTACCTCCGTCAAGGCATCCATCTCACCCATTTCGCCCGCTACGACGGCGGATGGAGCCCCTTCGACAATCCGTGGCCGGTGGGCGAACCGGCTGCCAACCGGGGCTAGGCAAAGGCGGACCAAGCGTTGGGAGCCCCCGCCAGCCGCTCCTCCGGCGCTGTATGTAGTTCCGGAACTGCGCCAGACTCTCATCCTTCCAAGGATAACTTATGATGTCAGGTCTTGAGGGCTACACTGAGCTCCGGTGACGGGCCAGCCCGTCCATGAAATTTTCCGGATCCTGTGCGATAATTCATTTTCTTTTTGGCTCTTTGAGCAAACCCGGGCTTTTCGTTTGCCGGCGGATGGGCTATGGCTGGCTGCGCATAACCATGAAAACAATCCTACGGCTGTGTTTCGCAATGACGGTGCTCGCCGGTTGGGCCGGCGGCCAGGAAAGCGGCTTCAACGGCAAATGGAAACTGATCAAGGCGCAGAGTTCCGACCTGGATTATTTTCGGGAGGCCACCCTGGATTTCACCGTGGCCCCGGGTGAAGTCACCCTCACGACCTGGCGGGGGCCCAAACGCCCCGTCACCGAGACCATCAGCCTGAAGACGGACGGCCAGCCGCAGCTGGTCCCCGTCACCGAGGAGACATTCGCGGATAATTTTTTCATGGCCGTGAAGCTGCCCGTCGGCCACCCGCGGGAGGTGACGGCGCGTTGGGAGCAGGGCAATGTGCTCAAGGTCACGG
>CAJBES010000241.1 GCA_903952145.1 uncultured Opitutaceae bacterium | reverse complement strand
CATGAGCTCAGCGCCACGGCCCGCATCGGCGCGACGCTCCGCGGCTACCACGGCCTCTACGAGTCACCCGGCGACCGCTTCACCAATGATCCCAACAACACCGAGCGCGAACGCATCGGCCTGGCCACCGTCTTTGCCGAGCTTGAACCGACTCCCGATTGGTTTGTGCGCGCCATCCTCGGGGTCCAGCACCGCGAACTGATCTCCAACAATCCCGCCCCCAATCCCCCCTGGAGCACGCCGCCGAGCAATGATCGCAACACCACCGGGCGCACGGTGTTCGATGCGCAGGCCACCTGGTCCGGTCTCGACCGGAACCGGCTGACCTTTGGCACCACCGCCGAGCAGTCCGCCACGCGCAACACCGGCTTTGGCAACATCGACCGGGACCAGTCCCTGCTGGCCTTTTTCCTGCAGGATGAAATCACGCTGCGGGACGGGTTTTATCTCACCCTCGGCCTGCGCAACGACGATCACGACACCTTTGGCAACGCCGCCACCGGACGCGCAGCCCTCGCCTGGATCGCCCAGCCCGACCGCCTCAAGTTCCGCGCCAGCTACGGCACCGCCTTCCGCTCGCCCAGCTTTCTCGATCTCTACGGGACCTCCGCCTACTACGTGGGCAACCCCAACCTCGATCCCGAGAAGGCCAGGGGTTGGGATGCCGGGGCTGATTTCACACTGCCGGCCGGCCGCGGCACCGTCGAGGTGACGTGGTTTGACACGCGTTTCGACAACCTCATCAACTACGATTTCATGGTTTTCCCGGCCACAGTGCGCAATGTCGGCCAGGCCCGGACCCACGGTCTTGAAACCGCCCTCCGGCTCAACCTCGCCGGCTCCACCCGGCTGGAACTCGCCCACACTTGGCTCGAGGCTCAGGACCAGACCGCCAATCTGCGGCTCCTCCGCCGGCCGCGCCACACGGTGGCTGCCGATCTGCGGCATGATTTCGCGAGCCGTTTCACCCTTGGTGCCGGTGCCACCTGGGTCATGGACCGCGAGGATGTGGACGCCGCCACCTATGGACGCACTGATGCCGAGAATTACCTTTTGGTGCGGGCCTACGGGGCCTGGCATCTCCGCAGCAACCTCGACCTGCGCCTCCGGATTGAGAACGCCCTCGACGAAACCTATGAGGCCGTCAACGGCTTCCCGTCACCCGGTCTGGCCTTTTACGGCGGGCTCGACTGGCGCTTCTGATTGCCCCCGACTGATCGCACCATGGCCCGCACCCTGATCACAAGCCTCCTGCTCCTCGCCTGCACCTGGCCCCTGCCGGTGCAGGCCGGCGAGTTGCGCGTGGTGTCGCAAACCGCGGGGTCGGACGAATTGCTGCTGGCCCTGGCCGATCCCGTCCAAGTGGCGGCACTCAGCCACCTGGCGACCGCGCCGGAGTTTTGCGCCGTCGCCAAGGCGGCGGCGGCGTATCCCCAGATCTCAACCGGGGACAGCGAGGCCATCCTGCGCTACCGGCCCACGTTGGTGCTGTTCGCCGATTACAGCCGGGCGGAACTGATCGACCAGGTCCGCAAGTCCGGCGTGCAGGTGATCATCTTCGACCATTATGCGACAATGGGCGATGTGTATGCCAACCTGCGCGCCCTCGGCCGGGCGTTGGGGCATGAAGACCGGGCGGAAAAGTTGATCGCCGCGTGCAAGGTGCGCATGACCACGCTGGCGCAAAAACTGAAGGGCGTGCGGCCGGTGCGGGTGATCAATGCCTCGACCTACGGGATACTCTCCGGGGCCGACACGACGTTCCAGGATCTTTGCGATCATGCCGGGGCGGAAAACCTGGCCGGCACGCTGGGCGGCATCACGGGCATCGCGCCCGAGCCCACCGAAAAAATGCTGGCCTGGCCCGTCGATGTGGCGGTGCTCAGCGGGGACCAGACGGTGGAGGAGGCGCTGGCCCCACTGCGCGATCTCCTGCCCTACAAATACATCCCGGCCGTGCAAGAGGGCCGGGCCGTGATACTGCCATCGGCCCTGCTGGCCAGCGTGACCCACCATCGCATCACGGGCTACGAACTGATGGCCCGCGCGCTGCACCCGGAGGTGAAATGGTAAATCATCCGAAGCTGCAACCCTGGGTGCTGCCCGCCTTGGTGCTGGTCCTGCTCGGGCTGGCGTTTGTTTCGCTGACGTGGGGCGAACTCCAACTGAACGGGGCGCAACTGTGGGCGGGTTTGCGCGGGCAGGATGAACTGGCGGCCACCGTGATCTGGCAGTTGCGGCTGCCGCGCCTAATCACGGGCATGCTCGTGGGCGCGGCCCTCGCGTCCGGCGGTCTGGTGATGCAGGCCTATTTTCGCAACAGCCTGGCCAGTCCGGATCTGCTCGGCGTGAGTGCCGGGGCCGCGGCGGGCGCGGTTTCGGCGATCGTGTTTGGCTGGACCTTGGTGGCGATCTGGGTGCTGCCGCTCGCGGCGGTGGCGGGGGCGGTGGTGGCGACCATCGGCGTGTTGATGCTGGCGAAGCGCGGCGCGAGCAGCGAGCGCCTGCTGCTGGCCGGCGTGGCGCTGAACGCCCTGCTGGGCGCAGTGACGAGTTACCAGCTTTCCCACGGGGTGGCGTTGTGGGAGCGGAATGCGCAGCTCCTGTTCTGGCTGCTGGGCGGACTTGAGGACCGCAGCTGGCTGCACGTCATGGCCGCGTTGCCGATCGTGGCGGCGGCGGCCCTGCTGTGGCCGCTCGGCCGGCCGATGGACCTGCTGAGTCTCGGTGAACATGAGGCGCAAAGCCTGGGGGTGGATGTGCGTGGGCTGCGCCGGCGCATGCTCGTGCTGGCCACGGTGCTGGCGGCCACGGCCACGGCGGTGGCGGGCGTTGTGGGCTTCGTCGGGCTGGTGGTGCCGCATTGCCTGCGCCTGCTGGTGGGCCCCGAACACCGGCGGCTGGTGCCGCTGTGCATCCTCGGCGGCGCGGTCTTTGTGCTGGCCTGCGATCTGCTCGGCCGGATGACCGGCAACCTGCGGCTCGGCATTGTCACGGCCCTGGTGGGCGGACCATTTTTCCTCTGGCTCCTGCGGAAACGGGCATGAACGCGCTGACCCTGAAAAACATCACGATCCCGGGCCGCCTGGAGAAGGTGAGCCTGGAACTGCCGGCCGGGGCCCTGGTGGGTCTCGTCGGCCCGAACGGTGCCGGCAAGTCGACGCTGTTGCAGGTGGCGGCCGGGCTGCTGCCGGTGGCGCATGATGCGGCCTGCTGGTCGGGCCGGCCGATCCCGAAAATCGCGATCATGGAGCGGGGCCGTTGCACGGCCTGGGTGCCGCAGGAGGCGCATTTCGAGTTTGGCTTCACGGTGCGCGCCGTGGTGCAGCAGGGTCGCTATGCGCACGGTGACGACGAAACAGGGGTCGATGCGGCGCTGACGCGTTTCGACCTGACCGGGCTGGCGCGGCGACCGGTGAACCAGCTCTCGGGCGGTGAGCGGCAGCGCGTGATGCTGGCCCGGGCCTATGTGACGGAGGCACCGTTGCAGCTTTGGGATGAGCCGCTGGCGCCGCTGGACCCGCGGCACGGGCTGAAGGTGCTGGCCCTGGCGGCGGAGCTGAAACGGGCAGGCGGCACGGTGATCATGTCGTTGCACGACCTGCGGGTGGCGTATTACCTCGATCAAGTGGCGGTGCTTTCGCAGGGCAGACTGCAGGCGGTGGGCCGGCCCCACGACGTGCTGACCGCGAAGCTGCTGCACGACGTTTTCGGCGTAAAGGCGGAGTTCGTGTCCAGCCTCATCCTGAAATTGCCGTGAATCCGGTCCGCACCGTGCGCTGTGAGCCGCTCGACCGGCTGGTCACGCTGCCCGTGCGGCCGCAACGGGTGGTGTGTTTCGTCTCAGGCTGGACCGAGGCGCTCTGGGCCATGGGCCTCGCGGAGCGCGTGGTGGGGGTTTCCCGGTATTGCCGGCGATACGTGGACACGGCCGGCCGCGTCGTGGCCGGCGATTATCTGCGGATCGACGAGGCCGTGCTCGACGGGCTCGCGCCCGACCTGGTGCTCATGACCGGCGGGGTGCAACTGGGGGTGGCGCGACGATTGGCCGCGGCCGGCCGTCCTGTGTTTGTGCTGCCGTTGCCCGACAGCTTCGCGGGTGTGCTGGATAATATCCGCCGACTGGGGGCGCTGTTGGGTGAGATGGGCGCCGCGCACGCGCTCACGGCGCGGTTGGAGGCGGAGGCGGCCGCACTGCGCGCCCAGTCGCCGGCGCACCGTCCGCGGGTGTATGCCGAACTGTGGTTTGGCCGCCATCCGCGCATGGCCGGCGGACTGACCTTCATCCACGATCTCATCGAACTGGCCGGCGGTGAAAACCTGTGGGGCCAGCTCCCGGAAGGCTACCCGCAGCTCGACCTGCCCGGGGTGGTCGCGGCCCGGCCGGAAGTGGTCGTGTTGTTTCACGAGGAAGACGACCATCCGCTCGAGGTCGCAGCCTGGCGGCGCGAACGCGGTTGGGACGGGCTCTGGCCCTTCCGCCTCGTCGAGGCCGGAATCGCCCGCGGGCGCAATCTCATCCACGACGGGCCGTCGCTGCTGGAGACGGCGCGCTGGCTGCAGAGCCAACTGGACCCGCGGAAATCACTGATAGGAAACCGGATCGGGCGGGAGGGAGTTATCCCATAGGTCTGCAATTCGGCGGCGTGCCGCAGGAGTGTGCAGGCGGCCTCGACCGAGCAGTTCAACCAGTTCAGCTCCGGCTGCACCTGGCGCAGGTGGGTCGGAATTTCGCCGCCCCCGAAATAGCGCTGGGCGATGGTGAGGGTGTTGGCCAGGGCGACGGACTTGGCGAGATAGTCGCGCCGACCAGTGGCCTTGTAGCCGGCCATCCAGGCGTCGATCAGGTCGGCGCAAGAGGCGTTGATCGGGGTGAAAAAGGCGTATTGCTCCACCGCGGCCGGCAAAAACCAGTCCAGCCCGAAATCAGGATCGAGGCCGCTCCAGCGGCTGCCGGGTTTGAACAGCGGTTCCCGGGTCACGGCGTCTGTCGGCGCCCAGACTACAAAGCCGTCCTCTACAAAGCGCAGGAGCTCCTCCGCGCGGGCGAAGTCCCCGGGACCGTTCCGCTCGAACAGCATCACGGCCAGCAGAGCCGGCTCGCGATGCGATTGGTTGCGGTAGGCGGCCTTGGGGCGGGTGTCCTCAAACTGCGCGTCCCAGCGCATCGTGGCCAATGGACCGTCGATACAAAAACGCATCGCCCGGTCGCGGGCCGGGGCATACGCGACTAGCCCGTACTGGCCGATCAGGCGGTTGAACAGCCGCAGGGCGGCCACCGGCACAACCAGACCCGGTTCCTTCGCCCGGCCGGTGGCACGCTCCAGCCACAAGGGCCAGGTCCCTTTGTCCAGCTGACAGCGCACGAGAGTGTCGGCCACGCCCGTGGCAAAGCCGAGATAGGCGGGTTCCCCGGTGAGATCGTAAAGATCCAGGTAGGCGCGGGCAGCCTCCGGTGGGCCTGGGCTCATGATCTGGTCATGAAACCCGGGTTGAATGTCGGCCTGCGCCCCGTCCCAGTAGGTCCGCGGCCAGCCGGCGAGCGGCGCGCCCGCGGGCTCGCACAAGGTCATCAGAAAATCCGCGGCCCGGCGCGCTGTGAGCAGGGCCGCGGCCTTTTCCTTCTCGTCGGCAGTGTGCCGGGCCAGCGTGACCATACCCTGCACGGTCGCCGACGCCATCATGCCGGGATAAATCCACTTGGGATAGTGCACATCGGGCCGGCCCTCCTCCAGCCAAGAGGCGACCTTGCGCTGCCGGAGCAGGTCGCGCAATCCGCGGAGTCCGCTCTCCGCATATGGGTAGGCCGGCGGCTGCTTGACGCCGGCAAATCCCGGGCTCTTCACGAACGCGCGCTCACCCGCCGGCACCGGACCCTTCGCACCCATTGCTTCGACCTTTAGTATCGCTTTGCCCGCGGGCAGTTGGTTCCAGACCGGAGAAAGCGGGCGCCAGGGCTTGTCCGTCATGAAGGTGAAAACCTGGCCACTGGCGGACATGGTCACGGTGAAACGATAGGCCGTGGCAGCAGGCACCTCCCCAAACTCAAAGGCGGGTGCCCAGATGAAACGCCGGGAGTGTCCGTTCCAAAACGGAGCCTGACCGGGCTCGCCCGGCCTGATGGGCTGGCTCAGGTCCTCCGACGAAACCCCTGCGTCAGCCGCCGCCGACAAGGCCGGCCGCAGGCAATGCAAAGCCGCCACCGTCCAAATGGTCCGGACAAAAATGGAATTACTGATAAGAAACCGGATCGGGCGGGAGGGGGTTCCTGCTACGCCGATGCTGGGCTTCGCAGGACGCGGTAAGGGGGAGGGGATCATCGGCATTTGTTACTGAAAGGGGTGATGCTTCAGAGGTGAAGTCGCCGGGCGCGCATGAGCGATGACCACAACCGATTCTTGCAAATGCGAGCCAAGACCAGTGCCAAACCCTGTGCAACGTTGTGCAGCAGGCAAGCTCCGGCTGATGCCCGGCTGAGGCGCAAGCCTCGGTTGGTGCGTGTTACACTAAATCATCCGCGGGGAACTCCTGCACCACTTCGTCGGGCCAGAAAACCGGGTCGCCTGTGAGCGCATCCGGCTGCCGCTGTGATCTCAACGAGGTGATCCTCGTGGACACGGTGCGCTGGCTGGCCGGGGCGCTCCGCGACGGTTGAAGTGCTGGGAGAAAAATAAAACGCCCGCCGCAGTGAAGCGGCGGGCGTTCGGAAACTATCCGCTCCGTGGCGCTGTCAGGCTTTGGCCAGCGCCTGTTCAAGGTCCGCCTGCAGATCGGCGAAATCCTCAGTGCCAAGCGAAAGCCGGATGTAATCGGGCGACACGCCCGACGACACCTGTTCCTCCGCCGAGAGCTGGCTGTGCGTGGTGCTCGCAGGATGGATGGCGAGGGATTTCGAGTCACCGATGTTCGCGAGGTGGGAGAAGAGTTGCAGGCTCTCGATGAATTTGCGGCCGGCTTCGAAGCCGCCCTGAACGCCGAAACCGAGCAGGCCGCCGAAGCCCCCGCCCAGGTATTTCTTCGCTGCGGCATGATTGGGACTGTCCTTGAGGCCGGGATAGTTGACCCACTTGACCTTGTCGTGGGCGGCGAGGAACTCGGCGGTCTTAAGCGCATTTTCGCAGATCCGCGGCATGCGGAGGTGCAGGGTCTCAAGGCCCTGCAGCATGAGGAAGGAGTTGAAGGGCGAGATGCAGGCGCCGATATCCCGCAGGAGCTGCAAGCGCATCTTCAGGATGTAGGCGATGTTGGCGCCACCCGCGGGCGGGAAGGCCTTGAAGGCCTCCCAGTGCACGAGGCCGTGGTAGCTCTGATCGGGTTGGGTGAAGCCGGGGAACTTGCCGTTGCCCCAGTTGAAATTGCCGCCGTCCACCACGATGCCGCCGATCGAGGTGCCGTGGCCGCCGATGTATTTCGTGGAGGAGTGGACCACAACGTTCGCACCCCATTCGAAGGGGCGGTTGAGCAACGGGGAAAGACAGGTGTTGTCGATGATCAGCGGCACGCCGGCCTCCCGGGCGATTTTGGCGACCTCCTCAAAGGGGAAGATGTTGAGCGCCGGGTTGCCGAGGCCCTCGCCGTAGAAAGCCTTGGTGTTGGGCTGGAGGGCGCGGCGGAACGAATCCGGGTCGCCGGCATCCACGAAGGACACCGCGATGCCAAACTTGGGCAGGGTGTAATGAAACAGATTGTAGGTGCCGCCATAGAGCTGCGCGACGGAAACAATGTGATCGCCGGCACCGGCGAGGTTGAGGATGGCGTCCGTGATCGCGGCCTGACCGGAGGCGTGGGCCAGCGCGCCCGTGCCGCCTTCGAGCGCCGCCAGGCGCTGCTCGAAGACATCCGATGTCGGGTTCATGATCCGCGTGTAGATGTTGCCGAGTTCCTTCAGGGCAAAGAGGTTCGCGGCGTGTTCGGTGTCGCGAAACACATAGCTGGAGGTCTGGTAGATCGGCACCGCGCGGGAGCCGGTGGTGGGATCCGGCACTTGGCCGGCGTGGAGGGCTTTGGTTCCGAGTCCTTGGGGTTTCATCGATTTTACTATGCATGAGCATGGAAAAGTGGCAACCGGCGTCTGTGTCATGGTGCCGTCGGGCCCGGGGATCTTGGTTAAGACAGGGCACCGACGGGCCCCGGCGCCGGTCGGGCCAGGGCATTTTCAGTAATAGTGTGGCCGCGTTGGAGCACAGCGACAACGTGGCCTCATTCGCTCCACGCTTTCGCTTTTGGCTCAAGCGCGGCTACAGGAACATTTAATCCGCCTCAGTCGAAGGACTGGCGGGAGTTGCTCTCGAGAAAAGTGGCGATGGCGTGGGCAAATATCCGGCCGAACTCAGCGCGTTTCTTTTCGCCCATGCCGAAGATGCCCTCCATGGCACGCAGGGTGACCGGATAGTCGCGCGCCATGGCGCGGAGCGTGGCGTCACCGAAGATGACATAGGCGGGCACTTGACGCTCGTCGGCGAGTTGCTTGCGCAATCCGCGCAAACACCCGAAAAGAATCTCGTCGCAGGCGACGTCACCGGCGCGACGGACGACCCGTTTCGCCTTGGGCAGGTCCATGGGCTTCGTGAGCGTGACCGGGGTGCGGGTGCGCAGGAGGGTCAGACCTTCCCCGCTGAGCTCGAGCGTGGCGTATTCGCCCGCAGCGACCGCGATGTAGCCGAGGCGCATGAGTTCGCGTCCGACCGCCGCCCAGGCGGGGCGGGAGAGTTCCTGGCCGATGCCGTAGGTCGAGAGGCGGTGGTGGCCCCAGCGACGGATCTTGTCGGTGTCGGCGCCGGTGAGAACCTCGATGACGTGGTTAAGCCCGACCCCAAACTGGGTGGTCTGGCGGATGCGGTAGATACAAGAGAGCAGTTTCTGCGCGACGACGGTGCCGTCGTAGGTTTCGCGCGGCTCGAGGCAGTTGTCGCAGGCGCCGCAGTTGGCGGACGGGAATTTCTCGCCGAAGTAACCGAGCAGCTCGGCGCGGCGGCAGCCAGCGTTCTCGGCGTAGTGGACGATCTGGCGAAGCTGGGCGCGCGCGACCTGCTGTTCATGTTCGTTCGTGATTTCGTCGAGAAAGTGCGTCTGCTTCGCAATGTCACCGGCGCTGAAGAGCAGCAGGCAGTCACCGGGCAGACCGTCGCGGCCGGCCCGGCCGGTTTCCTGGTAGTAGCCCTCGATGTTCTTCGGCAGGTCGTGATGGATGACCCAGCGGACGTTGGGCTTGTTGATGCCCATCCCAAAGGCGATGGTGGCGCAGATGATGCGCGTGTCGTCGCGGAGAAACCGTTCCTGGTTCTCGGTGCGCTCGCCGGCGGTGAGGCCGGCATGGTAGGGGCGGGCGGAGAACCCGCGGCCGGCGAGCGAGTCGGCCACGCGTTCGGTGGCGGCCCGGCTCGCGCAATAGATGATGCCGCTCTCGTGTTCCCGCCGGCGGACGAAGTCGATGATCTGCTTCAGCGGCTGATCCTTCGGGATGACGCGATAGGAGAGATTGGGACGGTTGAAGCTGGCGACGAAGGTCGACGGTTCACGCAGTTTGAGGTGCGTGATGATATCGGTGCGCACGCGCGCGGTCGCGGTGGCGGTGAGGGCCATCAGCGGCACGCCGGGCAGGACGGTGCGGAGCTGGGCGAGCTGGCGGAACTCGGGGCGAAAGTCGTGGCCCCACTCCGAGACACAGTGCGCCTCGTCGATGGCGAGACAGGAGACGTGCCAATTTTTGAGATTTTCCTGCCAGCCCTCAAGCATGAGGCGCTCGGGCGCGGCGTAGAGCAGTTTGTATTCGCCCTGGTGCAGACCGCGCAGACGGCGGCGCGATTCGGCGGCACCCAGCGTGGAATTGAGGAAGGTCGCAGCGACGCCGCTCACGACGAGCTGGTCCACCTGGTCCTTCATCAGGGCGATGAGCGGTGAGACGACTACGGTCAGGCCGGGCCGGACGAGCGCGGGCAGCTGGAAGCAAAGCGATTTCCCGCCGCCGGTCGGCAGCAGCGCGAACACATCCTGATTGGCGAGCGTGGCTTCGCAGATCTCGCGCTGGAGCGGCCGGAACGAGGAGTAACCGAAGGTAGTCTTGAGGGTTTTGAGCAGGGCGGGCACAGCGGAACGTGCCACGCAAGCACAGCAACCCGTCAGCGCAACCCGAGAAAGTGTGCGAGTGACCACACCGCGCCGGGCGCTGCGGTGGCCACGGCAAACGCAGCGGGGAACGCCTATGAGCATATTCCCGGTGCGGTCGGCCCCAGGCCCGACGTGACCAACAAGCGCACAACGAGAGAGCACCGGCAGGGCCTGGCAGCCACGGCCGCGCTTGTCCGGCGGGTGCTCCACGAAATCCGCGACGGGCGTTTGCACCTGTCTGCGGCCGGAACGGGCTACCGCATCATCAAGGTGGAATGGGCCGCGGACGAGTGAGGGTGAGAATCGACCACAGATGGGTTTTCACCATGGGGCGAGATCTTGGAACGGTAGCGGCGCCGTGCCCACGCCCAAAGCGTGTCGCCTACAGCGTGATGATCGGGATATCCGTCGCGGTCACGAGGGTCAGGGCAACCTGGCGGCCGCGGTGCTCCCCGGTAACACGCCATCCGTCCGGTGTGCGCTGGGCGGCCAGCCGGCCGTGGGCGGTCCCGGCGGGGGCGGCCGTGCAGAACGTGAGAATCTCGTGCGCGGTGGCGGCGGGACTGGCGATCTCCGCAAAAGGATATACGCCGCCCTCGGCGGGCAACGGCAGCCGGTCGATGCGCACGGTGCCGGCCGGGAGGCCCGTGACGCCGGCCTGCAGCGTGGCCTGCGGCCGGGTGATGGCGAAACCGTCCGCGATGGTCGTGGCGGTGCCGTGACCGTCGTCGTTGTGGACTTGAAAGCGCACCTGCACCGGCCGGGCCTCGGTCAGGCGGACGCGGTCAAGCACGATGATGATGTCGGGCTTCAGGTAGACGACGGTGCGTTGCACCGAGGTGGCGGGCAGCCCGGCTCGCCGGTAGGCGTCGGTGGCGTCGCTGACGGCCAGCATCCAGTCGCGGCCGGTGCGGTAATCCTGGAGCACGGCCCGCGCGGTGGAGGCGTTGGTCCCCTCCTCGCCGTGGTGATACACATGACCCTGGCCGTCGATCAGCACGGCGGAATGGGCGTCGGGCAGGCGCAGCAGCCACTTGGGATCGGTGGGGGAGTAGTTGGCCTTGAGGGGATCGTTGATCAGCCGTTCGCCATTCAGGAAAAACAGGAGGCTGTTGCGATCGGCATGCTCATGGTTCTCGGGGCCGCCGGTGCGGAAGGAGAGCACGGCGTCGGCGAGTTCCCAACCGGAACGGGAGACGATGACGCCGGGATGCATGATGCGGTCCAGGGCGGTATCTGCGGCCCGGCGCGCCGGCACCGTCTCATCATACCAGATGGCTGCCCACATTGAATTGGGGTGCTCGGCGACCACCCCGGGCAGGCCCACCAGGTAGTTGGCGGTGGTGTCGCGGAAATGGCGCCCGATCCAGGACAGGGCTTCCGGGCCCGCGCAGGCATTGGCGTCCGAGACGTTGATGCAGTCGGGGGTCTTGCCGCGCGCCAGCACGGTGGCGCACTGCACGTAGCGGGCCATGGCCGGAAAATCGAGCACGCCACGGTCATCCTGTCCGCAGTTGCGGCGCAGGAACTCCAGCGAGACGATGTAATACGTATAGGTGAAACTCCAGTAGGAGACGCCTTCCGGAAAGGTGGCATCGGGCTGCTCGCGCGAGGCGAAGAGCCGCAGGCTGGCCTGGGCTTCCTCCGCCCATTGCGCCGCGGCCGGGTGCCGGCCGTGCAGGAAGGCGCCGGCGGCGGCCAGCCCGGAAGTGGCGATGATGCGCAGATTGATGCGGTCGAAGATCACCGGCCAGCGGCTGACGTCGACGCGGTGAAACCCGATGCCGTCGGGATCCATGGTCCAGCCCTTCACCTGATCGTGGTGGGTCATGCCAAACACGCCCCGCTGGGCGGCGGGGCCGGCTTCGCGCAGGATGTAGTCGTCGACGGCGGCCCGTTGTCCGGCGCCGATCCGGTCCCCCAGCCAATCGAGGGCGAGGGTCACGGCGACAATCGTCATGCCGTTGCGCATTATGCCCACGGTGTCGGTGCCGCCCTCCAGGATCCAATCCCAACGCTTGTAGGCGAGAATGCGGTCGAGGGCCAGGCGGGCGAGTTCCGCATCGGCCTCGCACTCATCCAGCAAATGCAGGCAGGCGCAGCGCGACAGGATGTTGCAGGCCCGGCCCAGGTCCTGGGCCGGGTCGTTGAGCTTGATTTCCTCCCGGAGAAAACGGGTGTCCGCCGCGCGATCGGCTTCGGACAGGCTGGCCCGGAAGCGGGTGAATTCCGGGCGCTGCAGCGTCCGCCTGATGCGCGGAAGCTCATCGGCATTGAAGAGCAGGGTGGGGGAACGGGCGGAGTCGTTGGGCATGACGGAGAATAAATGACTTCTGGCGGATTGCGCCGGGCGGGCAATGCCAATGCGGAACCGGCGGCTTTGATCCACCGCTGTGGGACTTTCGCCAAGGGGTGAAATCCCAGAACAGCGGCGTCCGCCTGCGCCAAGGCTTCGGCGCGACAAGGCGGCGGAGCCAACCCTGACCAGTACCGGAGAAAACGATTACGAGAACGATTAACCGGCGAGGCAGGCCTTGAAGGCGGCGGT
>CAJBES010000240.1 GCA_903952145.1 uncultured Opitutaceae bacterium | reverse complement strand
ATCGGCGGATGCAGCAACGAGGCAAAGTCCTTAAATCCATCGACGCCTCCGGCGCCAAAGCCGGCGAGAAACGCGGCGTAGCGCGGATCGCGGTAGCTGCGGAAGGCCTGCTGGTAGACCGAGGCGGACTCGCCCACGATGCCACCGTAGACACTGGTGGTATCGCCGATGGCCGGAGTGTGGCGGCCGATGACAATGGCCGCGAGCGGCGCATCGTAAAGCCGGCGCAAGCGCGGCAGCGTGGAAATATCCACCCCAAGCTTGGGCAGGAGATTGGTGACCGTGGTCAGGTTCTGGATCCAGAGCAGATTGTAACCGGGCGACTCGTAGGGCTGACCATCGCGCCACACCAGGGTGTTGAGCGCGGGGCGCAATCCGAGATAGGAGGAGCCCTCGGGCCGGTCGAGTACGTCGGCCAGATAGCGGGCGGTCTCCCCGTGCTGGCGCACGATGGCGGCGATGAGCAGGGCGCGCTGGTGCATGCCGTAGTTGCCCCGGGCGCGTTTCTCGTAGATGGCGTCGATGCCGTCCTCGATCACGTTGGCCTCGATGAAACCGCGCAGCTGCTCGCCGGACCGTCCGGTGGCCGCCTGGAGCACCGTGTCGCCATCGAAAGTCTCCCAGACAGCGTCGTAGGTCTCGGCAAACTGGGCGACATAGAAGGTTTCCCAGATGGCATTGATGATCTTGCCAGTGTAGCGCGAACCATCGCTCCCGGCCATCAGCTGCCCGTAGCGCGACTGGCTCTCGTGGTCCATGTTCGGGTAAACCTCGGCGGTGCGATGGAGCAGGACCGCGGCCTTGTGGGCGTAGCGATTTTCCCCGGTCAGAAGGTAGGCGCGCCCGAGGGCCGCGAGGCCGCCCATGATGTTCAAATGCGGCGACGACTCGTGTTGCGTCCAGACCCAGTGGTTCCAATGCGCGACAAACCAGTAGCGCTGGCCGTCTGGCGCCACCCACCCGCGGCCATCGTCCACGTAGGGGCCGTCGAAATCGCTGCGATCCTTGAATCCGCTGCGGTAGAATTTGCCGTAATCGTTGCTGGGGTAGGTCTCGCCGCCGACCGGACAGGTGACTTGGAACGGCCGCTTGGGATCGACAATCCAGGGGTAAAACCTCTCCGTGTTCTCGAAGATTTTCCGGCCGTGCACAGGGCAGCCCTCGGGGCAGACCTCGAAGGAACGCGGCACCTCGGCGGTGGAAATCAGGCGGCGCAGCGCCGCATCGGGCCACCCGACCCAGTAGGCCGCCTCGGCGAGGATCTCGTCGGCGACTTTTTTCGCCGCGGGATAGCGGGCGACGTTGGCCCGGGCGAGCGCGATCTCGGCATCGGTGTGGAGCGTGCGTTGGTCCTTGAGGGGAAACTGCGGCGTGCGGACACGCGGCGACAGGATCTCGCCGACCTTCAGGGCAGGATGCGGTGGGCCCGGGGCGGCCCAGTCGTCGTTGGGTTGCGACATCGGTGCCGCCAGCGCAACCATGCCCAGGCCCAAGGTCAAACCAACCATGCGGAATTTCATGCTGCGCAAAATCGGGGCCCTGATGAACAGCACGTCAGGCCTTCCGCCTCTTTTCCACCACGCCCGGTGCCGGGGGCCAGCGTCAGAGGCTTTCATCAGCGGATCGGGATTCGGCACTGAAAAAATCAACCTGGGCGGGGTCGACCCGGTCGGCGAGGAGTTTGCGCAGAAAAAGCTCGCGGTGTTGCGGACAGCGGCCCAGCCGGACGACCGCGTCGCGGTGTTCCTCGGTGCCGTAGCCCTTGTGCTGGGCGAAACCGTAGCCGGGGTGCTTCACGTCGAGTTCGTTCATCATCCGGTCGCGCGTGACCTTGGCGATGATCGAGGCCATCGCGATGCAGAGCGAACGGGCATCGCCCTTCACCACCCCGGTGTGCGGATACGGAAAATGCCGCAAGGCCAGACCGTCGATGAGGATACGGGCCGAGACCGTCGGCTGGAATTTTGCCACCTCCTCGGCGGAAGTGAACAGGTCGGGCTCGGTTTTTTGCTCAAAGGCATCAGGGGGGTAGATACCTTCCAGCGCCCGGCGCATCGCCAGCTTGGTCGCACCGAGGATGTTGAAGTGCTCGATTTCGCCGACCTCGGCAACGCCGTAATGCGCGTGGATATGTCCCTGCCCCGCCAGCGTCTCGAAATCGGACCACAGCGCCTCACGCTCGGTGGCAGTCAGCTGCTTCGAATCGTTGATCCGGCCCGCGTTGCCCACCGCCCAGCGGTTCTCCAAAAACTCCCGCGTGACCAGCACCGCGCCCGCCACCACCGGGCCGGCCAAGGCGCCGCGCCCGGCCTCATCCACGCCGATGAGGCTGGCGAGACCCTCCATCTGCTTCAGATCGAACCCGCGGAGCTGGCGGCGCTTGGGCATGGTTCCTTACCATTCCACCTTCGGCGGCGGGGGTTTGAGCGGCAGTTCGTCAAGCTTGCCCGCCGCAGCCACCACTTCGTAGGCGGTGCGAAAGTGCAGCTTGGCGAAATCGCCGAGCGCGCGGGCGCCGAACTTTAGGATGATCTCGGCCGCCTGCTCCTTCACAAGCGGGCCGGCGCCCTTCTGGAGCTTGACGCCCAGCTTCTTTGAAAGCGCGTGCATCTGCCGCACGTATTCGCCGCGGGCAATGATCGACGCGGCGGCAACGACCGGATCCTCCTCGGCCTTGGTGCGCATCCGCAGCTCGAAGTTTTTCACCTCCTGCTTCGCCAGTTCGCGTTGCACCAGCGGCTGCTTGCTGAACTGGTCGAGGAGTCCCCACGCCACCGGCTTGCGGGCCAGCGCCCCGGCCAGCGCCGTGGCATGCTGCCAGGCAAGCAGGCGGTTGAGGTTGGCACCGCGGCGGCTCATCAACTCGTTGTAGCGGGTCATGGTCCGGCAGAAGCAGGTCTCAACCACCGCGCCCTTCGTGGTGCGGATGAGCCGGTCGAGTTCGATGATCTTGCTCTCGGCCATCTTCTTGGAGTCCTGCGCCCCGGCCTTGCGCCAGGCCTCGATGGCGGCCTTGTCGGCAATCACGGTCGCGGCGATGACCGGGCCGAAGAAATCGCCCTTGCCGCTCTCGTCGAGGCCGGCATGCGACTCGAACCAGTCCGGGTGCAGCACCTCGTCGTAGCCGAGTTTCGCGGCGCCCGTGATCTCGGGTTCCAGCACGTCGCGGACAAAATCCTCCGTGCCCTTGCCGGCAATGACGACCTTGCCGCTGGTATAGGCCGAGAGGTTCAGCTTCAGGTGGTCGGCCTTATAGGCGAAATGCGTGTAGGCGACCTCGAACGGCGTCCAACCGCGCGCCTCGCAGACGGTGCGTAGCTTCGCCAGCTGGGCTTCGTCGAGCTTGGCGGTGTAGGAGCTGAGTTTCTTGGGCGCCTCCTCTTCAGGGGCCGGCTTCTTGAACATGCGGAGGATTAGCCACAAAAAACCCGAAAAAGCACAAAGAGAAAATGCCCCCTTCCCTCTGTCTGTTTTTTGTGGTTTTTTGCGTTTCTTGTGGCCAATTCAGCCAGATTAATTTCCCGCCGGACCGCCTTTCAAAAAACCCTGCGCGGTTGGTATCGCCGGCAGGCCCGCCCGCTGCCGTGGCGTGAGGACCCGTCACTCTACAAGACTGTCGTGTCGGAATTCATGCTGCAGCAGACACAGGTGAAGACGGTGCTCCCCTACTTTGCGCGCTGGCTGGCCGTGCTGCCGGATTTCGCCGCCCTCGCCGCCGCCCCCGGGGCGCAGTTGCTCAAGCTCTGGGAGGGGCTCGGCTACTACGCGCGGGCCCGCAACCTGCACCGGCTGGCGCGCGCCATCGCCGCGCTGCCCGCCCCGCCGCGCACCCCGGCAGCATGGCGTGAACTGCCGGGCGTCGGCCCCTATACGGCGGCGGCCATCACGAGCATCACCTTCGGCGCACCCGTCGCCGTGGTGGACGGCAATGTGGTCCGCATCCTCGCCCGGCTGACCGCCGATGGCCTGACCTTCCGCGACGGGAGTGCCGCCGCGCAGGCTTTCACCCCGCTGGCGCAGGCGCTGCTGTCGGCGGCCTCGCCCGGCGATCACAACCAGGCGATGATGGAACTCGGGGCGACCGTCTGCCTCCGGCAAAATCCGCGCTGCCCGGAGTGCCCGGTGGCCGCGTTTTGCGCCGCCCGCCGGTCGGGATCGCCGGAGAAATATCCCCGGCTCGCGCCGAAAATAATCGAGCAGGTGGCGGTGACCCGCCTCTGGTGTGAACGCACCGGCCGCCTGCTGCTGCACCGCACCGATACCGCCGCACGCCGCCTGGCCGGCTTGCACGAGTTGCCCACGCCGGAACAGCTCGGCCTCGTTGAGGCGGATGCCGTGGCGGGTGGATTGCTCGCCCGCCGGAGCCGCAGCATCACTAAATACCGCATCACCGAGTCCATTTACCGCGGCCCCGTCCGGCCGGGCGGACGGCGCGCCGGCTTGGTGTGGGTGCCGGTCGCGGCCCTCGGTGCGGTCACGCTCTCGGGCCCGCACCGGCGCTGGATCAGGGAAATTCTGGCGGGGTCAAAGCCCTGAAGGTTGCCGGTGCGCCCAGCAGAGCACCAGATCCGCCTCAACCGCGCAGCAGTTCCTCGATCCGGGCCTTTGATCGGAGCACGCCATCGACGTCGATGCGCGGACTGAGCTCGATCGTGAGCAGATGCTCCGGCCGCCAGAAAGAGCTGACCATCCCGAAATCGATCCGGCCATCGCCCAATGCCTGATGGTCGCGCCCCTCCGTATTGACATCATGCAGGTGAAACCCGATGAGCCGTGGCGCCATCTTTTCCAGATGCGCCCGGTGCTCGAGGAGACCCATGCTCTGCTTGATGTCGGCGTGGCCGGTGTCGTGCCAGTAGCCGACAGGGGCATCGGCCGGCAGACCGGCGAGCAAGGCCTCAAAATCGTCGTCCAATGGCAGTTCGTCGAAGGCCTCGCGGTTCTCAAACCCGAGCGTCACCCCTTTGGTCTTCGCGTGCCCGAGGATTTCGGCGATGCTTTGCTTGGTGCGTTCCCAATACGGCACCATCCGCTTGCGCAGTTTCGCGAGGCTCCGCTTCAGGAGCTCCTGATAAGTCTTGTCCTCGGCCGCGACCAAGCCCCGGTGCGCCGCCACGTAAGCCGCCACCTTGTCGGCCGGGTTGAACCAGAAAAACTCCACGCTCCCCAGGTGGCACACCATCACGCGCGCCTTCACCTGTGCGGCAAAGTCAATCGAACGCTTCGTGTAGCGCAGCCACTGGTCCTGCTCGCGGAAATCCTGCGACGAGGGTTCAAAGACATTCGGCGCCGCCTGGTTGATCCCGGTGGGCAGCGGGCAGAAATTGTGGGTCGTGCCGATCTTGATCACGCCCTCGTCCACCGCTTCGAGGATGCCCGGGACCAGCGGGATGCGAATGCCATGGCTCAGTTCAGCACAGGTAAAACCGAGATCCGCCATCTCGCGCAGCATGGCGTGGCCATCGGTATGGCGATGGGAGCTCCAACAGGTGGACAGGGACAGGGTCGGTTGCACGCGGAAAACAGCCTATCAGGCACGGACGGCCAGCCGGTTGCACGAAAAAAAACCGCATCCCGGAAACGGGATGCGGCGGAAAGGGGCGGCGGCGGGCCGGGAAAGGCTTATTCGGCGTAGCGGTTGCGCAGCATCTGGGTGAAGGCTTGGACCTTGTTCTTGCGGCGGCGCTTTTCACAGGGCTTCTCGTAGTAGCGCTTGGCGCGAACACCCTTGATGATGTTCTCGCGCTCGAGCTTCTTCTTCATGCGGCGGATCGCACGGTCGATGGGCTCGTTCTTACGGATTTTGATTTCGATGGACATGGCAAACGGGTCGATGGTGATTGGAAAAGCGGAAAAGCAAGCCATGCGCCCTTGGCTCCGTCAATGGCTTTTTTGCGCATGAAAACCGGTTGAGGCAGCCTCCCCCGGCCACCTTGCCCTCCGTCGCGACGCTTCAGCGAAGCGAAAGCCCGGCCCACCCCGGAGTCTTGCGGCAGGGTGACGCCAGTGTCGGCAGCCAGCTTGCCGGCGCTTATTTTTCGCGGGCAAATGGCTAATTGTCGCTACGCCCGGAATGCGGCCAACGGCGGCAAGGATTTGCCTGTCGATAACGAAAGACCCCGGCCCCACCCCGCCGCAGGAGTTTCCGCCTTGCACGCGCCGCACGCTGCTCTTGGGCTGGCGGCCTGTGCCGGCCGCTGACCACAAATTCGTCCATCTCCACGTCCACTCCGACTACAGCCTGCTCGACGGCGCGTGCCGCATCGACCGACTGCTGGATCGGGCCGTGGCCCTGGGCATGCCGGCTATCGCCCTCACCGACCACGGCAATCTCTTCGGCGCCATCGAGTTTTACAACTCGGCCAAGGCCCGGAACATCAAACCGGTCATCGGCTGCGAGCTCTACCTGGTCGAGACCTCCCGGCTTGAGAAAAAGGGCCGCTCGGACGATGAGGGCAAAACCATCTTCCACCTCGGCCTGCTCGCCCGCAACCTCACCGGCTACCAGAACCTGCTCAAACTCGTCTCCGATGCCCACCTCAAGGGCTTCTATTACAAGCCCCGGACCGACTTTGAGACCCTCGCCCGCTACGCCGACGGGCTCATCGGCTTCACCGGTTGCCTCGCCTCGCTCGTGCCGCAGCACCTGCTGCACGACCGCCTAGCCGAGGCGCGCACGGCTTGCGGCCGCTTTGTCGAGATTTTCGGCCGGGAAAACTACTTCGTCGAGCTGCAGGACCACGGCCTCCCGGAGCAGCGCAAGATCATCCCCGGGCTCCTCCAACTCGCGGAAGAGTTCAACCTCAAGGTCATCTGCACAAACGATGTCCATTACGTGAACGCCGACGACTCCGGCCCGCACGACGCCATGCTCTGCATCCAGACCGGGGCGAAGCTCGAAGAGGAGAACCGGATGAGGTTCACCGGCACCCAATTCTACCTCAAGTCGCACGACGAGATGGCGCGGCTCTTCGCCGAGGTGCCCGACGCCGTGGCCAACACCCGGCTGGTGGCCGAGATGTGCGACCTCACCATCCCCTTTCCCAAGGGGAACGAGCGTTATCCGAAATTCCCGCTCCCTCCCGAGGTCAAAACCGACCGGGCGGGTTACCTGCGGGAGCTTTGCACCGCCGGGCTGAGGAAGCGCTACGGCGTGGACTACGCCGCACCCGGGCAATGCGCCGACCCCGTCCTCGCCCAGGCGCTGGTCGAGCGCCTTGACTACGAACTGTCGGTCATCACCACGACCGGCTTCATCGACTACTTCCTCGTGGTCTGGGATTTCATCGCGTGGGCCAAGGATCACGGCATTCCCGTCGGCCCCGGCCGCGGCTCGGGCGCCGGCTGCATCGTCGCCTACCTGCTCGGCATCACCAACCTCGACCCGCTCCGGTTCAAGCTGGTCTTCGAACGCTTCCTCAATCCCGAGCGCGTCTCCCCGCCCGATTTTGACATCGACTTCTGCATGCGCCGCCGTGGCGAGGTCATCGACTACGTGCGCCAGAAATACGGCAAGGACTGCGTCGCCAACATCATCACCTACGGCACCCTCGGTGCCAAGATGGTCATCCGCGACGTCTCGCGCGTCCACAACCTCCCCTACGCCGACGCCGACCGGCTCGCCAAAATGATCCCGGACGTGCTCGATATCACGCTCGCCTCCGCCCGGGAGAAATCCGCCGAACTGCGCGACGAGGTCGAAAAAAATCCGGCCGCCAAAAAAATCTTCGAGCAGGCCCTGGTCCTCGAGGGCATGGTGCGCAACACCGGCAAGCACGCCGCCGGCATCATCATCACCGACCGGCCGCTCGACGAGTTCGTCCCCCTCACCGAGCAGGAAGGCGACGTCACCGTGCAGTTCGACATGAACGCCGTCGGCAAGCTCGGCCTGCTGAAGATGGACTTCCTCGGGTTGAAGACGCTCACCGTCATCGCCGACGCCGTGGACAACATCCGCCGCACCGCCGACCCGAAATTTGACCTTGAGACTGTCGGTTTCGAGGACCCTCCGACCTACACCCTGCTCAACACCGGCCGCACCACCGGCGTGTTCCAACTCGAGTCCGGCGGCATGCAGGCGCTCTGCCGCCAGATCGGCCTCGCCTCCATCGATGAGATCGTCGCCCTCATCGCCCTCTACCGGCCCGGCCCGATGGAGTGGATCCCCGACTATGTGCGCGGCAAGCGCGACCCCGAGACCGTCAAGTTTCCCCATCCGCTCCTTGAGAAGGTCTGCCACGAGACCTACGGCGTCATGGTTTATCAGGAGCAGGTCATGGAGGCGGCCAAGATCATCGCTGGTTACACCCTCGGCGGCGCCGACATGCTCCGCCGCGCCATGGGCAAGAAGGATGCCGCGGCCATGGCGAAGGAGCGCGCGAAGTTCGTCGAGGGTGCCAAGCGCGTGAACCAAATCGAGGAAAAGACGGCCGATTCGATCTTCGACATTCTCAACAAATTTGCCGGCTACGGGTTTCCCAAGGCGCACGCCGCCGCCTATGCCGTGCTCAGCTACCAGACCGGCTACCTCAAGGCCAATTACCCCGTGCAGTTCATGGCTGCCTTGCTCAGCTCCGAACTCGGCAACTCCGAGAAGGTCGCCCACTTCATCGCCGAGTGCGAGTCGATGGGCCTGAAGGTGCTGGGGCCGGACGTGAACGAATCCCGCGAAATGTTCACGCCGGTGGCGGAGGCCAAAGCCTCCGCCACCGCCCTGCGTAGCCAAGGCGAAGCAGGGCAGCCCAACGCAACCGGTCGCGTCCGCTTCGGCCTGGCCGGCATCAAGGGGGTCGGTGAGCAGGCCGCCCAAAAAATCATCGAGGAACGCGAACAGCACGGCCCCTTTGCCGATTTCGAGGACTTCGTGCGCCGCGTCGATGTCCGCGCCCTGAACAAGCGTGTGCTCGAGCACCTGGTGAAGACCGGCGCCTTCGATTTCAGCGGCGCCAGCCGCCTGCAACTTTTCGAGGGCATCGACGCCGCCCTGGGCGCCATGGCCGCCCACGCCCGTGACAAGGCCGCCGGCCAGCACAGCTTTCTCGACATGCTCGCCGAGGAGCCGTCCTCCCCGACCGCGACCAGCCCGAACGCCGAACTCCGCTCTCCTATCTCCGGCGGCAACGCCGCCGACTTTCCTCCGGCCGCGCGCCTGCAATTCGAGAAGGAGCTCCTCGGTTTCTATGTCAGCGGCCACCCGATGGATCTCTATGCCGGTCTCGCCGAGGCCATCGACACGCACAGCGTCGACGAGCTCATCCGGCAGACGGACCGGGTGGAGTTCCGGCTCTGCGGCATCGCCGGCAACATCACCAAGAAACTCTCCAAGAAGGACAACCGCCCGTGGGCGACCTTCACGCTCGCCACCCGGACCGCCTCCGTCGCGCTCAACATCTTTGCCGACGCCTATGCCACTTACTCGGCCAACCTGCTCCCCGAGCAACCCGTGCTCGTGCAGGGCAACATCATCGGCGGCACCGACGGCGCGCGCATCAACGTGAAGGAATGCTACCCGCTGGACAATTATGTGACCGGCATCGTCCGCAAGGTCACCTGGCTGCTGCGGCCCGAGCACCCGGCACTGCCCGCCTTCCTGCGCCTCCTCCGCGAACAGGTGAACAAACAGACCGGCGACACGCGCCTGGAGTTTGGCTTCCTGTTCGACGACCGGGCGACCCCCGTCGCCGAGGTTAGCGGCGCCCTGTCGTGGAAACTCACCGCCCAAGATTTCCAGCTGCTCCGCGCCCACCCCGCCGTCGCCGGCGTGCAGCTCGAAACCAAGCGCCTCGAACTCAAGCAGGACCGCCGCTGGTCCAAGCGTTGATGGGAGTGCGGACGGCCCGTCCGCCCAGCCCGGCATTTGACCACAGATCATCGCGGATTCCAAACCCGCGCCCATGTCCGCGAATGGGTTGAACTTGGATTGACCCGGTTCCGATCTGCTTTCTGACCGTAGGGGCGTGGCTTGACCACGCCCGGGCCGGGCCACATGTCGCGAAGGACCATGGGCGCACGCGAGGTGCGCCCCTACAACAGATCAAAACGCATTCTCTGCACACCTCCGTTACCGCGTCACACGACCCTCGGGGCCCGGCGGTTTGATGATCTTCCGATAGGCCTGATCGCATCGCGCTGACAGGTGGGTCGCGCAATAAGGCTCGAACCCGATCTTCCGATAAAGCGCGATCGCCTCCTTCAATACCGCCGCCGTCTCCAGACGCATGGCGACAAAGCCCAGGTCCCCGGCTTTTTGGCAGGCATGCTCCAGCAGGCGCCGCCCGAGACCCTTGCCGCGGTGCGCAGCGCCCAGATACATCTTGCGCAGTTCACACTCTTGGTCGTCGACGCGCCACAGCCCATAGCAGCCGACAATTTCGCCGCGCTCCACGAGCACCGCAAATGATCCGCCACCCCGGACATAACTCTGCTCAATGTCATCAAGATCCTGATCGGTTCCCGCCGGGTCCGGGCTCAGGCCGTAGGACTGGAGAATGCCAAACACGAGGTCGCGGATCGCCGGCGCATCCGCATTGTGGGCGTCGCGGATTTTCATGTTTTCTGCGCGGACATTATGACTGCGTGAAATGTTGCGGGAGGGGAAAGGAAGCCTGGTCGCAGGGATGCGGCGGTGAAACCAACCACCAGAAACGGAGACCTGCTCATGAAAAACCTAGATAAATACGTCGTGCGGGATGTCCACCAAGATACCACAGCGGCCGAGTCGCATGCAGCGCGCGGTATCCCTGCTCCCCGGCCACCTTGTCGCTCCGCTCCAACGCGGCTACCCCTGCATCTTTGCCCGCCCCCCGGCCCGTAGCCGCGCTAGAGCCAGGGGCAAAAGTGTGGCCCCTTCCCGTATGAAGATGATGTACTCCCGCGTGGATATTCCCAGAAACCGCTGATCCACCATTTTTAAAACCAACCACAGATTACACGGATACCACGGATGGTTTAGAAATGGTTCTCATCCGTGCCCATCCGGGTTTGATCCGTGGTTAAATTTTTTGTGGCTCGGCTGATGGCTCCGCCACGCCACGCCATCCGTGGGCCCCTCTGATCCCCGGGCCGGATCCGCGGCCCTGCGCGTCAGGCACGACTACCGCATTTTCCGGGTTTGTGCTCCGCGCCTTTCACGTCCTTCCTGAGGCCAACCATGCTGGACCCGACCCGGCGTTTCTCCGATCGCGTCGAATACTACGTGCGCT
>CAJBES010000239.1 GCA_903952145.1 uncultured Opitutaceae bacterium | reverse complement strand
CCTTCATCAGGGTGCTCTTGCCAGCGCCATTTTCCCCGATGAGTGCATGCACTTCTCCCGGGGCCACCTCCAGGTCAACGCTGCGCAACGCCTGCGTCGCGCCGAAGGCCTTGTCGATGCCGGTGAGGCGAAGCCGTGGCGGGTTGCTCATGCTTGTCGTTCTATTACCGTTGCGCTGGGCACACTGGATTCTTCGCTCCGCTCAGAATGACGAATTGCGCTCTTTTGCAGAAAAGCCGCCACAGGCGATGCAGTCACTTCAGATACTTTGCCAGCGGCGGACGGAGCAGATCGGCCACCGCGGGGTTGTCCATGTTTTCCGGCGTGACCAGCTCGCACCCCGTGTCGATCTCCCGCTCCACGGGCTGGCGACGGAGTTGCGCCACGAGCGTTTTCACGCCGAGATAACCCATCTTCATCGGGTTCTGCACCACGATCCCCTGCATGTCCCCGGCCTTCAACGCGGGAAGAATCTGGGTGCCGCTGTCAAAGCCGATGTATTTCACCCGCCCGCCGGCCAGACCCGCATCACGCAAGGCCAGCAGCATGCCGGTGGCGGAGGATTCGTTGGGCGCGAATATCCCGTCCACCTCGCGGCCGAACCGGTTCAACAGGTTCTGGGAAGTCCGGTAGGCCGTGTCCCGCGTGGGACCGGCGTGCTGGTCTCTGGACAGCACGACAATATCGGGAAACTCCTTTCGGATCGTTTCGAGGAAGCCGGCTTCGCGCTGCTCGGTGCTCATCGAACCGGCCAGCACGCGGATGAGGATGACCCTGCCCTTGCCGTCGAGAACCTCGGCAAGGCGCCGCGCGCCCAGCACCCCGCCCTTGTAATTGTCCGTGGAGACCGTGCTCACCGGCAGCGGCGAATTGAGTGCCGAGTCAATGATCACCACCGGAATGCCGGCGCGCACGGCCGTTTCCGCCGGAGCGACCAGCGCACGGGCATCCAGCGGGGCCAGCACCATCCCGCTGACGCGGCGGGCAATGAAATTTTCCACCACCTGCACCTGTTGCTCCCGGTCGTCCTCGCGCAAGGGGCCCTTCCAGATGATCCTGACCTCCACGCCTTCGGCCTTGAGTTCCTCCGCCGCCTGCATCGCCCCGGCGTGGATGGATTTCCAAAACTCGTGCGTCGTGCCCTTGGGGATGACGGCGATCTGGTAATCTTCACCGCGAACCACGCAGGAGGACAGGGTCAGAAAAAGGAAGAGCGCGAGTTTTTGCATGGGTAAAGGTTACGGTCCGTAATGAACCACGAATCAGGTCTTCAATTCGACCACGACCTGGATCTCGGTCGTCGTCCCCTTCGGCAGTCCGTTGACCGCGACCGCGGCACGGGCGTGTTTGCCGGCCTCACCAAAGACCTTGAGGAAAAGATCGCTGGCGCCATTGATCACTGCCGGGCTGTCCGTGAAACCGTCCACGGCATTGACGAAGCCGGTGACGAAGACGATCCGGGCAACTTGGTCGAGCGAGCCGACCGCCGCCTTGATGTTGGCGAGGGTGTTGAGGGCACAGACTTCCGCAGACTTGGCGCCCGTGGCGACGGTCTGCTCCTTTCCCACCTGCCCCGTGTGGGTCATCTGGCCGTTGATCATGCAGATGGTGCCGGAGCAATACAGCAGATTGCCCGTGCGGACGGTGGGCACATAGCTGCCGGCGGCAGCCGGTGGATTGGGGAGCGTGAGGCCGAGTGCGGTGAGTTGTGCTTCAGGATTCATGTTGGGTTAAATTCGTGGCGTATTCCGTCCGTGACGCAAAGCGGATTTTAGTTCACCGGAGGCAGGAAGGCTGTCGTGGCCACTTCCGCGGCCCGCAGGGGTTTTTCCAGCACGCCGAAGTCCCGGAGCAGATCGATTTCGCGCTGGATGCGTTCCAGTGACAATCGCCCGGCCGCCTCGCCCGATTCCGGGCGGCCCGCGACCAGGGCATAGTCAATCAAAGCCCGGCGCGAGTAGGCCAGCTGCCCCGGCGTCATGTCGCGGTTCCGGCCGAGGATGAGCTGGTGGGCCGGGGCCGGATCACCGGCGAGATAGTCATTCCAACCCCGGATGGAGGCCGTCACAAACGCGCGCACCACCCCCGGCTCGCGCCGGATCAGCTCCCGCCGGCAAATCACCGTGTGATACATGTTGTAGCCGCTGGCTGTCAGCGGCAGCACGCGCACGGCCACTCCCTTTTGCTGCGCAAAATAGGGTTCGCTGGTCAGAAAGCATTGCTGGATGACGCTGCGGTCGGCCAGAAAGCTGGCGAGACCGTAGCTGGTGGGCACCAAGCCGAATTTGATGCCGTATTTCTGCTGGATAAAGGGAATCCAAGTCATGCCCACCGCCGCGGTGACCGTGCGCCCCTGCAAATCAGGAAAGTCCTGCACCGGACTTGCGGCGTGCACCAGCAGCGCCTGCGGATCGTTCTGCAGGGTCGCCATCACCATCATGAGGGGCAGTCCCCGGCTGATCGCGAGGATGGCATCGTCACCCCGGTTCATCCCAAAGTCCGCATCGCCCTTCGCCACCTTGAGCTTGATCCCGGCCCCGGGACCGCCGGTGAGAATCTCCACGTCCAGTCCGGCCTCCCGGTAATAGCCCTTGGCCAGGGCCTGGTAAAAGCCGCCGTGCTCCGCCTGGGCGAACCAGTCGCTCTGGAACACCACCTTGCGCAGCGCCATGGGTTCAGTGGGGCGCCGCTCGCAGCCCGGCAGGAGCAGGGCGGCCAGAGTCAGTCCGGTCAGGGTTGTCCGCAGCAGTTTCACGCGGCCACCTTGGAAAACGTTTTCGCAGGGGGCGAGTCCCAAGCACGTAATATTGCACCGCACCCCGAATCCGCGATGCTCCGGGCATGACCTTTGCCGTCTGGCATGAACTTGCGCCCCGCGAGGCCGCCCGCGTTTTGCTCACCCGCATCGCGGGACTGCCCGCCGCGCAGCAGCGTGCCGCCATCGCCAGCCTGCCCGACGAAGCCGCCCTGACCGCCCGCTTCGCCGCCGCCAATCGTGAGGCGCCACTGGGCGCCGTGCCATATTTTGCCAAGGATCTTTTTGACGTCGCCGGCGAACCCACCCGGGCCGGCTCAACCTTTCTCGCAGAGGTGCGGCCCATTCCAACCCGGGACTCCGCCCTGGTGGCACGTCTGCACACCGCCGGCGCCGTGCTCGCCGGGAAAACCCACCTGCATGAATTCGCCTACGGGCTCACCGGCGAAAACCCGCATCATGGCGATTGCGAGCATCCGCGGTTTCCCGGGCGCACCACCGGCGGTTCCAGCAGCGGTTCTGCGGCGTTGGTCGCAGCCGGGGTGGTGCCTTTTGCCCTTGGCACCGACACCGGTTGCTCGGTCCGTCTGCCCGCGGCCTTCTGCGGGCTCTATGGTTTTCGGGCCCGGCCACGGGACGAGTGGATCCGTGACGCTTTCCCGCTGGCCCCAAGTATCGACACCGCCGGCTGGTTCACCGCGGATGCCGCCGACATGCGCACCCTGCTTGGCACCCTCATCGGCTGGCGCACCAGCCAGCGCGAGCCGTGCGGTCTGTTTCTGGATTGGCCCGGACTGGATGCCAAGGTCGGTGCCGCCTGCCAACGGGCGGCGGAAAAATACGCCGGACCGGCCGGACCGGCCCTGCAACAGGATCTGCACGCCACTTTTGCCCGGGCCTCGGAGGCCTACTCCACCCTGGTCGCGCATGAAGCCATCGCCGTGCACCGCGCCTGGCTCGGACCCTACCGTGAGCGTTACGATCCCGCCGTGCGGGCCCGGCTGGAGGCAGCCCTGAACCTCTCCGAACGCCAGTTGGAAAACGCCCGCGTCACGCTTGCCACGGTGCGGCTAACATGGACCCAGTTTTTTCTGGCCTACGATTTTCTGGTCATGCCCGCGTCGCCGTGCCCCGCGCTCACGAAGGCCGAGTGCACCCCGGCCAACCGCAACCGCATCCTCGCGCTGACCGCGCCGGCGAGCCTGGGCGGCCTGCCGGTGCTCACGGTGCCGGTCGCACTGCCCTCCGGTCTTTCCACCGGCCTCCAAATCATCGTCAACCATCCGCAAAGCCCGGTCCTGCCATGGGCGCTCACGCGCTAGAGGTGCAGCAGCCGCTGCGCGTTTTCCGCCATGATCGCCTTTAGTTGCAAGGCGGACAGTTCTGAACGGTGCGCCTCCGCCACCAGCCGGGTGAAATTTGGTTCCGCATCAATCGCAGGATAGGCATTGAGCGGGTAATCCGTCCCGAACAGCACCTTCACCGCCGGCACCGTTGCGCAAAACCGCCGCCAGATATCCTGGCCGTAAAGCAAGGGCGAAGCTGCCGTATCGTAGAAAATATTGTCGGGCAGCGGCACCGTGATCCGCAGCGGCAACAAGCCGCCCCAATGCGCGAGTACAAAAGTCGTCTGCGGGTATCGTTGCGCCAACGCCACAAAGTCGGCCAGCGGCGTCTCCACCCGGCCGGGATAATTCCGGCTCTCGGGATCGGTGACATGCAGGTTCACCGGCATCCCCAGCTGGCCCGCCCGCTCCAGCGCGGCCCCGAACCCCGGGTCGTCAATCCCGCAGCCTTGTGAATGGGGCGACAGCTCTCCGAGGCCCACGAGTCCGGCATCGCACGCAACTTGAATCTCCTCGATCACGGCCGCCGGACCGGCGCCGGGATGCAGGGTCGCAAACGCCGAAAGCCGGTCCGGATGTGTTCGCACACACTCTGCATAAAAACGGTTCTGCATCCGGCAGGCCGCGGGGTGCTCCCAATACCAGCCTTGCAGCACAGCCCGGGTCACGCCGGCCGCATCCATCGCCCGCAGCAGATCCTCCACGCCGGGAAATCCCTGCACTCCGCGCCCGTCCTTGCGTCGCCGCGTGCACAGTTTCGCCCAATGACGCTCGCCGCAGGCCGCCGCCCAGCCCACCGGGTCGCGGTTCACCTCCGGTGGATACAGGTGCACATGGGCGTCGATTATCGGCATGGAAATCGTTCTCGTTCTCATGCTGGTTCTCCTCCTCAATCCCGCAAGCCGAGAACCGCCATGCTCAACCGTCTATTCAAACTCGACCAGCACGGCACCACCCCGGGCCGCGAAGTGCAGGCCGGCTGCACCACCTTCGCCGCGATGGCCTATATCCTCGCGGTCAATCCGGCGATCCTTGCCGCCGCCGGCATGCCTGCCGCCGGCCTCGTCACCGTGACGGCCGTCAGTGCCGCCGTGAGCACGCTGATCATGGCGCTCTACACGAACTTCCCCCTCGCCCTCGCCCCGGGCATGGGGATCAACGCCTATTTCTCCTATACCGTCTGCCTCGGCCTCGGTGTGCCGTGGCAGCAGGCCCTCGGTCTGGTCTTCGTCAACGGTCTGGCCTTCCTTGCCCTGTCGCTCTCCGGCATCCGGGAAAAAATCATCAATGCCATCCCCTTCCAGCTGAAGATGGCCATCACCTGTGGCGTCGGACTCTTCATCGCCTTCATCGGGCTCAAGAACGGCGGCATCATTGCCAGCCATCCTGTGACGCTCGTCACGCACGGCGCGCTCGGCTCGCCGCCTGTGCTGCTGTGTTTCATCGGCATCCTGCTGACCGTCGTCCTGATGGTCCGCCGTGTGCCCGGCGGCATCATCCTGTCCATTCTCGCCATCACCCTCGTCGGGCTGCTGACCCCGAACGGCACCGGCGGCACGGTCACCCAGCTGCCGGGGCACTTCGTTTCCCTGCCCGCCTCCATGGGCGACACTTTCCTCAAGCTCGATCTCGGCTACTTCCGGCAGGATTTCGTCAAGGCGCTGACCGTCGTGCTGACGCTGCTCCTCATCGCGCTCTTTGACAATGTCGGCACCCTCATCGGCGTTGCCCAGCGCGCCGGCCTGCTCGACCCGCAGGGCCGGCTGCCCGGCGCAGGCAAGGCGCTCGTGGCCGATTCCCTGGGCGTGATCGCCTCGGCCGGCTTCGGCACCTCCAATGTGGTGAGCTACATTGAGTCGGCATCCGGCGTCGAGGCGGGCGGTCGCACCGGCCTGGTCGGCGTCACGGTCGCGGTGCTCTTTGTCCTCGCGCTCTTTTTCACCCCGCTCATCCAGGCCATCCCCGCCGCCGCCACCGCCCCCGCCCTCGTGGTGGTCGGCATCTTCATGTTCCAGTCGGTCGCGCATCTCAACCTGCGCGAACTGCATGAGGTCGCCCCGGCCTTCATCATCATCCTCGCGACCCCGCTCACCTTCAGCATCGCCGAGGGTATCGGGCTCGGCTTGGTCGCCTACGCCATCATCTACCTCGCCACCGGCCGCGCGCGCCAGGTCAACTGGATGGTCTACACGCTCGCCGGCGTCTTCGCCCTGCACCTCTTTCGCGGACTGTTTCCCGGCTGAGCCCCGCGTGACCCGGCACACGGTTCGGTGCTGGTATCGGCAGCGGTGCTTCGCCTGCCCACCAGGACGCGGCGGGCCGCGAGCCGGCCAACCAACGGCAGAGGAGAAATGCCAAGGGCGGTCAGGAGGCTGGTGAAATAGTTGGGACCGGCGCAAATTGCGTCGTGACGGCGCCGGGCCGGGCTGCTAGGCGAACGGGCCTTTATTCTCATCCCATTATCTCATGAGCCAACAAATCCAATTCCTGCTTCGCGCCGAAGAGATGCCGACGCACTGGTATAACCTGAACGCGGACTTTCCCGAGCCGATGCCGCCGCCGCTGCATCCCGGCACGAAACAGCCGGTGACCCTGGGGGATATGACGGCGATCTTTCCGGAAAACCTCGTGCGGCAGGAGATGAGCCCGGAGCGGCACATCGAGATTCCGCAGGCGGTGGCCGATGTCTACGCCCTTTACCGCCCCACCCCGCTGCTGCGCGCGGTGCGGCTGGAGCAGGCGCTGCAGACGCCGGCCCACATCTACTACAAATACGAGGGCGTGAGCCCGGCAGGCAGCCACAAACCCAACACCGCGATCCCGCAGGCCTACTACAACAAGGTTGCCGGCACGAAGCGGCTCGCCACCGAGACCGGCGCGGGCCAGTGGGGCTCCTCGCTCGCGATGGCGTGCAGCGTCTTCGGGCTCGAGTGCAACATCTACATGGTGAAGGTCAGTTTTCACCAGAAGCCGTATCGCAAGCTGCTCATGCAGACCTACGGCGCGACGGTCCATGCGAGCCCCAGCACGGAAACCGAGTTCGGCCGCAAGGTGCTCGCCGCGGATCCGGACAGCCACGGCAGCCTCGGCATCGCCATCAGCGAGGCGATCGAGGACACCGTGAAGCATCCCGGCACGAAATACTCGCTCGGCAGCGTGTTGAACCACGTGTGTCTGCACCAGTCGATCATCGGCGAGGAAACCATCAGACAGATGGCGATGGCCGGCGAGGAACCCGACGTGATCTTCGCTTGTGCGGGTGGGGGCAGCAATTTCGCGGGCCTCGCGTTTCCGTTCGTGCGGCAGAAAATCGCCGGGAAAACGAAGTGCCGGATCGTGGGCGTCGAGCCGGCCTCCTGTCCGTCGCTCACCAAGGGCGAATTGCGCTATGACTTCGGAGACACGGCGGAGACGACGCCGTTGATGATGATGTATACGCTCGGCCACCAGTTCATGCCGCCGAGCATCCACGCGGGCGGCCTGCGCTATCACGGCATGGCGCCGATGGTGAGCCACTGCAAAAAGCTCGGGCTGATCGAGGCGCTCGCCGTGCCGCAGATGAAGGTGTTCAAGGCCGCGGTGACGTTTGCGCGCAGCGAAGGCCTGGTGCCGGCGCCGGAATCCTCGCATGCGATCGCGGCGGTCATCGACGAGGCCATCAAGTGTCGCGAGGAGAACCGCAAGCGCGTCCTGGTCTTCAACCTGAGCGGCAACGGCCTGCTCGATCTCGCCGCCTTCGATTCCTACCTCACGGGCAAGATGCACGAGACCGGCAACGACGACTGAGCCCTCGCTCCGGCGAAAGCCAGGGACACACCCTGTTGCAGCGCGCTCTGCGGGAACCGCAGGAACCACGCCACGGCCGGTCCACCGAGCCCGTCAGGTGGAGCTCGCACCCGCACACGTCGCCCGACCCGGCCCCCTTCCCGCGACCTTCCGCCGGGCGGGCGGGCGGTTGGACGAGAGGCCTCGCCTGCCCTGCGTCCGGTGAACGGTGATCCACGCCCCATCAGGCTTCAACCCCATCAAACGCGACCCATGGCTCCATCAGTCCGACCTGGATGCGCCATTGGGCGAGGCTCGCGACTTCCTGCGCCCCGGTTTTCTGCAGACGGTTCTCCCGGTAAGCCCACCCGGCCGCTCCGGTTTCCTATCAGCCCCGTGTCCCAAAACCGGGTTGGGGCGTGACAGCAGGAAACTGACCCCAGGCTGGCAACCAATGCTTCACAAATGTAGTTTCATGGAAGTTAAATAGCCTCCACCCTTCCATCCGTGAAACCCTTCAAACTCTGCTTGGTCGGCGTGGGGCTTTTCAGCCGCTGTTTCATTCCGCTTTTCCAGGCCCACCCACTCGTGCAGGAGGTGTCCTGCTGCGACCTCGATGAGGCAACGCTGGCCGACGTAACGAAACGGTTCCGGATCGCCCGCACGTTCCGCAATCTCGAGGAGGTTTTGCAAAGCGACGTCGATGCCATCGCCATTTTCACACAACGCTGGACCCACGCACCGATTGCGCTGCGGGCCCTGGCGGCCGGCAAACACGTCTATTCCGCCGTGCCCGCCGCCACCACCATCGAGGATCTGCACCGGCTCGTCGCGGCGGTGGAAAAGACCGGCCTCATCTACATGATGGGCGAGACGTCCTGCTATTACGGCAACCGACTTTTCTGCAAAGAGCAGTGGGACGCCGGCGCATTCGGCCATTTCGTCTATGGTGAAGGCGCCTACTACCACGACATGTCGCACGGTTTTTATTCCGTGTTTCAGCGCGGCGGCGGCGCCAACTGGAAGGCGACCGCGAGCGTCCCGCCCATGCTCTATCCCACCCACTCGGTCGCGATGGTGCTGTCCGTCACGGGTGCCCGTATGACCTCGGTGTCGTGCCTCGGCTGGCGGGACCGGTCCGACGACGGCATCTTCCTCGAGGCGGTGAGCCAGTTCGGCAACGCCTTCAGCAACCAGACCGCGCTCTGCCGCACGAGCGACGGTGGCATCGCGCGCATCAATGAATTTCGCCGTTGCGGCACGAAGGGCGGCCGCTCCGTGCGCCTCTCGCTCTTCGGCACCGAAGGCAGCTACGAGGAGACCGCGCTGGACGCCATGTGGGGCTCACGCACGGCGGACCCCGTGTCCGTTGCGGACCAGCTCAAGTGCGCCGACGTGTATGCCTCCGAAAAAGAGGAGAAGATCAAGGTCGAGCGCGATCTCCGCCGCGATTTCCTCACGAGCTTTGCCGCCGTGCACCAGAAGTATCGCCCGCGCCTCCCCGAGTCCTACCGCACGCAGCCCAACGGGCACGAGGGCTCGCACCAGTTTCTCACCGACGACTTCGTGCGCGCAGTCGTCAGCGGCCGGCAGCCGCCGGTCAACGTCTGGGAATCGGCGAAATACAACGCCCCCGGCGTCATCGCGCACGAATCCGCCCAGCGCGACGGGGAATGGATCGCCGTGCCGGATTTCGGCGCTGCGCCCGCCTGATGATTCACGGCGCGCCGCCAAACAATTCAGGGCGTTCGCTCCACGCTTGCAGGGTGCATCTTCTCGAAGCCGTCGTCTTGAAGTTGGACGCGAAGCAGAATCCCATGCCGCGGGGGAGTGAACCCGCCGAACCAGCCAGAGCGCGATTGATCCTTCCCCCCAAGAACAGGGAGGCTCCTTCCTGCCCGACGGGTCATGGATGCGGGTTTCCCCGGCTGCGCCCGCACTTTTCACTCCAGCAGATGTTGGCTGAAGAATCCAAGAAAGGTGTCCCGCCCTCCCAATGGCTGGGTCATGTCATCCCCTGACATATAAGCGGTGTGACCGAGGTTGGGGACGGTGACGGCTGCAGCGCGCGCGCCGGATTTCTTGAGGGCGGTGACAAAGCGTGATGATTGGTTGGGCGGCACAACCTGGTCATTCTCGCCGTGGACACAGAGGCAGACGGGCACGTTGATGTGGACGAAATTGATGGGCGAGGCGGACTGCGCGACGTGCCGCTTCACGGGCATCGGCCCGCCGAGAAAAGCATCGACGAGATCGAGGTAATTCGGACAGTCCATCACCCATTGCCCGATGTCATAC
The DNA here is from genome assembly GCA_903952145.1 of uncultured Opitutaceae bacterium. GTDB lineage: Bacteria > Verrucomicrobiota > Verrucomicrobiia > Opitutales > Opitutaceae > UBA2377. The sequence continues at coordinate 9,706 of CAJBES010000239.1, read as the reverse complement.
ACGCCGCATACGAGCAACATACAGCGGAGAGAGCAGGCATTGTCCGCGCGCCGTTGCTTCGTGGCTTTCACGCCGAGCAACGCGGCGAGATGCGCCCCTGCAGACACGCCCGTCAGTCCGACGCGGGTGGGGTCGAGGCCGTAAGCGCGGGCATTGTCCCCGATCCACTTGAGCGCGGCGAAAATGTCGTGCTCCTGCGCGGGAAAAGCATGCGTGCCGCTGAGCCGGTAATTGGCTGAAACCACGGCCACGCCGAGTTGCCCCAGCAGTTGGGCGTAACCGTTCATCGTGCCACTCTTGTCTCCATTTCGCCAGCCACCGCCATGAAACGCCAGCACGACGGGGAACTGCCCGTTGCCGTCAGGCAACCACAAATCCAATTTCTGGAGGGGATGGTCGGGACAATAAACGAGATCTGAGAGCAATTTCATTTTCACCTTCGGATTCCCAAAGCGGCTTACAAACTCCGTCGTCGCGCGAATCAGGCAAGACTCTTCGACAGCAGGAAGACCGCGCCAACCCCCGCCCAACCGATCCGGTTTCTATGGAGTAAGCGGATGGACCGGGGGCCCGCCGCAGCGTGTGCCATTACGCCGGAGATCGCCTTGCGCTTCCGGTGGTGGGGCGCCGGCGGGGAGCCGGCTCGGATTGATGCGACGCAACGGAAACTGCCGCAGCTCATCCGCCTGCCTTATCAGGGCGATGTGCACAAGCACGCCGCGCCCCTGCCACGGCCGACCTGCTTCCGCGCCCGCGCCGGGCTTTGCACCCGTTGGATCGCCTGCCCGGGGAAGAGGCAGGAATTCAATTGATGTTCCCCCCGCCATTCTGAACTGACACCATTTTTCGAACGTGGCGGTGGAGGACAATTGGAGCGGCTCGAAGTTGACCTATATTTTTTCACCGGCAACAACACCTTCCGCCTCAGTGCGGCGTCAACCACCACACGGTCCAACCCAGATTGAAAATCATCCGCCCCGACACGCTATCATCCATGCAAAATCAAGACGCCGCCGCCCTACCCGCGAAATGCAAAGCGTTCTATTCCTCGTATGGATCATCCATCGACCACCAGCTCCGGCTGTTCGCCCAATTCACTCCCGCCGCGGAGCCGGCACCCATGCTGATCAACATGCATGGTTGGCACGGCAACATCAAGGATGGGCACACTGACAACGTTGATCCGTGCACGTGCGGCCGTTTCACCATGATCGCGCCGGAAATGCGCGGGCGCGGCGACAGCAGCGGGCGGCCTGATGCCAATGGCTGGGAGCTTTACGATGGCGTGGACGTCCTGGATGCTTGTCGTCGCTCCATGCCCGCGGCGGTGTCCTCCTCCGCGGCGCCGCGCCTGTGGGGCGGCAGCGGCGGGGGCAGCAATGTCCTGGGGCTGCTGGGAAAATTCCCTGACCTGTTTTCAGCCGCCGTGTGCGAAGTCGGCGTCTCGGATTTCGGCCTCTGGTTTCTCCACGACGCCGTGGGGGAGTTTTGTGATGAAATGGAAGGGGCCGGCTGGATTGGCGGTAATCCCACAACCCGGCCCGAAGCCTATCTCTCAAGGGGAGGTCGCACCACGGCCATGAATCTGCTGACGCCGCTCCTGATGATTTACGGCATGGCGGATCCGCGGGTGCCGTTCGAGCAGGCCACCGTCTATCTTGACGCGGCTCGCGCCCACCAGAGGGATCACCTGATCACCACCTTGTTTTTCCCGGGGGTTGGCCACCCCGGACACTATGGCGGGCTGGACGAGGCCGGACATCAAAAACGCCAGGAGTCGGTCACGGCGCACCTCAATCAGCACGGGCAGGCGCCGCAACTCCCCGAAAAGGGCACGCTGGTTGTTGCCGGCTACCTGGTGACCAAACGATTCGCCGTCATGCTGGAGTCGGTGGATTGTGTCGCGTTGCTCGAGTATGACCTCAGCTGTTTGCAATTCACGCTCCATGCGCCGTCCAGCCGCACCGCAAAAATCCGGATGACCGGCTGCGCGGAATGGGATTCCATGGAATGCCAGCCCCTGCCTCTCGCGGATATAAAAAAGCGACTCAGACTGGAGTTGCCCTACTAATAACCCCCTCCCGACCCATCCGGCTTCCCATAGCCCCGGCCTCCACCCGGGTCATGGCCGGCACGGGAGACTACCGTGCCGCTATTTGGCGGAGACCGGGCTTGTCGGTTCGTCGGGAAAAAATTGATTTTCACCAGCCGGCCTTGAGACAATCGGGCATGAACTCACGTGACCTGCTGCTCAGGGCCCTGCGCAACGAAGCCACATCGCGGCCCGCCTGGGTGCCGTTTGTCGGCGTCCATGGCGCCAAGCTCATCGGCAGGACCGCCCGCGAATACCTGCAGTCCAGCGAACTGATGGTCGCCGGCCTGCGCCGCGCCCGCGAACTCTATCAGCCCGACGGCCTCCCCGTGGCGTTTGATCTCCAGCTGGAGGCCGAGGTGCTGGGCTGCCAACTGCACTGGGCCGACCAGACCCCGCCCTCGGTCTGCTCGCATCCGCTGGAGCAGGGCCACTCCCTCATGGCGCTGCCCGTGTTCGATCCGAGCATGGGCCGCTTCCCGCTCGTGATGGACACGCTGCGCCTGACGAAAAAGGAGATGGGCGGAGACATCGCGCTTTACGGCCTGATCTGCGGACCGTTCACGCTGGCGCTGCACCTGATGGGCAACGAAATTTTTCTCCAGATGTTTGATCACCCCGACTACGTCAGGGCCGTCATCGGCTTCTGTGCGTCCGTCGGCCAGAAGGTGGCCCAGGCCTACCTCGACAACGGCGCCGACGTGATCGCGGTGGTGGACCCGATGACCAGCCAGATATCCTCGGAGCACTTCGATCTGTTCGTCACGCCGGCCGTCAACCAGATCTTCGCCTTCGTGCGCGACCGCAAGGCGCTGTCCTCGCTGTTCGTCTGCGGCGACGCAACGCGCAACCTCGAAGCCATGTGCCGCACCGGCTGCGACAACATCTCCATCGACGAGAACATCGCGCTGGAGAGCATCCGCGACTTCACCCGCGGCCGCGACAAATCCTTCGGGGGTAACCTCAAGCTGACTAGCGCCCTGCTGCTCGGCGACGAAGAGGACGCGCAGCTGGACGCCATCCGCTGCATCGACGTGGGCGGCGGTTGCGGCTTCGTGCTCGCGCCCGGCTGCGACCTGCCCTTCCACACGCCGGAGAAGAACCTCACCGCCATCGCCGGGATGGTTCATGACGGCTACCGCCGCGAGGTCGCCAAACGCACGATCATCGCCAAGACCGCCGAGCACGCCTCCGAGGTGCCGCTCCCCGACTATGCCCATGAGCCCCACGTGACCATTGACGTCATCACGCTCGACTCGGCTTCCTGCGCCCCGTGCCAATACATGATGGACGCGGTGCACCGCGCCACCAAGCGGCTCTCGGAGCCGGCGATCGTCAAGGAGCACCGCATCACCAGCCGCGAGGGCATCGGCGTCATGACCCGGCTTGGCGTGAAGAACATCCCGACCATCTGCCTCGACGGCGTCGTGGCGTTCTCCTCAATCATCCCCGACCAGAACACGCTCGTCGCGACCATCGAGGCCAAGATCAGAGAGAAGAAAAAGAAATGATTCCTCTCGCGCTTGTCACCGGCTTTCTCGGCAGCGGCAAGACGACCTGCCTGAAGCAGTTGGTCCGCCGCCATCACAACCGGAAGCTCGTCTGGCTCGTCAACGAATTCTCCGCGCGCGATGTGGATGCCGCCGTACTCGGCGGCGAGACGGCCGCCGTGGTCTCCATCGCGGGCGGCAGCATCTTCTGCCGCTGCCTCGTGACGGAGTTCATCGCCAGCCTGCGCGACCTGCCGGCCCGCTTTGGCACGCCGGAGGCGCCGGTGGAGGGCGTCGTGGTCGAAGCCAGCGGCATGGCGAACCCGGCCGTCGCCGGCACCATGTTGCGCGAGGCGCGGCTCGATTCCGTCTATCAGCTCGCCTCCGTCACGACGATTGTCGATCCCGGCACCTTTCTGAAGCTGCGGCACACGCTGCCGAATATCCGCGCCCAGGTCGAGGCCGCCCACCGCGCGTTGCTCAACAAGACCGACCTCTATCCGGAGTCGCTCCTCGCGCAGACCGAAACCGCCCTCCGCGAGATCAACCCCACCCTCGCCATCACGCGCACCCGTTACTGCGCCGCCGAGGTGGACATCTTCGCCGTCGCACCGCCCGGCGCCGCCTACGGTGCGCTCGCACCCTGCCGCGATCCGCATTTCGAAAGCTTCGCCGTGGCCGTGCCGCACGACCTGGATTGGAACAAGCTCCGCGCCGCAGTCGCGACCGCCCGCAACGATATTTTCCGCATCAAAGGTTTCGCCCGTCAGGATGGGCGCTGCGTCCATGTGGATTATTCAACATCTGGTTGGTCCGTAGAGGAGGCTGCCAGTGATGTCCCGTCGGAGCTGGTGTTCATCGTGCGCAGCCCGGATTCCGACGCCGTGCGCCGCCGGCTGAACTTCGCGGCGAAATCCGCTTGAGTCCGGCGCGCCGGGCACCACGGATTGGTGAAGGGCGCAGGCGTCCATTTAGAGCATTTTCAGTAATGGTATAGCCACGTTGTCGCTGTGCTCCAACGCGGCCTCATTCGCTCCACGCTTTCGCTTTTGGCTCAAGCGCGGCTACAGGAATATTTAATCCGCGCTAAAGTCCGCGGTTTGTTCGCGGGCTGACCGATCATGCGGTTGCAGCCCGCCGGTCACAGTGGCCAGACCAGCCTGAACACTGGCGTCCAGTCTGGCGCGCTGCGCGTCAGCCCCGCATAGACCGCCAGATCAAAGCTCACGCCAAGCTTTGTGGTCCGGGTCAGACCCGCACCGAATTCACCCGCCCAAACGCGCGTGGCGCGGTCATCGACCGACACAATCGTTTCGACATAACAGGCGGTGCCAAGGCCGCAGCTCCAAGTGACCGCCACACTGCCAAAATAAGCCGGTGCACGCCACCCGGGCCCATCCTCCAGCCAATCCACGCCAAGCATGGCGTTCAGCACCCGCTCCTCGTCCAGTGGTCGACCGTAGATCAGCGCCACTCCCGGCTCAGTGCGTCCGTTGCCCACCGCTTCGTCAGCCGATGGCACCTTAAGATAGGGCAGCAGCGCCCAAGCCGGACCCGTGCTCTCATCGCCGGATTAATTCCATTTGGCGCGCAACCAGCCGTCGCCGCACCCCCGGTCGCTCTGCTCAAGCCCCGCCCCGGTGGTGCGCTCCTCCCGCCATAGTTCCAGGCCGAACTGCACGTCGAGCTTCCGGCCGAGTCCCGTGCTGAGCAGCGTCGAGCCCACCGTGGTCGAGCGGTAGTGCCTGCTGTCCTGCCGGACAGTGTGGCGGTCGAACGCCACCGCAACAACATCCGCCTCCAGCAGCCACTGGCCCGGCGCCACGGTGGTCGGCGCCTCGGACACCTGCGCCGCCAAAGACTGCACCAGCAGCAGGCAGGGCAGCAGGGCGCGGACCCCGCTCAAAATCGGCTTCCACCCAAGGCCGCTGCCCGTGGATGCAATGTGCGCCGTTTCGCTCCGCTTCATGCGCCGCACCTCAACCAAAGGTCCTCCACAGCATCGCAACCGCCAGGGTGACGCCGAAGCCCAGCACCAGGGGCAGCAGCGTGGCCACGACCGTCCACTTCACACTGCCGGTCTCCTTGTAGATGGTGTAGATCGTCGTGCTGCACGGATTGTGCAGCAGGCTGAAAAGCATCAGGTTCACCGCCGTGAGCAGCGTCCACCCGCCGGCCTGCAACAGCGCGCCGGTGGCCGCGGTTGAGTCGAGTTCGAACATCACGCCCGCCCCTTCGCCGATGCCGTGGCTTCCCGTCACGAGGACCGTCAGCATCAGGATCGTGGGGATGACGATTTCATTGGCCGGAATCGCGACGACATAGGCCAGCAGGATGACGCCATTCAGGCCGAGCACGAGGCCGAGGGGATAGGCATATTGGATCAAATATTGCGCGACCGTCATGCCGCCGACATGCAGATTGGCGCTGAGCCAGATGACCGCACCCGCCGGCACGGCGAACACCACGGCGCGCCACAACACGAACACCGTGCGGTCAATCAGCGAGGTGTAGAGCGTCCGCCAGAAGTGCGGCGGCCGGTAGGGCGGCAGTTCCAGGCTGAACGACGAAACCTCGCCCCGGAGGACGGTCCGGGAAAGCGCCCACGACACTGCCAGCGTCAGAGCAATGCCCAGCAGGGCGACCGCGGTGACCGCCCCGGCCGACACCAGCCCGGCCCAATGTGCCGGTGCGAGGCTGCCGATGAAGATCGATGCAATCAGGATCTGCGTGGGCCAGCGGCCGTTGCAGAGGGCGAAATTGTTCGTGATGATGGCGATCAATCGCTCGCGCGGGCTGTCGATGATGCGCGTCGCCACCACGCCGGCGGCGTTGCAGCCGAAGCCCATCATCAGGCTCATGGACTGTTTGCCGTGGGCCCCGACTTTCTTGAAGGCCAGGTCGAGGTTGAAGGCGACGCGCGGCAGGTAGCCGAAGTCCTCGAGCAGGGTGAACATGGGAAAGAAAATTGCCATCGGCGGCAGCATCACGCTCACCACCCAGGCTGTGGACAGATACATGCCGTCCACCAGCAGGCCGCGCAGCCACCAGGGCAGGCCGAGACCAACCGTCACCTCCCGCAGCAGCGGCCAGCATTGCCCCACCAGCAGATCGGAGATCCAGCCCGAGGGCGCATTCGCCCCGATGATGGTGATCCAGAACATCAGCGCGAACAGCAGCAACATGATCGGGAAGCCCCATAGCCGGCTGGTCAAAAAATAATCGAGCGTCCGGTCCAGCGTGGGCCGGGCCCGGCGCTCCGGCCGGCTCACCGCGCGGCCCGCGATGCGCTCGGCGTCCGCGTAGATCGCCTCGACGAGTTGCTCATGCACATCGCCCGGGATCCCGCTGCGCAGCCGCCGCGCGGCTTCGAGGATGTCCGCCACCGCCGGCGCGGTCGGGGAATGCTGGGCTTCGGTTGCCATGGGCTTCAGGCCTTTGCCGCCGGTTGCACGGCGGTGCCGCCCAGCTCGCCGCGGCGGAGCGCCTCCGCCAGGGTTTCATCGCCGCTGAGCAGGCGCATGGCCACCCAGCGCGCATTCGGCAGCCCGGGATGCAGCTGGCGGATTTTCCGGACCAACTCGTCGAGGGCGCGTTTGATCGCCGGCGGTTCGTCCTCCGGGCGGTGCGGGCGGCAGACGATTTTGCCCGCGGCCACGTCCGCCATCGCCTTCAACAGCTCGGGCAAGCCCTCGCCCGAACGCGCCGAGGTCGGCACCACCGGTACGCCGAGATCGCGGGCGAGCTGGCGGGCGTCCACGGTGGCACCGTGGCGGCGGGCCTCGTCCATGAGATTCAGGCACAACACTGCGCGGTCGGTGATCTCCAGCACTTGGAGCACGAGATTGAGGTTGCGCTCCAGCCGCGAAGCGTCCGCCACCACGACCGTCACATCCGGCTGGCCGAAGAGAATGAAATCTCGGGCCACTTCCTCGTCCAGACTGGTTGAAAGCAGCGAGTAGGTGCCGGGCAGATCGACGAGCTTATAGCTGTTGCCACCGTAGGCGAAGCCGCCTTCCGCGCGGGTCACCGTCTTGCCGGGCCAGTTGCCGGTGTGCTGCCGCAGCCCGGTGAGCGCGTTGAAGACCGTGCTTTTCCCGGTGTTGGGGTTGCCGGCGAGCGCGATCATGAAGTCCCACTGCTCCATGTTCAGGCCCAGTTTCTTCAGATTGGCGGCCCGGTAGACGCTGCAACTGGCGCAGGCCTGGGCGGGGACGGCGGCGCCGGCTGCGGGGGCCGTGTTCATTTGCTGGCGGCCTCCGCCGGGAGGGTGGCGCGATTGCCGATGTGGATCAGCCGCGCTTGCTCCCGCCGCAGGGCGATCACCGTGCCGCGCACCCGGTAGGCGGTCGGATCACCGGCGGGACTGACCAGCTCAACCTCGATCATGGTGCCCGGGACAAAACCCAGATCCAGCAACCGCCGGCGCTCGGCTCCCCGGCAGGCGGTGCTCAGGCCGAGCACACGGGCGCGTTCGCCCGGATGCAGCCCGCTCAAAAATTCCTCCTCGAACAAATCCCCGGGCGTCGTGCCCGGCAGCGGCACATAGGTCAGGTTGTTGGCCAGGATCGGGGTGAGGACATGCTCACGCCCATCGGCCCAGAAGCGGATGCATCCGCCTTCCTTCGAGAAAATGCAGGCCTTCATGCCCGGCCGCAATCCGAGCGCCTGGATCTGGGCGTAGACCGCTTCCGGTTCATCCTCGATGTGCAGGATGAGCACCGGGGTGTCGAGCGGGGCGGTGTTGAGCGGCTGTCCGGTGTCCGCCGGGAGGTCCGCCCCCTCTGCCGGGATCGTGTCGCCGTGCGGGTCGTGGAGTGGATTGCCCAGGCGGGCCGCCAGCACGATCGTGTCTTCCGGCGAGAGCTGGTGTTCCTTGCGCTCGGCCAGGTGGTGCCATTTGGCCTCGGCCACCCCGGTTTGCTCGGCGAGATAGCTTTCCCAGAGCCGGTGGGCGCGGACGACATGCAACGCGAGTTCACGACCGTGCGGCCGCAGGCGCAGTCGCCCCTCGTTCAAGGTCACCAGACCGTGTTGCTCCATGTCGGCCAGCAGTTCGGCAGCCTGGCCGTCGCGGATATGCAGCGTCCCGGCCACGCTGTTGAGCGTCGGCACCTGCCCGTTCACTTCACATTTCAACACATGCTTCAATGCATCCTCGCTGCGCACCCGTGCCGCGCGCCGCCGGGCTTCTCGCCAGCGGGCCACGACGCCGGCGCCCGGCCAGAAAAGCAACCCGGCAATGATGAGGAGCGACAGGAGGAAAGGCAGGCTGGGCATGTGTGGGTTCAGCTGACGGAGCGCACCGCGATTTTGCCGGCTTCGGGCAGCCCCAAGGCCACCTCGCCGCCGGGGCGCACCTCGCAATGCAGGACGCCGCTGGCCGGCTCGCGGCGCACCACTTGCAGCCGTGCCCCGGGCTTCAAGCCGGTTTGCTGCACGAACTCCAGAAATGCCGGGCTCTGATCGATGATGCGCGCCACGCACAGCGGCTGGTTGAGGGCACAATTCAACAGTGTGACGGACGCTGCGCCCCCGGCCACGCTGCCGTTCACGTCCGGGATCGGGTCCCCGTGGGGATCGGTCGTGGGATGACCAAGAAAATCGTCAATTTGCGCCAGTACCCGCTCGGACACTGCATGCTCCAGCGCCTCCGCCTCCTCGTGCACCTCCGACCAGTCCATCTTCAGGGTCTGCACGAGGAACGTCTCGACGAGCCGGTGCTTACGCAGAACCCCGAGGGCCAGTTGGCGACCCGCCTCCGTGAGCCGCACGCCCTGACGCGACTGGTGGTCCAGCAAACCCTGCTCCGCCAATGCCTTCACCATCGTGGTCACCGTCCCCGGCACCACATCCAGCGCCTCCGCCAGCACCCCCATTGACACAATGTGGTCTGACCCTTCCGTGCGCAAGAGGATCGCCTTGAGGTAATTCTCAACGGTGCTGGTGGCCATCGACGAGAACCAATCGCCAATTGATTTGATAAAGCAACAATTATATTTTGACTAGTCAAAATACCGCGACGCAACCGTGCCCTGCCGTGGCTTGAGGGAGCTTTTCACCGACTTCGGCCTTGCCGCCGCTTTCATTCGCGAAACATTCTCCCGTCCGTGTCGAAAACCTT